>JABHYY010000018.1 GCA_018653605.1 archaeon
AATCAGAAAGAGGAGCCATAGGTTTAGGTAACCCCGATGTAGAAACATTTACTTTTGATAAAAAAGAGTATAGATTTGAAACGCCAGATATATTTTCTAGATCTACTAGACCTGAAGGAGTCCTCTTTTTTGCAACAAACAGCATTGAAAAGATTATAGTTGGTGCTGAAGCAATTGCCTCTGAGTTTAAAGGAACTCCTAAAGAGTTTTATACTAAAATAGGAATCATTCCATCAAAATAAAATTAAAGAAATGACAAGTTACAAAAAATTATCAAAAGAACAAGGAAGAGCAATTAAAGATAGCATTAAAGGCCAAGGTAAAAAATTGCAAGATGCTGCAGAATATCTCAAAATGGACCCAGGAGGTTTTTCACACAGATTAAATGGACAACTAGGTCTCTCACCCGCACGTGCAAAGAAATTATATGAATTCTCAGGTGATGATTCAAATCTGGATTTTTTATTAGATTATGAAAAATTAGGAGGATCAAAACCCTTAATCCCTAAAAGACTAAATCCACAACAAAGAGCTTGGCTATCTTTATATGAAGAGACTCAGAAAGCACTTCTTCCAATATACCTCAAACAAGATAATAGAACCAGATCAGAAATTATTTCTGGATTAGAAACCCTAATAGAACAATACCAACATAAAGAATAATTATTTTTTCTTAGCTTTTTTACGCTTAACTTTCTTTTTAACAACTTTCTTCTTCTTCTTTTTTACTTTCTCTTCCTTATACTCAATATAAGCAATAATCATAATAATCAAAAGCAAAATAATACCTAAGCTAATAGCAATATAATTTTGTGAAATTGCATCCCAAGTAACATCTCTAGTGTTAGAATAATACTCAGTATCTTCCCAAGAACTAATCTGTCCAGAACTTTCAACAACAGCATTTTCAATAGCTTCACAATCTAAAGAACAAACACCATAGTCACCAACATCACAACAAGATCCTTCAGTACACTCACTATCTGCTGCACAAATAGCTCCATCAAAATCCATTAAATAAAATCCAGTAGTTCCATAACCAATACAAAGTAAAGCAACTAAAGCAATAAACAATGAAAGTGTTTTCTGATACATACTCATTTACAGCAAATACACCTATTTAAATCTTTTGAAAAGATATATAAACACACAAAAATTCAAAAAAAGAATGATAATACTATTCACAGGTACACCAGGAACAGGAAAGACCATCCTAGCTAAAACTCTAGCTAAAACAATCAAACACAAGTACCTTGATGTGAACAAAGTTATAGACAAACATGACCTAATAGAAACCTATGATAAAAAAAGACACACTAATGTAGTTGATGAAAAAAAATTAAGCAAAATTCTTGAAAACATCATAAAAGAACAAAAAGACTTAATCATTGATTCACACATGTCACACTTCATAAAATCAAAACATGTAGACTTCTGTATTGTAACAAAAGCAGATCTAAAAACACTAAAGAAGAGATTAGAAAAAAGAAAATACCCACAAAGTAAAGTTAGAGAGAATCTAGATGCAGAAATCTTTGACATTTGTTTAACAGAAGCAGTAGAGAACAAACACAACATAATTATAATCGACACAACAATTGGCAAAAAAACAGAACTAATCAAAACCATAAAAAATGCAATTAGTAAAGACAAAAGATAATTCTTTAACATTTCACAACAAAGAATATGATGAAACCTATCATTCTATTTCAGGTGCATTAGAAGAATCTTATAAAAAGTTTGTAGGGCCCTCAAAAGTTTCTGACAACAAAGCAATCCTTGACATATGCTTTGGACTAGGATACAACTCTTATGCAGCAATCAAAACAGCAAAACACCTTAAAATCACAGCTCTAGAAAATGATAAAGAAATTCTAAACCTATCACAAACAATCAACATTGATGACAAATATGAAATAATAAAACAGTTATCAAAAGATTTTGTTTACAAAGATGAAAACTATGATTTAAAATTAATACTAGGTGATGCAAGACAAACAATAAAAGAAATCAAAGAACAATTTGACATAGTATTTCTAGACCCTTTCTCACCTAAAAAATGTCCAGAGCTTTGGGAAGTTGAATTTTTTAAAGAAATTTTTAATAAAATGAAACCAGATTCAATCTTAACAACATATTCATGTGCAAGAATAGTAAGAGATAATCTTCAAAAAGCAGGCTTCCAAGTTAAAGATGGACCATGTGTAGGCAGAAGAGCACCTTCAACTATTGCAATTAAGAATTCTTCTTCAACTTCTTTACAGTAGACATTGAATACTGTCCAAGATACTTAAAGAATAAAACAACCCCAGTCAACTCAAAAGTTCCAGGTGAAACAATATAAAATGTTCCCAACATATAAGCAATCCTATTCTCTTTAGGAAATTTAATCATATGTTTAGCTTTCACAGTAATAAAACTAACATCCTTCCTAACAAAACCATACAACTCAGTTTTCTTAACCCTACCTGTAAGCTTCAAAACATGCTTAGCATGCAACTTCACCAACCTAGAATTTCCAACAGAACCAGCCAACTTATGAACTTCATCCTGTAATTTAATCAAAAGACCAAAAGATTTTTTTAACTTATTCTTATCCAACCTATAAGCCTTAGGTAGAAACTTAACTAAACTCTCTTCCAAAAAAAACCTATTCAAAGCAATTTCATTCTCATAAAAACTCTTAAATTTTCTAACCCTACCCTTCAAAACAGAAGGTCTCAAAACAGAATAACTCCAAGCAAAATAATTAATCTTAAACAAAGCTTTCTTCTCTTCAACAAGAGCCCTATTAATCTCTTGTAAATTTGAATAAACAGGTTCAACCACCCTAGAATACTTTGGTCCTAATTTCCTAAGAGATTTACAAACTTTCTTATTAACAGAAATCTCTCTTTCAATAATAAAACCCATTCTACCAACAATTGAAATTGAAGAAAAAGTACAATTTAACTTTTTAATCAAAACATACTTCTTTTGATTCAGAATAAACCTTTGTAATAATAATTTTTCAATCTTCTTAAACATAATAAAACATAAAGAATTCAACTATTTAAACTTTATCTAAAGAATAAAAACACTAGAGACAACAAACCAGCTGCAACAAAAGCAGCCTCAGATTTACCAACAAGAAGAACCAAAAGTAAACAAGCTAACTGGCCCAATCTAATCACAGTCTCCCTAAACAATAACAAACCTATATGTTTTTTCTTAGCTTTAGTATAGGTCTTTGCAAGGAAAGGAACCTCAATACCATGAAAAACAACACTTCTCAAAGAACCAATAACAAAAACTTGAGAAAAGGTAGAAACAAAAACTTTCATAATCCAAAAGACAGAATTAAAAATTGCAGAGATTCGTAATATAATTCCTTTCTTACCTTCATCAGAGAATTTCCCTAAAACCAAAGTAACAAACACCATAAACAATGTAACAACAGTTCCATAAATACCTAATGAAATATACTCACCAAGAATTATAAAAATAAACAAAGGCCAAAAAACACTTCCTGCAGTATATCCAACACCTTGAGCAAAATATCCAAAGAAATATTTTAAATGTTTTCTGTCAAAAAAAGAACTAATATCTAAATCATGTTTAGCATAAACCTCTTTTGAAAATAATAAAGGAATAAAAGAAATAGAAATAGCAAAAAGGGACATAACAAATAAAACTTTGAAACTAAAGAATAACAAAACTAAACCACCAACAATAGGCCCAACAACAGAAGGCAACATTGCAACAGCACTAATAATTGCAGACTCTTTACCAAAATCTCTTTTCTTCCCTTGCAATACAGCATCAATATGAAATCCAACCCAAAAAAAAGCAGCATGCATCCCATGAAAAAGAGCAGCTAAATAAAATAAAGAAGGGAAATCTCCTAAATACATTGTAAAAATCAAAGCAATGATCAACAAAGGAATACTAGCAACCATAGAATGTTTAGTACCAAACCTAGACACAACTTTAGTTGCAATAAACTGCCCTATACCAAATAATAAAACAAATGCAATGTAAAAATAAATAACTTGATTAAAACTATAAGCCAATTCAACAAACAAATACAAAGGTAAAAAAATACCAATCAAAGACAATGACAAAGATCTCATTGCTAATAAGAAATATATTTCAAACAATTCTCTTGAAAATAATGACCTCAAATGATATTCTCTAATAAAGTGCATAATTAGTTGAGATCATACAACTTTAAAAAACTTACTCTAAAAGTTCAATAGAAATATTAACATTTTCAGGTATAGGAACTCTCATAACTAATCTTAAAGCTCTCTCATCAACACCTAAATCAATCAACCTCTTATGAATTCTCATTTCAAAATTATCAAAACTAGCCTTACCTTCACCATCAGGACTTCTTCTAGTAGTAATCTTTAACTTTTTTGTAGGCATGGTTATTGGACCAGACATCTTAACTTTTGTTTTACCTACAATCGCTTTAATACTAGAACTAATCTCATTGATCTTATTAATATCAGTACTGCTTAGTTTTATTCTTGCTTTTTGCATGTTTTTTTCCCTTTTGTTTTTTTAAAAAAATAAAAAAAAGAAGATTTACTTCTTTACAGAGTCAATACATCTTCCTGCAGCAACTGTTTGACCAGCATCCCTAATCGCAAATGAACTCATTTGTGGAATTTCTGATTGTTTTTCAATTACCAAAGGTTTTGTAGGAATTAACCTAACAATAGCTGCATCTCCATTCTTAATAAAGTCTGGATTTTCTTCCATTACTTCACCAGTTGCAGGATTCAATTTCTTTAAGATTGCATCGAATCTACAAGCAATTTGTGCAGTGTGGATGTGAAATACAGGTGTATAACCAATAGTAACAACACTAGGGTGATTCAACACAACAATCTGTGCAGTGAATTCCTTAACAATAGTTGGAACATCAGCAGTTGTACCAAGTACATCTCCTCGTGCAATATCTTTTTTACCAATTCCTCTTACACTAAATCCAATATTGTCACCAGGTTCAGCTTGCTGAACTTGTTCGTGATGCATTTCAATTGACTTAACTTCACCAGTTACACCAGTACCTTCTCTTGCAGGAACTACAATAACTTTGTCACCAATCTTCATTACTCCAGATTCAATTTTACCAACAGGAACAACACCAATACCTGTGATGTTATATACATCCTGAATAGGTAACCTTAACGGTAAACCAGTTGGCTTTTCAGGTAAAGTAAATAAATCTAACTGCTCTCTCAAAGTTGGACCTTTGTACCAAGGCAGATTTTCTGACTTCTTAACAACATTGTCACCTTTGATAGCACTAATTGGGATAAATGGAACTTCGTCAGGTTTGTAACCAACTTGTTGCATCAATTTGCTAACTTCATCTTTTACACCATTAAACTTAGCTTCATCATAATTAATTACATCCATCTTGTTTACAATAATAGCCAATTGCTTAACATTCATTGTTCTACACAAGAACATATGCTCTTTTGTTTGAGCCATAATACCTTCAGATGCAGCAACAACTAAACAAGCAATATCAGCTTGAGAAGCGCCAGTAATCATATTTTTGATAAAATCTTTGTGTCCAGGAGCATCAATAACAGTATATTCAAACTTATCTGTAACCATCTTTTTATGCATAAGATCGATTGTAACTCCTCTTTCTCTTTCTTCTTTTAAATTGTCCATTACAAAAGCGAATTCAAATCCAGCTTTACCAACTTCCTGAGCTGTTTCTTTTAGCTTTCTCATTTCCTGTTCGCCAATCATACCTGAATCATAGAACAATCTACCTACAGTAGTGGATTTACCATGATCAACATGACCTACGAACACTATATTAACATGTGGTTTTTCTTTTGCCATTTTTTTAACTTCCTCCTCTCTTTAAGTTAATTATTAAAGGGATAAAAAAAGGCAGGGATTTATAAAGGTTTTGGTGATAATGTGCAAAGTGGTTCAGACCTCAAGCAACAAGATCATGACTTCTTTTATCAAAACAACTTCTTAAAGTGTCAATAGAAGCATAACAACTAACAGGAAAATTACGATCTCCACCAGGAGGAACAGACCTTAAAACTAATTTTTTATACAATTCTCTTTGATCAGAATCATAATCTAGGATGATAGAAGAAGCCATTAACTTTCGAGAACAAGGATAACCAACATAATCTTCAAGACATTGAAGAATTTCTCTAAATGCATTTTCAGTCCAATCAGAAGCCATAGTTACACCTTCTTCAACCTCAACACCCTCACCCATAAGAAAATCAACATCTAATGGCATAACAATAACCAAGCCACCATAGTTTAAATATATTCTCCCTCTCTAATTCATTAAATTTAAAAAGCATTGACACACAGTATAGTGGATGCAATACGCAGTCATCATGGCAGGTGGTTCTGGGACAAGATTTTGGCCCTTATCAACAACAGAAAATCCAAAACAGTGTCTTTCTTTAATTACAAACAAACCACTTATTCAAGAAACAATTGAAAGACTTCTACCTTTATTTCCAAAAGAAAACATTTACATTGCAACAAACCAAAAACTTGCAGACAAAATAGAAAAAATTGTTCCTTCAAAATACATAATAGAACCTTGCGCAAGAAACACAACAGCATGCATTGGTTTAGCTTGTGTAGAATTAATAAAAAAAGATCCAGAAGCAATCATTTTCATTGAAACAGCAGATCATGTTTACAAAAATCCACAACTTTACTTAAACCATGTAAAAAAAGCAATCGAACTTGCAAAACAAGACAAGATTGCAATCATTGGAATAAAACCAACATACCCTTCAACAGGATTTGGTTACATCAAGCAAGGTGAAAGATACAAAGATGCATTCCTAGTCGAAGAATTCAAAGAAAAACCAAACAAAGAAACAGCAAAACAATTCCTACAAGATGAAAATTATCTTTGGAACTCAGGCATGTTTATTTTCAAAGCACAAACAATGCTAGATGAACTTAAAATTTACAAACCAGACATTTATACTTCATTAATGAACATTCACAATTCAGGTGACAAAGAAAAAGAGTTTGAAAACATGGAATCAATCTCAATTGACTTTTCAATTGCAGAAAAATCAAAAAAGCTAGTAATGGTTAGAGGAGAATTTCCTTGGGATGATGTTGGCTCTTACTTATCATTAGAAAGAATGCGAGAAAAAGATGAAAATGGTAATATAGTACAAGGCAAGTTTGTTAACATTGACTCCAAAGACAATATTGTTTTCGCTAAAAACCCAATTGCTACTGTCGGTGTTAACAATTTAATTATAGTTCAAACAGATGAAGTTACACTAATTCTACCAAAAGATAGAGAACAAGAAGTAAAAGATATTTGTAAAAAATTTAAAGAACACGAGTAAATTTTTTTATTTGTCCTTCACTCAATTCTACATGTTTATCATAACCTAGTTCAAAATTTCCATAGAGATAAAAAGCAATTCTAAATTTACAAGTTTGCTCAGGACCCATTTCCTTGAAAAGAGCATTAAACTTATGAGTAGAAGTATGTACATACCCTGTCATTCCCTCTTCCATTTCAAAACCATTTTGAGCATGTTGCATAACATATTCAGGAGCACCCATAAATCTAAGAAAAGCACTATCCAAGTTAAACCTATCTTGATTAGTTAAAGGTTCACCATTAACAACTTTCAAAGCACTTTCTAATGCATACCTAGTCTCCCAAAACATTCTATAATGACCATTAATATGACCAAAACTTGCTTTATGAGAACCTTCATTGCCTAAATCAATCCAATTATATCCCTTCAGTTTAGAATCATAATCAGCAAAATAATTAGGACTTTTACCATCAAAAATAAGATTAATGCTTTCAATAACTTTCCCTAAATCTCTTTCCAAAAGTCCAGTATTTTTTCCATCCATAAAAAGAGATTTAAAATAACTACTATATAAAATTTTAGGAAGAAATTTTTTAAATAAAAAAATTAAAAAAAGCTTTACTCAAGCTTCAAACCTTTTCGTTGACGAATCTTACCTACAACTTTTGGAGCTAAACTTTCAGGCAACTTCTCAAACTTCTGGTCAACAATAAAACTACTTCCTCTTCCTCTAGTAGCAGACCTTAAGTCAGAAGACCAACCAAAAATTTCAGCAACAGGCAATGCAGCACGAACACTTAAACTTTCACCCTCTTGATCCATGTTCAACAACTGTCCTCTCTTGTTCTGAATTAATCTAGAAATTTCACCCATAGATTCAGTAGGTCCTTCAATCAACATTTCCTGAATAGGTTCTAACAAGCTAGGCTTAGCATCATTCATTGCAGTCCTAATACCATCTCTAATTGCAGGCAACATCTGTGCAGGTCCTCTGTGGATAGCATCTTCGTGCAACTTACAATCCTTTAACCTAACCATAACTTTTGAACAAGGTTCTCTTGCTAATGCACCACCTTTCATAACATCTTCAAAACCATCCATAACCATACTCATGATCTCTCCAATATGAACAATACCTCTTGTTCCATCAACTAACATATTTCCATTAAAGATATCTGCATACTTTTTAGAATCTTTTGCAGGAACTCCAAGTTCAGTTAATTTTTCAAAAATAACCTTGTCTTTTTTCCTAATTCTACCTTCAGACAAGTCACCAGCTTTAACAGCATCGAAAAGTGCTTCATCCAATGGTTCAACAGTAAAATATAACTTGTTATGTTTGTTAGGAGATTTTCCTTCAAACTGGCCTGATGGCTTCATAACAGTCTCTCTGTATACAACAATAGGTGGAGAAGTTTTTACAACCAATCCTTTTTCAGTTTTAATTCTATTTTCAATAACTTCTAAGTGTAACTCACCCATACCAGACATAAGGTTTTCACCAGTCTCTTCATTAATTTCAATTTTAATAGTTGGATCTTCTTTACCAACCTGTTTCAAAATTTCAATCAACTTTGGTAAATCAGCAGCACATGTTGCTTCAATACTTTTTGTAATAACAGGGTCAAAAATGTGTTTAATAGCTTCGAAAGGTTCCATAGATTCAACAGTAGATACAGTCTCTCCTGAGAAAACACCTTTCAAACCAACCAAACCAACAATATTACCAGCATTAACTTCTTCCATTGAAACTCTTTTTGCACCTTTATAGATAGAAATTTGTTGCAGTCTAACATTCTTTTTAGCCATTGCCATGTAAACATCCTGTCCATGTTTAAGTGTTCCAGAAAACAATCTACAAGTTGCAACTTCACCAGCATGCTTGTCAACAACAATTTTAATTACTGACGCTGCAGCAGGACCATTTGGATCACAATCCATTAAAGCTTTTCCTACATCAGTATCAATTTCACCATGCCAAATTTTTGGAATCCTATATATTTGAGAGACTTTTGGATCTGGATGATGCTCAATAACCATATCTAAAACAACTTGATGAATTGGAGCTTTTTTTGCTAATCCTTTAAAATCATCATTTTCATACGCATCAATAACATCCTTGAAAGTTAAACCATGCTTCTGCATGTAAGGAAATGACAACCCCCAATTATGATAAGCAGAACCAAAAGCAACAGAACCATCTTGTACAGAAACTTGCCACTTTTCACCATACCCTTTAGGTGCAATCTTTGCAATCAATCCATTAACATCATCAATAATTGCCATAAACTTTTTCTGCATTGCTTCAGGTGTTAATTTAACTTCTTTGATTAATCTATCAACTTTGTTAATAAACAAAACTGGCTTAACCAATTCTTTCAAAGCCTGTCTAAGAACAGTTTCAGTTTGAGGCATAATTCCTTCAACAGCACAACAAAGTACAATAGCACCATCAACAGCTCTCATAGCTCGAGTAACATCTCCACCAAAATCAACATGTCCTGGTGTATCAATTAAATTAATTAAAAAATCTTTATCATCACAACTGTGTACCATAGATACACTTGCTGAATCAATAGTGATTCCTCTTTCTTGCTCATCAGAGTGAAAATCTAAAGCAAGTTGTTTACCTGCTAATTCTTCAGAGATCATACCTGCACCTGCTAACAAATTATCAGAAAAAGTAGTTTTCCCGTGATCAATGTGAGCTGCTACTCCAATATTTCTAATTTGAGTAGGTTCTTTCATAAGCCTTGCAACAGCTTCTGTAGTTTTATCTGCCATTATAATTCATCCTCCATTAATATGAATAAAAGGACAAGAATTTTATGTGTATATAAACATTTTGGTTAAAGTGCTTACTTTTATTAGCAAAGAAGCCATATTATACCTATGATCTAGTGCATATGAAAAGATTTAAATAAATAAGGACCCTTTAACAAAACATGCAAAAAACAAGAGATGGAAGAATAATAGAAAAAAGAATATCTGTTGAAAAAAAACTAATTAAAGAAATTATTTTAAAAATAAAAGAAGAAAAAAATCTCACATGGAAAGAACTTGCTCAAAATTTTAAAGTATCAGAAGATACCATCAGAGTGAGTTGGATTAGAAAAGGTAGTACAATTCCAATATCGATTTTTAAAAAAATAATAAAATTATACCCTAATCTAAATATTAAAGATATAGATGGGATAAAAATTAAGAAGCCTTACTGGGGTCAAAAAAAGGGGAAAAAATCAAAACATGAAAATTTATTAAAATTACCTAATAAAGAATCACTAGAACTAATAGAATTTTATGGTTCATTACTTGGGGATGGATGTATATATAAGGATCTATCAGGCATTTGTATAAGTGGAGATAGTATTCTAGATCAAGATTATCTCACCAGATATATAACAAACATTTGCAAAAGAATTTTTAATATAATTCCAAAAATTTATTATTCAAAAAAAGGAAAGGATATCAGGTGTGTAATTTATTGCAAAAAAATTGCAATTTTTCTTAGAGATATAGGTTTCCCATTAGGCAAAAAAAAACAAGGCTTTTTAGAAATACCAAAATATTTTTTTATAGATAAAAAAAAATTAAAAAGATGCATTAGAGGATTGTTTGACACAGATGGATCAATATATCCACATAAAGGTGCTAAGATTATCCTTGAAATATCTATAACAGATAAAAATCTTTTAAAGAGCACTCAAAAAGCATTTGAAGAAGTAGGTATTGAAGTAAAAAAATCCAAAAACAGACTCTACATGATTGGAACAAAAAAAGTAAATAAATTTTTTAGAGAAATTAGTAGTTCTAATAAGAAACATCTTCTAAAGTATAATTATTTCAAAATGAAAGGAGTAGTTCCAAAATCAAAAGAAATAGAAAGATATTTAAAAGAAGGATTATCAACTAATATGCAAGAGGGCCCGTGATCTAGTGGCTAACTTTGAAGACTTTCTTTAAAGTCCACAGATGATGCCTCCCTTACAAGGAGGATGTCCCAGGTTCGAGTCCTGGCGGGCCCAGGATTACTTTTGTCTAACATAAATAAAAGCTAGAAAATAATATTTCTTCTATAATAAATATTATATAATCTGTTTAAAATTTAAAAATTATGACTCCAAGTTTAATTAAAATTGAAGATGGATCTACTCTTTTAGAAATCACAGATCGTTGTTATGGAAACTGTAATAACTATTGTTACAAAGCCGGATCTGTAGGCCCAACAAGTTTACATGTTCCAATTGAAATTGTAAATCAAAGAATCAATTGGATAAAAGATTATACAAATGCCAATATGGTAACCCTTATCGGAGGTGAACCACTCTTACATCCCCAATTAGGAGATATAATAGAATCTATTCAAAATAAAGGATTAACACCTGGAATAATTACTTCTGTAAAAGTACCTTCAAAATATCAACATAATGTACAACTTATGATATATCTACATATGCAAGGAAAATTAGATGTTGAAATGAGTTATCATCCTGAAAGTAATGAAACTGAATTTTTAGAACTTTTGCAACAATTTAAAGCATCAGCTCCACAAAGAACTAAGGCTCTTGAACAATTAGTAAAAGATACAAATGGAGACCCTTTAGCAAGAAGAAGATTAAACAACCCTACTATTTTTACAACTATGACTTTAGATCAACAATTTGAAAGTGATCCCTATAAGTTCATAGAAATGCAAAGACAAATCCTTGCTTCAATAGGAATAGATATTTCCACTTATACAATTGAAGTAGAAGGACAACAAATACCAGCTTTATCTTACTTTGAACAAATAGCATCAAAAATCCCTGCTCATTTTTTGCCTTTCTGTGAATCTGAAACTTTTGAATGGAGTTTTGGAGTTAAGGATAGACCATTTGAATATGAAATTACTTGTGTAGGAAGAACAGGAGTTGAACCAACACACATTTTTTTGGATAACAAACTGATTAAAGTGAATAAAATTCTTGCATCTAAAGGTTCTCCCGATGAAGAGAGTATCTGTCCTGCAATGTCAGCACTAATTTTAAAATCTACAATAGAAATAGAAGGTTTACTTATACGAACTGATGGAGAAATGACTTACCCTGAACCCGCTTGTATTAGTAGAAAACATATATTTGGGAATATTGATAATCTCCAAGACAAAAAAGCTATTTATTCTTCATTTCAAACTTCAATTGAATGTATAAAACAATTAATTATTGCAACAAAGGCTTTTAGAGCTACAGCAGATCAAGAATTATGTAAAGAAGACCCTAATTTCCCTGAAGAATATTTAGATAGAAATGATTATATCTGTCCAACTTGTGAATTTGATTTAGCTTGTAATATTTGTGGTTCAATAGAAGATGTGCTTGAAAATACAGATGGCATGTTTGAATTAATTGAAAATAGTATAGCTTAATTAGTTAAAAAATTTAAACTTTTTCCAAAATCTTCAGCACACCAGGAATCCCCTTCACAACATAATTAGGCTTTCTATAATCTTCTTTACTAACTTTAGCCAAGATCCCTCTTTTCAACAGAACAGTATCCATTCCAACAGAATTAGCACCTTCAATATCAGTTATAGAATTGTCACCAACCATAATAGCTTCATGCGGTCGCAACCTAAGCTTATTCAAAGCCAACAAAAACATAATCTGATGAGGCTTTTCACTACCAGCTTCTTCAGAAGTAACAAGAACATCAATATACTTTCCAATATTTAACTTTTTCAACTTTCGTAACTGAATATTAGTAGTCAGATCAGAAACAATAGCAACTTTCAAACCTTTTTTCTTTAACTCTTTCAACACATCCAAAGCACCAGGCCTCAACCTCATATTTTTCAACAAACAATCCCAATAAGCATTATACAAAAGAAGATTCAACCCAGGATCAACAGTACTCTCAGTTTTCTCAATCAACCTTTGAAAATACAAAATCCTATTATGCGCAGCAGCAGTCCCAGCCAACTCTCGATGAATTTCCCTTTTAGCAAAACCAAAGAGCAACAAAAACCTAGGAAAAGAAATCTTAACATGTTTTTTCAAAACTCGATAAACATTTTTCAAAGCTTTTTTGTGAGGCTTATCATAATCATACAAAGTATTATCAAGATCAAACAACACAGCCTTCTTCATAAAAAAATACAAGCCAACAACCTTAATAAACATTTCTACTACATAAACTTTTTTAAACCTACAAAGTATATTATATATAAAAATGGGTTTAGGTGGACTGATAATACAAAAAGCAACCGAAAGTCCATATATACCTTTAGCAGTTCTAGGAAGATTCTCTGACTCATTATCAACTTATGTTAACATGCACAACCCAAAGTTAGAAGAATCAGGAACAATGAAACCTTTTATTGAAGAGTTTGGACTAACTCCAGGAATTGCAACACACGAACTTGTTCTTTATGGTTTATTCTTTGCTTCAATGGCATGTCTTAATAGAGCAGAACCAGTAAAAGAAATGAAAATTGGAGACAAAGGCTTACTAGCATCAGCAACATTTTCAGGATGTGTAGTTGCAAACAATGTACTCTGTGCATCAGGCTACCCAGTATTCCAAGACTTAGAAACTTACTTCAGAGACATACAATATTTTATACAAATCTTAACATAAATTCTTATAAACAAAACAAATATTAAAAAAATTATGTATGATGTTATAATCGTAGGGGGAGGACCAGCAGGTTTATTCGCAGCATATGAATTGACTACAAAGAATCCAAGCCTAAAAATTTTAATTCTAGAAAAAGGAAAAAGCATTGAACACAGACAAAAACACGAAGTCATGTGTGGCATTGGTGGCGCAGGAACATTTTCTGATGGAAAATTACACTTCACTCCATGTTTGAGCCACGAAAAAATGTTACATCTTTACACAAAAGATGAATATCAAAAATATTTAGACTATGTTGACAAAATATTTACAGACTTTGGTGTTGTTGCAGAATACTATCCAAAAGATACAGAAAAAACACAAGCACTTGTTGACAGATGCACAAAAAATGGAATTCATTTGTATGTAAGAAAAATTAGACATGTTGGAAGTGACAAACTACCACAAGTAATTGCAAACTTTGAAAAATTCTTAAGAGAAAGAAGTATAGAAATCAAAACAGAATGCATTGTAAGTGATATAATAGTTGAAGAAGGAATTTGTAAAGGTGTGATTGCAAATGGAGGAAACATTCTTGGAAAAAGTATAATACTTGGACCAGGAAGATTCAATGCACAATGGATGCAAACAATCGCAAAAAAGCATGGACTTGACTATGCATTTGAAAAAGTTGAAGTAGGAGTAAGAGTAGAATTCCCAGAAGGAGTTATGCGAGAATACTCAAAAGAGATGTATGAAGCAATTTTTATGATTAGAACACCTTCATATGACGACGTTATGCGGACATTCTGCCCATGTTTTCGAGGCATGGTAGCAATAGAAGACTATGATGGTTTTGTTTGCGTAAACGGCCACAGTAACTCTGATTATGGATCTAACAACAGCAACTTTGCATTTGTAACAGAAATCAAACTAACAGAACCTGTTGAAAATACAACAAAGTATGCTAAAAGTATCGCTAAACTAGCAAACACAATTGGTGGAGGCAAACCAATTGTTCAAAGATTAGCAGATTTAAGAGCAGGAAGAAGAAGCACTTGGGAAAGAATCAACAAAAGTTATGTTCAACCAACACTAAAAGATGTAGTGCCAGGTGACATCTCAATGGCATTCCCACACAGAGTTGTAACAAACATCATAGAAGGTTTAAGACAACTCGAAAGAGTTATGCCAGGGATTTATTCTGGTGGCACTTTATTGTACGCACCTGAAATCAAATTAAGATCATCAAAAATTAAAACAGATAAATACTTGCAAACACAGATTAAAAATTTATATGCAACAGGTGATGGCGCAGGTGTTTCTGGAAACATTGTAGGTGCAGCAGCAACAGGAATAATTGCAGCACAAGGAATATTAAAAAATGGCATACAAACCCAAAATTTGCAACAGTTGTAAAGGTTATGAAACTGAAGGATGTTACATAGCCGAGTTAGAAGCAATACCAGGTCACAACCCAGACATGATTGTCTCTAAAAATAATGTCCTAAGAAGATGTACATCTGAGAGTGTAGAAGAAAATGTTAGAATACTTAGAGATACACAAAGTCTAGTAGACAGAATGGGTGATGAAGTAGACAGATTAAAAGGATACCAAGAAGGCACTTTAGAACTTGGTGTTTATGAATCAGAACCAAGAGATCCAACAAAGTAGTCAAAGCTTATACTGACCCTACAATAAAACTTAATAAAACTAATCTTCAATAAATTTGTCCAAAGGAATCTTAATATCTTCCCCATCCTTCAATAAACCTCTAGCTTTCAAATACTCTTTAGCTAGAACATAGAATAATAAACCTAAACTTTTCTTACCTTTGTTATTACAAGGAACAACCAAATCAACATTATTAGCCTCATTGTTAGTATCGCAACAGGCAATAACAGGAATACCCATAACTTGAGCATCTTTAACAACATTCTTGTCAGGTAAAGGATCAACAACCATCAAAAGCTTAATTTCTTTAAAATCCTCTAATTGAGAATTAGTCAAAAGACCTGGCCTATACCTTCCTGTGATAACATTAACACCAGTAACTTCAGCAAACAACTTCAAAGCTTGCCAACCATTTTCCCTTCTAGAAACAATCATAATATCTTCAGGTTCGTACTGTGATAAAAACTGAGAAGCAACTCCAATTCTTTCATCAATCTTCTGAACATTAAGAACAGCTAAACCATCAGGCCTAACCTTGTAGATAAAAGGAGCCATGTATTTAGTACGAAACTTAGTACCAATATGTAACCCTACTTTAAGGTAATTTTCCAATGGTGTTAAAAATTCTTCAGTCATATTCCTAAGCAAAACAATTAACTGTTTATAAAACTTTTGTTCTTAATCTAACTTAACACCAAGAGACCTAGCAACTTTTTTAAGCATATTTGCCCGAGCATCTGCAGCTTTACTATTAATTTGACTTATTTGATCAGAACCAATCTCTGAATTCGCACTGATTGTCTGAATCTCTGTTAATGCAGTAACAACACTTTTTAAATTTTGAACAAAATTTCCAGTATCATTTTCACTAAGCTCAGTTACTTCATTTTTATCATTTATAATTTGTATTTTCATAACAAAACAGAACCCTTTATCATTTATAAAAATTTCTCTACTTCAATAACTTCTCAATGTCACCAATCCTTCTAGAAGCAGCACTCTCTCCCCTTTTGATACACTTCTTAAACTTGTGAAAATCAAACAATTCAATATCATAAACTTTAGGTTTAATAATAACATCAGGTTTATGCTCAGCCATCCTAAGAATTGCAAGCTCATTAAACATTAAATGATAAGATCTTAAAACAATTCTAAAAACAGGAGGGAAATTATTAGTACTAAACTTTTCAACTCTACCAGGAGTTAAAAACCAAAGCACAGACCCAGGCAAAATATGTTCACTTTTCATATACTTTTTAAGATTTTCAACACCAGATTCTAAAAACACTTGCATAAATGGTCCTTTTACATTTTCAGGGATACTTCTCCTCCTCAACCTTTTTGCAGGAGTAGACAAACTAACAGCAATAATTTTATCCATTCTTTTTCTTCTTAAAATACCAACAGGCACTGGATCAACAACACCACCATCCACATAATGTCTATGTCCAATTGGAACAGGAGAAAAAACACCAGGGATTGCAATACTTGCATGTATAGCTTTTGCAACATCACCTTGTTCAAAAATTACTTCTTCACCATTATGTATATCAACAGCAGATGCAGCAAAAGGTATTCTAAGATCTTTAAACTGTTTACCTTTCAACATCTTTCTCAACCATTTTTCAATTTTATTCCCTCTAATCAAACCATTTCCAAAGTCATTAAAGTCAAGCATCTTTTTCCAATTCAATTTTAAAATTATTTTCTCCATCTCATCAGGAGAATATCCAGCACAATACAATCCACCAATCAAAGCACCAATACTAGTTCCAGAAATAAAATCAATAGGGATTTTATGTTTTTCAAACACTCTAAGCAAACCTATGTAACTCATACCCTTAGCACTTCCACCACCAAGAGCCAATCCAATTTTAACCTTTGATTTCTTGCTCAATTTTCACCAACTCCTTTAATTTTACTCTCCTTTCAGCACCATAAATTCCAGTTTTAATATATGGAATGCTCCATGCAACAGCCAAGTGTGCAATAGAAGCATCCATTGTTTCACCTGACCTATGAGATATAACAGTATTAATATCCATCTTATGCGCCAAATCAACAACCTCTTTTGTTTTAGTCAAACTACCAATCTGATTAGGTTTAATTATAACGCAATTAACAGCATCATTTCTAATAGCTTCTTTCATTCTATCAAGATTAGTAACAATCAAATCATCACCACAAACCAAAGTTTTCTTATTAATCATAGAAAATCCTACAAAATCATTCTCTTGCATTGGATCTTCAACATAAGCTAATTTATACTTTCTTATTAACTCATTAATATAATCAATTTGATCTTCTCTAATAAATTTATTTAATTTTTTCTCTGGTGCAAAACTTTTGTATGTGTAAAACTTACCATTCCACAAACTACTTGCAGCTAAGTCTATCCCAAACTTCACTCTTGAATGCAAAGTATTTTCATAATTGTTCAAAAATTCATAAAGAAAATCAAAAATCTCAGTGTCAGTCATGTTTGGCATAAAAGCTCCCTCATCAGTCCTCTGTTTTGTTCCTAAAGCTTTACCAATCTTTCTATAAACATAATCATTCAATACCATCTTCTCTTCAAAAGTTTTACCAGAAGGCATTAAAAGAAATTCCTGCACATCTTCACCTTGCTTTTTAGTATGCATTCCACCACCAATACAATTGCCTAAAGGAGTTGGAAATTTCTTAGCTTTAGGATTCAAAAATTTCCAAATTTTGTTCCCAGACATAGCTTTCAGTATAGCTAATTGTACTGCAATAACAGTATCAGCACCCCAAGATGAAATAAAATCATCAAAAAAAGCCAAGTCTTCAAAAGTTTCAAACTTCATTCCTTTCAATCCTTTGTAATTATTAACAGAATTAATAGCAAACTTAATCCCTTTTTTAGGAAAAGCAGACACTTCATACTTCCCAGTTGAAGCACCAGAAGGAGCAGCAGCTACAAACTTTTTATTCACTCTAACTTCAATAGCACTTTCTCCTCTAGAATTCTTAATTATATAAGCCTCTACCTCTTTTACTTTCATACATATACTACAGTATACTAGATTTAAATAACTTTCCTTATTTTTTCCAGAACCATCTCAACAAATAAATAATAACTAAACAACACATAAAACTTAACCAAATTAATAATAATGAATTCATCTTCTTTTCAAACACTTTTCACATCTAAAAACAGGAATACTAATATTTTTTGAATCATAAACTTCAAATTCAGAACCACAATCAGTACAATTAACTTTTTTCATTGCAATTTAAGAATCTAGATTCTTATATAAAAGTTTGGGTTAAAAGAATAAAGAATTCAAGGCTAGCATCATCGGATGCTAGCCAAGAGTGGGGGTTTTTGGGGATATAGTCCCAAATAAATTTAAACTAGGTCAATCCCAAGCTCTCTTGACACAGCAACTGCTTGGGCTTCCCTTTGTCTTTCACTTCCTTTGCCTAAAATGTATGGGGATTGCACGCCTGTAATAATTGTCATAACTCTAACTTTCCCTTTCATGTCATCTGAAATCCTTGCTCCCCAAATAACATTCGCATCCTGGTCCAAAGCCTCAGTAATCATATCTCCTGCTTTACTCACTTCATCTAGCTTTAAATCATGGCCTCCAGCCACATGTATTAATGCACCAGTTGCTCCGTTATAACTTACATCCAACAATGGATTATCTAAAGCTCTTCTCACTGCTTCTTCAACTCTATTTGTTGTATCTGCTTCACCAATTCCAATCACTGAAACATCACCATTTGACATAATTGCTTTTACATCAGCGTAATCTAAGTTTACCAAAGAAGGTACTGCAATAATTTCTACAATTCCCTTAATCATAGTTGAGATTAATTCATTTGCAACTGCAAATGCTTGTTGTACAGGCAAATTACCAGCAATCTGTACCAACTTATTGTTATCAATTACAATTACAGTATCACATACATCTCTTAATTGATGTAATCCAAATTCTGCTTTATCAATTCTAGCTCTTTCAATTTTAAAGGGCATTGTTACACAACCAATAACAATTGCACCTGCTTCTTTTGCAGTTTTTGCTACTACAGGAACTGCACCAGTTCCAGTTCCACCACCCATACCAGCACATACAAAAACCATATCAGTATTAGCTACAAACTTTCTAATTTCAGAAATTTCTTCTTGTGCAGATTCACATCCTTTTTGTGGAAAACCACCACAACCTAAACCTCTTGTAAGATTTTTTCCAATCAAAAGTTTTTTATCAGCTTCAATAAGATCAAGATGTTGTTTATCAGTATTCATAGCAATTATCTCAGCTCCCTGAACACCTTTTTTATACAACCAATTTGTTGCATTTCCTCCTCCACCACCCACTCCAATAACCTTAATATTTGCTTTTCCTATTTCTACCTCTTCTGTCTGTGTGTTTGCATTTTCTAATGCATTTTTTACTAAAAATTCCATTTTTTTATATCCCCCATTTTTTTTTTGAATTTTATCAGAAGCATAGTCTCAACTATATATAAACTTATAAACAAGTTTAGCCTATACTCTCATTAAGAAATCGTCTTCGCCAAAAGACTTATAATATTGATTCGCCAAAATCAATTAACTTATTATTATACACCTGGTTCAGGTATTTAAACTTTATTATTCTGTAGAATATAAATCAAGCATTTTTCTAAAAACTTTTTAGCAGAACAAAGAAAAATTATTTAAACACTATCAACATACAAAACAATATGAAATCAGGTGACAAAGTTCTAATTAACACAATTGATAAAAAATTAACAGGAATTTACATGCCAAATTCTACAAAAGAAAAGATTTTCATAAAATTAGATACTGGTTACAATGTTGGAATTCTTAAAAAACACATTAAATCAACAAAAGTAATCAAAGCTTTCAAAGAAAAGAAAAAGAATTTGCCAAAACACACACATAAAAAAGGCAAAAAAACAATTACAATCCTACACACAGGTGGAACAGTAGCATCAAAAGTTGACTATGAAACAGGTGGTGTAAAAGCACACTTCACACCAGAAGATCTAGTTGAAATGGTTCCAGAACTAGAAAAAATAGCAAACATCAAAACTGAACTTGTTTCAGAAATGATGTCAGAAGACATGATGTTCACTGATTACCAAAAAATCCTAAAAGCAATAAAAAAACACTCAAAATCAGATGGAATCATTCTAACACAAGGCACAGACACATTAGGCTACACAGCAGCAGCACTAGCCTTTGCAGTTGAAGAAACAAACATCCCTATCCTAATAGTAGGCTCACAAAGATCATCAGATAGAGGTAGCTCAGATGCAGCAATGAACCTAATCTGTGCAACAGAATACATCACAAAATCAGGATTTACAGGAGTTGCAATATGCATGCACGATTCAACATCAGATGACAAGTGTGCAATTTCTCCAGCAACAAAAACAAGAAAAATGCACACAAGCAGAAGAGATGCATTCAGAACAATCAATGACACACCAATCGCACTAATTGATTACAAAACAAAGAATATTCAACAAATCAAAGCAATAAGCAAAGGTAAAGCCCTAAAAATTAAAGACAAATTTGAAACTTCAGTTGGAATACTAAAAACACATCCAAACATGGATCCAAAACTATTCACATTCTACACTAAAAATTTCAAAGCTATAGTTATAGAAGGTACAGGTCTAGGCCATGGCCCAACAAACTTAGGCAAGGACAACCTTAAGAATTACAAAATTCTAAAAGATTACATAAAAAAAGGTGGAATTGTTGCAATTACATCACAATGCTTGTATGGAAGAGTACACCCACATGTTTACACAAACTTAAGGAGATTAGCAGATATTGGTTGCATTTTCTGCGAAGACATGTTGCCAGAAACAGCATTCATTAAATTAAGCTGGTTGTTAGGTAGCTATCCAAAGCAAGCTAAGAAACTTTTAACTAAAAATCTAAAAGGTGAAATTAATACTAGATTAAACACAGATTATCTATAATTCTTTTAGAACAACTTCAAAAACTTTATCTACTTCAGGAGAAAGATCCAACTCCTTAATTAATTCTCTAGCCCTATTTGAAGCTCTTTCATACATAAATTTTATTTTATTTTTAGTTTTTTCAAACCCTCTTTCCTCAAGATAACTAAAAACATTAAGCTCGAAATAAGTTATACTATCTGCATCACGCAATTGATCTGTTTCTTCATCCCCACCAACTTCATGATTTTTTACCATTTTTTTAACTTTATTAATTGATTCTTCACTATAACCATGCTTTTTCATAATGTTTCCAATTAATTCAGAACTTCTTGCTGCATGCCTTTGTTTATATTCTGCATAAGTTTCCTTGCCTTCTTTCCATAAAACTCTTGGATCAACAGCCCTATCAATATCATGAGCAAGAGCAGCAATTTGAGCTTCTTCAGTAGCATTAGAATTAATTTTTAATAACCATTTCAAACAAATAATAGAATGTTCAGAATCTCCAGGAGATTTAGAATTTTTAATAGTATTTTTTATCTCTTCTTTTATTTGATTAAATTTATTCATTAAAGTATAATAATAAAACTAAATTAATAAAACTTCCTATAAAACACCATTAACTTTCTTTCTACCACAATAATGACAAATAAACCTCTCTCCATCAACCATAAACTTTGAAGGCACAAACTCATAGTGCTTTGGATTAGAAATACAATGAGGCTTATCACAAACAACCATCCCAGTCAAAACTTTAGGCAAAACAACTTTAGTTTTTCTTAAAACATCTTCAGAAATCAAATTAATAGTAGCATTTGGTGAAAAAAGTGCAACTTTTTGCATCTGTTCTTGATTCAACTGATAACCCCAAATTTTCAACAGATCTTTATAACTTTGCTTACCACTTGGAAGATTCACACCAATTGTACAAGTAACATTTTCAGGCAACCCCAACAAATCTTTAATCTTTGTTGCAGTATTAGGTTTCAAATGATCAACAGCAGTACCAGATTCCATCTCCCAAACTAAGTAACCACCCTTTTTCCTTTCCCTATCCTTCCACTTAATCTCTTTAAACTCAAACTCACCTTCAACATTAACTTTAGGTTTATACTCCTCACCATCACCCAACTTACCACTAACCAAACCCAAAAGAGCCATCCTAACATAAACACCATTTTCAGCCTGCCCCATGTAACAAGCTTGTGGCAAAGCATCAACACTAGGATCAATCTCAATAGCCCTCTTATTTCTAGGCAAAGGATGCATCACCTTAATATTAGGATTCAACAAATGCTCAGGTTTCAAACTGTAAGCTTTTCTAACATGCTCATATTCAGCCTTATCCCCAAACCTTTCCTCTTGAATTCGAGTCATGTACAACACATCAGAATCAACACCCTCTTCAAGTTTTTCAGTTTCAGTATAAACAATCTTTTTCTCATCCAACATCTCTTTGATATAGCTAGGCAATTTTAGAACATTAGGAGAAACAAACACAAACTCAACATTTTCAAACTTAGTAAAAGCCAAAACCAAAGAATGAACAGTTCTACCATACTTCAAATCTCCAACAAAAGTAATAGACAACCCATCCAACTTCCCTTTTTCTTTATTAATTGTATAAAGATCTAACAAAGTTTGGGTTGGATGCTCATGCGCACCATCCCCACAGTTAACCACAGGCACATCTAAAACATCAGCTGCCCATTGAGCAGACCCTTCCAAAGGATGCCTTATTGCAACCACAGTTGCCCCATACTTCTTTAACATCATTAAAGTGTCAGACAAAGTTTCACCTTTTATTGCAGATGTACCATCACTGTAAAGAAAAGGCTGAATTGTAGCACCAAGATTCTGTGCAGCCATATAAGTACTCAACCTTGTTCTAGTGCTAGATTCAAAGAAAACCAAAGTCACAACATCACCTTTTAACAATTCTTTATACTTAGCCTTGTTATGCTCCATCTCTTTAGCAATTCTTAGTATATATTCAACATCTTGTCGAGAGAAATCCTTGATAGAAATAATGTCACGATTTTTGAAAGCTATCATTAACAAAGTTAAACATATTCTTGGTTTTAAAAAGATTATGATAGAACAGTAAACATTTTAAAGTTTAAAGGGTGTAAGAACAATATGAATATACCAATCTCAGAAATTGAAGCACAAAATGCACTTCATGAAATTAACAAAGATTTTAAAACAAAATTTCAATCACTTGTTGGAAACAAATTTAGTGTGAGTTATAATCTAAATCATAAACCTCACCAAGGAGTAATAGAAAGTACAATTTACATTAAAAAGAAAGAAAGAGTTATTTCAAAAAAAGTCTTGATAGAAATTAGTGTTAACGTTTCCTATAAAGTAAGCCAAATGCAAGTGATAACACCAACAGAAGTATCAAATAAAATTTATTTTGAAGGAATAAAAATGGCAAGAAGGTTTGTTGAAACAGGAGATAATGATTTGAATATCAAAGCAGAAGAGATAGTTAACATGAAAAATTTTACAAACTTTCTTTTACAATTAAGAGAAACAGTTGGTTATAAATTTGACTTTGATGACATTTATATTAATGAATTTGATAGATCCTAAACATTTATATACATAAATCAATTAAATATACAAATGGATTATAAGAAGCTAGGTTTCAAATGTGGAATTGAATGCCATCAACAATTAGATGGAAGAAAATTATTCTGTAACTGCCCTTGTATTGTACATGACAAGGAACCAACTGTTTTCTTTGAAAGAAAAATAAGAGCAATAGCTGGAGAATCAGGCAAAACAGACAAAGCAGCAAAAACAGAAATGAAAAAAGATAAGGTTTTCAAATACCAAGCAAGAGAAACCTCTTCATGTCTTGTAGAATATGATGAAGAACCACCACACGCAGTAAACCCACAAGCTTTAGAAACAGCACTAGAAGTTGCACTTTTACTTAATATGAAACCAGTTGACGAAGTACAGTTCATGCGAAAAACAATAGTTGATGGTTCAAATGTTTCAGCATTCCAAAGAACAGCACTAGTTGCAGTTGGAGGTTACATTGAAACAACACAAGGAAGAGTTGGAATAGATGGATTAATGTTAGAAGAAGAAGCAGCAAAAAAAGTTAAAGAAGAAAAAAATGAAGTAACTTATGATTTAGCAAGACTAGGAGTACCTTTACTAGAAATTGCAACAGCACCTGACATTCAAAATGCAACACATGCAAAAGAAGTAGCAGAAAAGATTGGAATGATTCTGAGATCAACAGGAAAAGCAAAAAGAGGCATTGGAACAATAAGACAAGATGTTAATGTTTCAATCAAAGGCCATTCAAGAGTTGAACTAAAAGGATTTCAAGAACTAAAATTCATGGAAAAAATTGTTGAAGATGAGGTAAAAAGACAAGTTAAAACAAAAGGTGAAGACAAACATGTAAGAAAACTTAACCCAGACAAAACAACCTCATTCATGCGACCAATGCCAAGTGCAGCAAGAATGTATCCTGAAACAGACATACCAACAATCCCAATCACAAAAGATATGCTACTAAAAATAAAATTACCAGAATTACTAGATGAAAAAACATTAAGATATGAAAAAAAGTATAAACTGAGGCCAGAACTAGCTAGAGAAATAGTAAAAACTGGCGTCATTTTAAAAAATTACACCAAACTAAAACTTGATAACAATTTTATTGCAGATGTTTTAATAAATTATCCAAAAGAGATTAAAAAAAGGTTTAATTTAGAATCAAAATTATCAGAAAAAGATTTCCTAGAAGTTTTAACCTATTTAGAACAAGGCAAGATTTCAAAAGATGCAGTATTAGATCTATTAGTAAAAAAAGTAAAGGGACAAAAGATTAACCTGAAAAGCTTTGAAACAATTGACGACAAGACCTTAGAAAAAGAAATCAAAAAAATAGTAAAAGCAAATCCAAAAGCACCAATAGGTGGCTTAATGGGTGATGTTATGAAAAAGTTTAAGGGCAAAGTAGATGGACAAAAAGCAATGTCAATCCTTAAAAAACTTCTTTAAATCCTTTCCATACTTTGCAACCAACAACACCCCTAACAATATTAAGAACAATGCAGCATAGGTTGTAAAATAATAAGCAACATAATCAGTAGGCAACTCAGTTATTGACATTGAACCAAACCAAAGATTCAAATCCCAACCAGAATAATAAGTTATTTCTGCAACCAAATAATATGTTTTCTGCACTAAAGGGTATAACAAAGCAACACCTGGCTCAGCAAAATCCAAAATTAAGTGTGAACCCAAGTAAAACAAAGACACAAAATAAGCTCTTTTATCCCAAGCAAAATATACAATAGTTGAAATCAAAATAACAAACAACAAATTGTGGAACAAATACCTGTGAGTACCAGGAATATAAGTATCCAAGTCAATAATAAAAGTCAAAGGAAGCAAATAAAACACATACTTTTTATCCAATTTATAAAAAATTGCCAACAAAAATACCAAAGGAATTAATATATGTACAATAGGTTCCATTAGCTATTCAAAAGATCACCAATTTAAAAAACTTCTGCATTTCGAAACCCTTAAAAAGAGAAAAAATGCCAAAAATACTATGGTAGGAACAACACTAAGGCCACAATCAGGAATTGTACGATATCCAACAGAAGAAAGAGCAAGAGAGATAGCCACAGCTTATGGTATTTCACTTGAAGACACTGAAAAAGGCAATGTTTATGGAATAGGACAAGAAGGAAGAACTGTAATAGAAATAATTCAAACTTCAGATGATTTACAAGTTAGATTATCAGGAAAAGTTGCAAGTTATATTAAAATGGATATAAGAAAAGCTTTAGGCAGAGCAATATGTGAAGAAGTAGATGAAGAAGAGAGCTTATTCTAACCAAATATTTAAATACTTTAACAAATTCTAAATCACCAATGGCAAGAACATACATTAAAGATCTAAAAGTAGGAGAAAAAGTAACAGTCAAAGGTTGGTTACACGAAATAAGAGGCCTAGCAAAAGTTAAATTTCTAATATTAAGAGATTACACAGGAATAATTCAATGTGTAGCAACAAGTGACAATGAAGAATTGTTCAAAAAAGTTAAAACATTAAACCCAGAAACAGTGGTTGAAATCACAGGAAGTGTAGTTGCAAACAAAATAGCAAAACAAGGTTATGAAGTTGCAGTTGAAGATCTTAACATCCTAGGTGAAGTTTCACAAGTTCTACCTATCCAAGTTGTAGAAAAAGGTGACATTAACACAGACCTATCAACAAGAATGGACAACAGGTTCTTAGACCTAAGAAAGCCAGAGATAAACAAAATATTCCAATTTAGAAACACAATTTACAAAACAACAGTAGACTTCTTTATGAAAAATGATTTCATGAACATTGCAACACCAAAAATGACTTCAGCTGGAGTTGAATCAGGTGCAGAAATGTTTTCAATAAAATATTTTAACACAAAAGCATACTTATCACAAAGCCCACAAATCTACAAACAAATGATGGTTTGTTCAGGTTTTGAAAAAGTTTTTGAAATAGGCTCAATTTTCAGAGCAGAAAATTCTAACACTACAAGACATGTAACAGAATTTATTGGCATAGATTTTGAAATGGCTTTTGTTACAGATGAAAATGAGTTAATGGACTTTACAGAAGAATACATCAAAGAGTTAGTTAAAGCTACTAAAGCAGAAGTTAAAGTTCCTTCTAAAATACCAAGAGTACCTTTTGAAGAGGTAAGAGATATGTTAAATAAAAAGGGAAAGAAAATCACTGACGACATTGATCCAGAGTCTGAGAAACTGCTTGGTGAATTAGTATTAAAAAAATATAAATCAGATTTAATATTTGTAACAAACTATCCATGGTCAAAAAGACCTTTCTATCATGTAAAGAATGGTGATGGAACAAAAGGTTTTGACTTGTTGTTAAGAGGTGTCGAGATTGCAACAGGTTCCTTAAGAGAACACAATTATGATATTCTAAAAAAACAAGCAGAAGAAAAAGATGTTAAGCTTGATGACATGAAAGATTATGCAGTAATGTTCAAGTGTGGAGCACCACCTCATGGAGGCTGTGGACTAGGCATGGAAAGGATTACACAAAATTTGCTTGGTTTGGACAATATTAGAGAAGCTTGCTTTGTACCTAGAGATCCTGACAGGTTAACACCTTAATATTTCTCTAAAACTTTTTCTCTAAACTCAGAAAACTTATCAGCCTTAATAGCCTCTCTAAGCTTAGTCATAAAAGAAGCCATAAAATGCAAGTTATGCACAGTTGCCAAACGCATATACACAGAATCTTTTTTCTTAAACAAATAACGCAAATACTCCAAAGAATAAGTTTTGCAAACAACACAATCACAATCAATAGTAGAATTAACAGAACTAGCTTTCTTAATATTCAAAACACCATCCCAAGTAAAAAGATAACCATGCCTAGCATGCTTTGCAGGTAATATACTATCAAAAACATCAATACCACGAGAAACACACTCCAAAATCTGTTTAGGATCACCAACACCCATTAAATATTTAGGCTTATCCTCCTCAAGTTCTAAAACACAAACATCAACCATCTTAAACATTTGTTCAGAACTTTCACCAATACCCAAACCACCAATAGAATAACCATCAAAATCTAAACCTTTTACAAACTCACAACTTTGCTTACGAAGATCTTCAAAAACACCACCTTGTGTAATCCCAAACACCAATTGTTTACCCCTATAACACTCTTTACTCTTCCTTGTCCACAAACAACTCCTTTCCAAACCAGCAGCAAACTCTTCCTTGCTTTTACCAAAAGGCAAAACACAATCAAGTGCCATGATAACATCCCCACCAACACTCTCTTGAATATCCATAATCCTTCGAGGACTAATAAACACCTCTTTTCCAGTGTAAGGATTTTTAAAATTAACACCAGAATCAGTAGAATCTAACAACAAATTCTCTCTAAGCATCTGAAACCCACCATTATCAGTAAACACCATTCCATTAAAACCCATAAACTTTCCAACAGGACCAACAAACCTCTCTTCCAAAGATAACAAAAAAGCATTTGTAATAATAGTTTGAGTATCAACAGCATGATAATCATCCGAAGAAACAAACTTACCAACAGCTTTTGTAGCAACAGGCATAAAAAAAGGAGTTTCAGCCTTCTTACCATTAACAGTCAGCTCACCTACACGAGCTTTACCAGATTTAGCTTTAATTTCAAACATAATAGAACAAAAACTAACTTTGTTTTATAAAACTTATCTTTAATCAACTTCAGGTTTTAACCTATAATAATTATAAGCAAGGCCCGCACGATCATTCCTTATAGTAGTGGTATTACGATCAGACAAACTAAAAGGAGTCATTACTAAAGAAAAATAAGAAACTCCTCTAAATTTAGCTTCCTCAACTCCCCTCTCAGCCAGTTGAGTAGCATAAGCAACAGAAATAGCACCAACCTCTAAATTAGAAGAATCAACTTGAGTCAACCTATCAATAGGAATTTCTTCATCAGCCAATAAAGTTTCAAAAGAATGACCTCCAATGCCCTTGTAACCAGTAACTCGCCTAAAAGCACCATCAATTAACATAACTTGTATAGGATCTGCCATAAAACAAAGAATCATTCCCAAACTTATAAAGATTTATACACTTACCCTTCTAAATAAAGGTTTAATAAAACATTACGAGGATTGCACTCACCCATCCCTCTAAAATCAGAATGTGTAACATCCTCAGTAACTTCTAATGCAAAAAAAGGATATTGAATTTGATCCATTAAAACATCAACAAGTTTGTAAATGTCACTTAAAACAGATTCCCTATCAAAAGTTCTTTGACCTAAATGAAGTGATTGATTTAATCTTACCTGATCTGGCCTGAGAGTTTCGCCACTTTTTGTATATTTTGGATTACCAACTTCAGTATCAACAACCCCAGAGTTTAGAATATGCCAAAGTCCATCTCTTTCAAATCTTATTTGTTTGTGAACTTTTTTCACCATAAAGAGAAACAAACCTCCCAAACTTATAAAGATTTATACAAAAAACTATATAAACTTCAACACCAAAATAAAACATACAATGGATATACAAAAAGCACTAGATAAAGGCAAAGGAAAAGTCTCAATCAAAGGATGGGTTTACAGAAAAAGAAAACAATCCAATCAAGTATTTTTAATAATTAGAGATGCCAATAATGTAATTCAGTGTGTAATTGAAAAAGAATCAAAAGCATTTGAAGATGCAACCAAAGTTTTCATAGAATCTTCAATAGAGATTGAAGGGGATATTCAAAAAGAACCAAGAGCACCAAGTGGTTATGAAATAAAAGTAAAAAGTTTAAACATTGTACATTTAGGAGAACCTTACAAAATAGCAAAAGATTTCTCAGTAGAATTTTTAGCAGACAACAGACATTTGTGGCTAAGATCAAGAAAAATGACTTCAATCATGAAAATTAGACACACAATTCTAAGTGCTTTCAGAGAACACTACACAAACAAAGGTTATTACGAATTTACAGCACCAGTATTACAACCAACACAATGTGAAGGAGGATCAACCCTATTTGAAGTAAAATATTACAAAGATCAAATGTTCCTTTCACAATCAGCACAGTTATACTCAGAAGCATTCATCATGGGTTTAGAAAAAATGTTTGTTATAGGACCAACATTCAGAGCAGAAAAATCCAAAACATCAAGACACTTGTGTGAATTTTGGATGGCTGAAATGGAAGCAGCATGGATGGACCTTGATCAAATGCAAGATGACATTGAAGAATTATTAAAACATATAGTAAAGAAAGTATTACAAGATAATAAAGCAGAATTAGAAATTCTAAAAAGAGATATTAGCAAACTAGAACCTATTGTAAAAAAGAAATTCAAAAGAATGACTTACACAGAAGTTTTAGATTTCTTAAAAAAGAAAGAAAATATGGAAGTACCTTGGGGAAAAGATCTTAGAACAGTTGAAGAAGACAACCTAAGTAAAAACTTTGATGTTCCAGTAATAGTTACAAAGTATCCAAAAGAGATCATGGCATTCTATAAACCAGAAGATCCAAAAGAAAAAAAAGTTGCATTATGCTTGGATGTAATTGCACCTGAAGGCTATGGTGAAATCATTGGAGGATCACAAAGAGACCTAGATGTTAAAGCAATGACAAAATTTCTAAAAGCAGAAGGTGAAGATCCAAAAAACTATGAATGGTACTTTGATTCAAGAAAATATGGTTCAGTTCCACACTCAGGACATGGTATGGGTGTAGAAAGAGTTATTTCATGGATCTGTGGTCTTGATAACATTAAGGATGCAATTCCATTCCCAAGAACAATGGAAAGGTTTAAACCTTAATTTTCTTACTTTTTAAAAAATTAAATTGATTCGCCTTTTAACTTTTTCATCATAAAGATGTTTTCAGACTGAAGCTTCTTAATTACCATAGTATACTTATGCAAATTAGCAAGCATATCATTTAAACCTTCACCAAAAAGTGCAGAATCAACTTCAAAACCAGCAGGGTCAATAATTTCAATTGAAGAAGGCATATAATCAAAACAAATATCCATCAACTTCTTAGAATTTTCAATATCAAAACTAACATCAGCAAAAGTACTCCACATTTTATTATCTTGTTCTTCACAATCAAAAACTTTCAAATCAGTAATAACAGAACCTTTTTCTTCTTTGAATTTAGCTAAAATCTTTCTAAGAGTTTCTTCAACATGCTCTTTAGGAGCACCTAAAACTTCCAGAGTCATACGAACATTAATTTTTTTCATACCTATCAAAACTCAAAAGCACTATTTAAGCTTTACTATCTACTTATGCTTTGCTTTAGCAATAGCTCTGGTATGCCAACCTAGCATAATGAACACCAATCCAATTGCATAATGAAACAAACCACTATACAGAACACCAGTGCCTAATTGTAAAACTACACCTTGCACTAAAAAAGCCAAACCAAAGGTCTTCAAAGCTAATATTAAAATACCCCACCAAAACAATCCACAATTCTTACAACCAGCTTTATTTTTTTTCTTAACCAAAATTAACCACCTCTAAATATATTAGACTTTACTCCTTTTTAAATGTAACCCTAAAACAAAAAACAACAAACCAAAAGCTAAAACATACAAAATAACTTGAAAAAATGCATGGACAAAAAAATCCAAAGGAAAAATAGTAATCAATTTAGAATTTGCAGGCAACAACCAGAAATCATTGAAAAACAACACTTCATGAAATGTTGTAAACAACCAATCAAAACTAAAATATCCAAAAACAGCAATCAAAACAACCAAACCAATGGCACCCAAGCTATAACCAACCAAATCAGAGCTTAAAATCTCTCTATAGAAACAAAGTAACAAAAGAGACAAAAATACATTCAATAACAACAAATTTCTAACATCCTCCATGTGAATCAATTCAATATCACTATACCCTTCATTCAACTCACCAAAAAAGAAAAAAGAAATAACATTCTTAGCCTCAACCCCATCAACACCTTCAGAAACATAAAATCCAGGATCAAAAGCAACAAAGCTAACACTCACACTCAAAAGAAAAACAAACAATATCAAAGTATACAACCATTTCATAAACTAAAATTAAAATATCATACATTAATACTTTTCTAACCTAGAAAAACATTTATAGAGTAATACAATCAAAACAAAAATGGAAAAATTAAATCTAAAACAATATCAAGAATTGTGTAAAGGCACAGCACAAAACTTTGACTGCCCACATAAAGAGATTATGAGCTGGGGTTTAGGCATCTCAGGTGAAGCAGGTGATGTAGCAGGTTGTATTAAAAAAACAGTTACACACAAAAATGACCAAACAAAAGGAATCAGAGAAAACATTGGAGACACTTTATGGTATGCTGCAATGATTTGCAATTTCTATGGTTGGGACTTTGATGAGGTTTTAGCTGAAAATATTGCAAAGTTAAAAGCTAGATACAATAGTGGTGGTTTTACACACAAAGAAGCACAAAGAGAAAACACCAGAGTAGACTGGAACGAATAGATTTCTGAAAGATTTCCGGAAAACCTGAAAGATTTCCGGATTTTTCTACATTGTTATTATAAAAAATGCTACCAAATTAGTATTTAGGTCATAGACCTACAAAAAAAGAGGTGATAAAAGTGGAAGAAACAGTAGAAATATCTGAAAGAAAAGCAAAAGATTTGGAAAGACAACCAGTCATTGAAAACTCTTGGTTTCAGAGTACAGACAAGAAGTGGTTGGTTCACAAAACTACCATTACAGACATTAAACCAATGGCGTACATGGAGAAAGTATTAGGGGGCAATTAATGCTCCTTATTTTATAATAAAAAATAAAAAAAATTAAAATCCTGAATTACTAGGACTTTGAGAAGCACATCCACAACCTGATTCTGCAGGTTTCTGTTCACTTGATTCACAAGATGCTGAATGTTCTGAGCAACAACCACTCTGTTCTTCAGGTTCTTCATCATCATCTTCTTCTAAATCAGTCAACAATTTCTCAACTGCATTATCATACTCTTCTTCATTAATGATGCCTTTTTTAACAAGTAAATCAATTAAAGCATCAACTTTTGCATGTGCCTCATACATCAAGTCACCTTCAGCTTCTTGATGATCTTCTTCGATATTATTTTGAATTTCTTCCATAAGCCGTATCAAAAACTTAGCTCTTTAAATAGTTAACTAAAAAAGAGTATAACAAAACAACATTTTTAGATTATAATTAAGTATTTAAAGCGAACAGACTAATCTTATCTTAATATGGAAGAACAACTAGACCCACAAATCAGAGAGAGAGTCTCAGAATTAGTAAATGAATATTCTAATGAACATGATGACACAGCCAAAAGAATGGTACCAATCCTACTTAAAAAGGGTTTAGATAGTGTTAGTCTTAATATGTTCCCTGAACACATGCAATCTTCGCTTTTGAATGCAGTTGCTGAAGAACTTGTAAAAAAAGGTAGAACTCAAGAAGCTATTGAAGCATTCCTAAGGGCAAAAAACAAACCAAAACTAATTGAAATTGGTGATAATTACAAAAACATGAACATGTTCTCACAAGCAATTGAATGCTACAAAGAAGCAGAAGCAAAGAGCAAACTATTAGCAGTAGGTGAAACCTGCCTAAGAGATGGTCAAATGACAGATGCAATCAAAGCATTCCAATTAGTTGAAGACACTCAAAAATTACTTTTAGTTGGAGATGAATGTTTAAAAAGGGAAAAGTTCGAATCTGCAATTGAAGTTTTCAAATTCTTAAGAAATAATGAAAAGTTAAGTCTAGTTGGTAGCTTGTGTGTTAAACATGACCAATTAATTCTTGCAGCAAAAGCATTTGAGTTAGCAGGCTCTTTAGAAAATTTAAACAAAGTTGGAGACATTTTCTTACAAAAAGAACAATTAAACAATGCTTACGAAGTTTACAAGATTGCTGGAAACCAAATCATGATACAGTTTTTGAGAGAAAACTTTCAAATGATTTAATTTTCTTTTTTTAACTTAAACCAACCATTATAACACCAAGTAGAATTATTCCTATGCTAGCCCATCTTTGTACACTAATGTGCTCTTTGAAAACAAACTTTGACATCAAAGCCACAAAAAAGTAATTCAAAGCAACAAAAGGATAAGCAAAACTAAGTTCTAAATTATTCAAGATTACAATCCAAAGCAAAGTTGTTGCACCATAAGCTAAAAACCCAAAGATCACAAACCAATTAAGATATATTTTTTTCAAATTGTTAAAAAAATCTTTAAACAAGTTTTCTACTCCAGCCCTAACCATACCTTCTTTCAATGACAGCTGAGCTAACACACCCAAAATTACAGAAACCAATAATAGTATGATGTATATCATGTTCTCGACATAAAATAAACCCCCATAAATATTACACCCAACCCAACCAATCTAAGAGCTGAAAGGCTTTCATTAAAGAAAAACCAAGACAAAATACTAACAATAACATACCCCAAACTCAAACAAGGATAAGCAAAACTCAAGTTCGATTTGGACAAAACTATCAACCAAACAAAAGAACTCAAGAAAAATAAAACCAATCCAGAAAGAACAAAAGGATTAGTAAAAGCTAAGATAAAACTACCCAACAGATTTCCAGCAAAATCTAAAGCACCCAAATCTAACAAACCTTTTTTTAGTAAAAGCTGGCCACTATCGACAATAAATACTGATAAAACAATCAAAAGTAAGCTTTTCTTCTTATCCATCACCAAATAAGAAGACAAAATGTTTAAAAACTTTACTAACCAGGAATATAATAATGGATTTAAACACAACCTGTAGGAAGATCAAACAATTGAAAATTCAAGGTGCAGAAAATATTGCTACTGCAGCAATTGAAGCACTTCTACAAGTTGCAAACAAGTCAAAAGCAAAAGACAAACTTTCTTTCATTTTAGAGCTAGAAAAAGCAAAAGCAAAGTTATTTTCAACAAGACCAACAGAACCAGCAATGAGGAATTATTTAGACTATATCACAAACAAAGCAAAAAAAGCAAAACATCCACAAACTGAAACAAAAAGATTGATCAAACAAGTTTTAAGAGAAAAAAAACAAGCAAAAAAGGACTTAATTAAATATGGAACAAAACTAGTAAAGAAAAAACACACAGTTTTCACACACTGCCATTCAAGCACAGTTATAGACATTTTAAAAAAAGTAAAACCAAAAGTGCACAACACAGAAACAAGACCTTTATTCCAAGGTAGACAAACTGCAAAAGATTTAGCAAAAGCAAGAATCAAAGTTGAACACTACACAGATGCACAAGCAAGACTAGCACTAAAAGAAGCAGACATAATGCTTATTGGCGCAGATGCAATCACTTACAACAAAGTTTACAACAAAGTAGGCTCAGAAATGTTAGCAATAATTGCAAAAACAAGAAAAGTGCCAGTTTATGTTGCATGCTCTTTATGGAAATTCGACCCACACAAAGAAATTGTTGAAGAAAGGTCGCCAACAGAGGTTTGGAAAGCACCCAAAGGCGTCACTGTGAAAAATTATGCTTTCGAAAAAGTAAATTTTAAACTAATTAAAGGAATAATTTGTGAAAAAGGAATTCTAAGACCTAAGAAATTTGTAAAAGTTGCTAGGAAAATGATTAACTAAGACCTTCAATATACTTAGGCAAACCAGAATTAGCATAACCTTCAGGAATATTTCCAGGAGTAAAAACCATAATTTTTTTTGCACCAGGAACAAACAACCTATCCAAAGTAATATCAACAAAAACACCTGGATCCTTGTGATAAGTTAAATAATGCATTGTAACAGTTCCCTGTTCATCAGCAATATCAATTTGAACCTGTACTCCACCAATCTCTTCAAGTAACCTATTATTTGCTGTAATAGGACGATCATAAACAAATTCATTACTTTCCTTATCCAATTCAGCCCTTACTCTTCTCGCACCTTGCATTAATTCAGTAACATCCATAAAAGAGAATTTTAATTTGTTATTTATAAAACTTCCCTAAAACTCTTTCAAAACCTTAATACCATACTTACTCAAATAGTTCTCCAAAGGAACAGTAAACAAGTGATGCTTATCCTTAGTATATACATCAGACTCAGTCTTCACAGCAACAGCCAAAAGAACAGCATCAGAAGCATCAGCAATCAATTTCAACAATTCATTGTCAACAGACCGAACAAAATCTTTCTCAGACTCAAAATTACCAATATGAACATCAACATCTACAACAACAAAATCACCTTTCTTAACAAACTCTCGCAACTTATGTTTAAGCTTATGCAACCTATGCCCAACCTTCAACAACTCTTCAACATTAAAAGAAGTAATTCCATATTTACCCTCAGGCAACTTTTTATTCCTAGACAACATATCAAAAACAAAGCAAGTATCTAATAACTTCAAACCTCTTACATCCATTCCAACATGTTTCAAAGAATCAAACAGCTCTTTCATAACTCTCTAAAACATTCCAAACTTTAAATACATTTCCCAAAATTATATAAACACAAAACACTAGAATTATCATATGGAAATACTTTGCTTTGACATGGATAACACTTTGATCTATGGAACAAGAATGCATTTAGAAGCATTCAAACTTTCTTTTAAAAAAAATAAATTACCACAAAAAACAAGAAAAGAAATGCTAAAGTATTTCAGCCTTAATGGTAAAGAATACATTCACAAACTATTCCCAGAACTAACAAAAAAACAAGTAATAAAAGTTGTTGCAGACCATGACCACTATGTTTTCAAAAAAACTGCAAAATTAGTAAAACCAATTCCAGGTGCAAAAGCAACTCTAAAAAAGCTAAAACCACACTACAAAATTGCAATTTTATCAAACTGCAAACATGATATAATCCTTTCAAGCTTAAAACATGCAAAATTTGACAAAAAAATGTTTGATTTAATCATAGGCTATGATGAAGTTAAACATGGAAAACCTGCACCAGATGAATTATTCAAAGCAGAAAGATTACTAAAAATAAAAAAAGGCTACATGGTTGGTGACTCTATTTACGACATCCAAGCTGCAAACAAAGCAGGACTTAAAGGTATTGCAGTACTCACTGGCCACAATTCAAGAGCTGAAATGAAAAAACAAAAACCTCACAAAATATTAAATTCTGTAAAAGATTTACCTAAGTTTCTATCCAAAAAGTAAAATAATTATAAATTTTGCCTAAAGCTTTGCTGCAGGTTTATCCCAATCTTCAGGGTGAGGCCTAACTCTTGCACTTATAAAAAAACTCATCAAGGCCCTATTACCTGAAAAGTCATTATTTGGTTCAAAACCTAATTTCTGATAAAATCTTATAGCATCAGTATTTTCTTTTGCTATAGCAACGACAACAACATCTACATTCCTTTCAGCTTCCCTAGCAGTTTCTATACAATAATTCATTAAATTAGTACCTGCACCATTTCCAGGCTTTCTTGCCATGATCCAAGGGATAGTAGTAGTATTAACAATCGGTGTAACCTTACCTGGAACATCAGCATAACCTTGTACTAAAATTCCTTCTAAAACATCACCATCAAAACAACCAGAAATCCTACCTTCAGCCATCAAACCTTCAACATGCTCAGCAGTATAAGTCTCTCTAGCACTAGCAATAGTATCACCAGTATAAATTGGATCAAGACCATCTAAACCAGCTCTAAAAATACTTAAAAAATCATTAACATAATCAGGAGTCAAAGCTTTACAAACCATTTTCTATCCAAAAAGTAAACCTTTTGGATTCCTTTCTTTCCACTCTGTAAACTTCTCTTTAACATGAGTGATTTCGTTCTGATCAAGGCCTAAACCTTCTTTTTTCTTAATATTTGTAAAGAATTTACCTTTTCCCATATCTTTTAGAAAAACTCTATGTAGATACAAGTATTCTTCTGGTTTGAATAAAAATGGATTTCTTCGTGGCATTATATTACTTCCTACCACCTCTTTACTATTCTTTAGTAGTTAATCTTATATAAAGGTTTCGGTGCTAGAAAATAATTAATGAAGTTGCTCCCAAATTCGATCAGACCAAGCAGTATCAGCAATAACTTCTATACCCCTTTTCCCCAAATATTTATGAGGACTTCTACTATTACTCCTACAATTTCTATCAGGTAAACCATAAACAACAGTAACAATCTCCCTTTCAATAAGCAATTCTGAACAAGAACAAAGTACTTGATTTCTTCCCATCTTAAGGCAAGGTTCTAAAGTTGTAACCAAAGTTCCACCAATAGTATCCTCTCCAGCATTATCTAAAGCAACTCTTTCAGCATGAATAATCATTGAAGTACCAGGAATAAATTTCTTATACCCCACCCCAACAATGTTCCCATCAGGAGAAAGAACAAGAGCACCAACTAAAGGTTTTCTAACCCCTTTAGCTTGTTTAGCAAGACCAATACAATGAGCCATATATTGTCCTATTTCTTCAGCAGTATAATTCATAATCCAAGAAATTCCACCCCTTTTTATAAACTTTACTGAAAAATTTATAAACTAAAACACCCTCTACATAACACATGTTAGATTACATAGACCTAAAATACAAACCTTCTAAAAAAGATCTTGTTGCTGAATACTATGTAGAACCTAACAGATTAAGTCTAAAAACAGTATCAAACCACCTAGCAGCAGAAAGTTCTATAGGAACATGGGATGATGTAGTAACACTTTCACCAAAAGTTGCAAAGAGACTAAAACCTTCAGTATACTCAATAAATCAGAAAAAGAAAATAATAAAGATAGCTTACCATGAAGAACTGTTTGAAAACGGAAACATGCCACAAATGCTATCTAGTATTGCAGGAAACATTTATGGAATGAAAGCAGTAAAAAATCTTAAACTTCTAGATATCCATTTCACAAAATCACAAGTAAAATCCTTCAAAGGCCCAAGGTTTGGAATCAAAGGAATAAGAAGAATAACCAAAGTAAAAAAAAGACCTTTAGTTGGAACAATTGTAAAACCAAAAGTTGGCTTAACAGCAAAACAACATGCAAAAGTTGCATTCAATGCATGGGTTGGTGGCCTTGACGCAGTTAAATTCGATGAAAACCTAACCAGTATGAAATTTAACAAGTTTGAAAAAAATATCAAACTTACAGAAAAGCTTAGAAGAAAAGCAGAAAAGATTACAGGTGAAAAAAAGTTATACTTAGCAAACATTACAGCAGAAACAGATGAAATGTTAAGAAGAGCAAAGTTTGTGCAAGATCAGGGTGGCAATTACCTAATGGTTGATATTTTAACAATGGGTTTTGCAGCATTACAAACAGTAAGAAAACATGTTAAACTTCCACTGCATGGACACAGAGCAATGCATGCAGCACTAACAAAAGGAAACAATGGAATGTCAATGTTAGTAATTGCAAAGATTTCAAGACTTTTAGGTATTGACACTTTACACATTGGAACTGCATACCTTGGAAAAATGTCAGAATCAAAACAATCAACTTTAGACATTCAAAAAGAAATTGAAAATCCTAATATGAAAGCACATGGTGAACTTCTAAAACAAAAATGGTATGGTATGAAACCTTGTTTAGCAGTAGCATCAGGAGGTTTACACCCAGGACACATACCAAAGTTAGTAAAAATAATGGGCAATGATGTTGTAATACAAGCAGGTGGAGGTTGTCATGCTCATCCATCAGGAACAATAGCTGGAGCAAAAGCAATGCGACAAGCTTTAGAAGCATCAATGCAAAAAGTACCTTTACGAAGATATGCAAAGACCCACCCAGAACTTTCTGCAGCAATCAAAAGATGGGGTTGCTAAACAAAACCAAAAGCTTTTTTAAATAAAACTTAATTCTCAAATATTATGACTTTAAGCAGAAAAGAAGTAGAAAGAGTAATTGAAGCATATGATACATATAATGGCATAGTTAATGCTGCAGCACAAGATTTACCCTTTTCAGCAATAACAATAAAAAAGTATTGGGGAAGAGCAAAATTAGAAACAGCTTATGAAAAAGACAAATCAATAAATCGTTTACCAGATGAACGAATAGAAAAGATCTTTGAGGCACATACAACATACAAAGGAGATACTTCCAAAGCTTGTAAACATTTAGGAGTAACACGTGCAACAATTATAAAACATTGGAAAAGAGAAAATTTGCCAATTGATCCACCCAATGACAATACAGCTTCGCTAGAAGAAAGAGTTATTTAACCACACTAAACAAAACCAAAAGCTTTTTTAAATAGATGAAAATTCTCAAATATTATGACTTTAAACAGAGAAGAAGTAACAAGATTAGTTGGAGCATATGATACATATAAAGGAATAGTAGCAAAAGCTGCAGAAGTATTACCTTTTTCAGGACCAACAATAGCAAAGTATTGGAGAGCAGAAGGACTAGAAATTAAAAGAAAAGAGAGGAAATTAAGAGCAGATGGAAGAGCTGTTCATGCCATTAGTAAAATAAATATATCTAAAATCATAAAGGCACATGAAACATACAAAGGAGATTTAGTAGATGCTACTAAAAACTTACCCTTTGCAAAACCAACAATAGCAAAATATTGGGCTGAAAAAGAATTAGAAAGAGTTTATAGACTAAGAGGATATCCCAGACCAGTAATACGTTTTACAGATGAAAAAATAGAAGAAATAATTGAAGCACATAGAACATACAATGGAATGGTTGCAGCAGCAGCAAGAGAATTAAATGTTTCAAAATCATCAGTACTAAAGTATTGGGAACAAGAAGATTTAGAAAGGAAAACATATAAAAAAAATCCTCATGCAAACTATAACCCAGTTGAAAAAGAAGAACATGCAAGGATAATTGCAGCATATGAAACTTTTCAAGGAAATGCTTCAAAAGCAGGTAAACAATTAGGAAGATCACATACAACAATTACAAAATATTGGAGAAAAGCAAATTTAACAGTTCATCCACAAGGTAGAAAAAAAGTTTCATTAGAAACACTAGTTGACCAAAACTCTACTTAAATTTCTCATAAACTAAATACCCAAAAGTACCAACAATCAATCCAAGCATAACATCTAAAACAAAATGTTGCTTAGTAAATAAAGTTGACAGAGCAATCAAAACAAACACTGCATAATACCATTTCTTATTATACACCAAAGCAGAAAACATCACCAAAGAAACATGCGTACTAGGAAAAAGATTATGAGGAAAGTCTGCAGTATAAAGAACATTCATTAACCAAGTAAAAAATCCAGTCACAACAAACTCAGGCCTAACAATTTCACTAGGAAAAAACAAGAAAAAGGGCAAAGTGAATGCAATAACTGAAACAAAACCATAAACATAGGCTTTCATATCCTTCAATTCAAAAATGGGGAACCAAATTACAAAATACATTAAGATGTAAACCAAAGAGAAAAATGGAATAAATGGGAACCAAGAATCCAAAACAGTTTCATACGAATAAAACGCAGAATCATGTACAAACACATTAACTAAACAATACAAGATAGTCCAAGCCAACCATAGAGTGATTGCAATATACCATTTCTTTTCCATAAAAAACAGTTTTAAGCTAGTGTTTAAAAGATTTGCTAAATATAAAATTGGTACCAATTAAAAAAAAATAAAAAAAGGGATCACCTCCCAACTTTTTTCTCAATAAAATTCAATAATTTATTTGTTCGGTCCATCCGATGCAAAACAACACAACCATCAGGTTTTGTGCTATCATATGCTTTACATTGATCTGTACACTCTCTATCCACATAAGGACATTTTGCCATTTCCTCTACCTCCCAGCTTTGTTCTTTTTGATAGCAATTTCTTGCTTATCAATAAAAAGACTAACCTCTTCCCCATCCCTGAAATTTGTAATTCTTGTTACAACTTCAGGCAACCTAATCCTACCCATTTTTATATCTAAGTTAGCCAATATTTCTTTTGAATCAACTTTTTGGACATTCAAATCATCCATAATGTTTTGAACATTATCTCTTTTTTCTTCCTTTCTAAACTCAACAGTTCTTTCATATAAGTACCTTGCAACAATATCAGGAACATCTTTCCCAGTTGCAGCACTTATCCCTTCAACACCAGGTGTTGCATTAATTTCTAAAACAACAGGCCTCACACCTTGTAAAATATCAACACCACAAACATCAGCTTTGATTGCTTTTGCAGCCTTTATAGCTAACTGTTCAGTATCATAATCCAACTCAAAAGCAAGACCTTTTCCACCTTGATGAATATTAGCTCTCACTTCTTCCTTCCCAGCCTTTCTTTGCATACTTGCAACAACTTTGTTTCCAACAACATAAGCCCTAATATCAGTTCCACCAGTATCAATATACTCTTGAATTATAAAAGCTTGACCAAAAGTTTCCAAAGCATCTAAAAGAGTTTTTGCAGACTCAACAGAATCAGCAACCATAACGCCCTTACCTTGGGTTCCAGCAGGAGTCTTCAGAATAATAGGATACTTAACCATCTGTAAAACATTTCTTGCTTCTTCAGCATTAGAACAAAAATAAGTTTCAGGTACAGCAACACCTTCCCTTTGCAACCTAAGCAAAGTTAACAATTTATTATGACAAGTTGGAAAAACAGAAGCATGCAAAGGCAAATAAACAGTTCCAGCCAAAAGATGACTTGCAGTGTACTGCAACAACTCATACCTAAAAGATCCTTTAAAATATAAACAATCAAACCCTTTCAAAGGCTTACCTTCATACAAAACTTCTTTTCCAGAATCTACCTTTGTTGATAATTTTTTAATATTAACTAACTCAACCTCATCAAAATACTTCTTAGCCCTTTCAAGGATCAATAAAGCTCCCGGACCTCCAACACTAACAACACCTAATTTCATCATAAAGAAGGGTCAATCAAAAAACCCTGTTTTAACACCTCCACCCCAATCAAAATCTGATACTGCAAATGACTTCTATCAGCCACATTAAAATGTGTATCTAACTTTTTCCCTTTCAAAACAATCTCAGCTCCAACCAAAGGCCTGACCTGCTGCCCTGAAGCAGACTTAACTAAAATTGTTTTACCCAAACCCTCTAAACCAAGCTCTTCAGCTAAAGACTTAGATATTGAATTCCCTCTTGCTCCAGTGTCAATCTTAGCTTTGATAACTTTTCCCCCAACTTCAACATCTTCAACCAAACCAATACAAACCTTATCCATAATAAGATTCAAGCAAAGTAGCTTTAAAAGAATTTCTATAGATCAAAACATACTATTTACCAAAAATCTTAATAAAGATAAAAACCATACAAAACACATGCATTTAAACAAATATACTTCATATTTTTATATAGCATTCGCAGTTGTTATCCTTTACTTCACTTTAAAGATAATTAACCCTTACATCAATGCCTTACTTTCAAGCATAGTTTTATCATTTATTTTCTATCCAGTATATAGATGGTTACACAAATACATAAAAAATAAAACCATTTGTTCATTAATTGTTACAATAGCATTAATCTTAATTTTGCTAGTACCATCAGCCTACATTCTTAACACAATTATCACAGAAGCAGCAAGCCTTTACAACACAGATTTCCAAACTGCAAAAGATCTCTTAATAGATAAATTAAATATTAACTTAAGTCCAGAAGTAGAAGAAAGTTTAAATGACTTAATAAGAAATGCAGTACTTTCAATTATAGATTTAACTTCGGAGTTCTTGCTCTCATTACCACAAATGTTTATTAATTTCTTCATAATGGTCTTTGTATTCTTCTTTTCCTTCAAAGATGGAGAAAAAATAGTAAAGTATTTCAGAGAAAGTTTACCAATTGATGAAGGACACAAAAAAGCAGTAATCAAAAAAATTCAAACAACAATAAGTTCTTTAGTTTATGGAGAGATTGCAATTTCACTTATAGAAGGTGTGGTTGCAGCAATTGGATTTTATTTAATTGGAGTAAATTCACCAATATTCTTTGGTTTAATCGTCGCAATATTTGCCTTGTTACCATTAATAGGACCAACAATTGTATATGTACCATTAGCAATTTACCAATTCATGCAAGGTGAAATCCTAACAGGAATTATTTTGCTAGCCTTTGGTTTCTTTGTATTAACATTATTACTAGATTTAATAGTAAAACCAAAATTGCTTGGAATGAAAGGACACATCCATCCCATTATAATCTTGCTAGGTGTACTAGGTGGTTTAAGTGTATTCGGTCTACCAGGATTAATCATAGGACCGGTTATCTTAGTATTATTTATTTTAATAATAGAAATCTTCTTTGAAAAATAGTAGAAACTTATTTAAGCTAAAATACACATGAAATAATTAATGAAATTAAAAGTAAAAGAGGTTAAGTTAAGTACAGGTGGTCCCTTAATAGCAATTCTTACACAAAAAGATGCAAGATTGTTAGATCTTTCTCCAGGAGATAGAGTTCTAATCAAAAGACCCAAAGTAAAAAAAGAAATAACTTGTGTTGTAGACATTTCAAGCATGGGAATAAAAAATGGAGAGATAGGATTTTTTGAAGAAGCATTCAAAGCACTAAAAGCTAAATCAAAACAACAAGTAGAAGTTAATTTAGCAGAAAAACCAAAATCAATTTATTATATCAAGAAAAAATTAGAAGGAATTGAATTAAGTGGAAAAGAAATTAATGAAATTGTCAAGGACATCATTGCAAACAAACTTTCTGAAGTTGAAACAACATACTTTATTGCAGCATGTTACACAAAAGGAATGAAACTAAGAGAAGCTGCAAAACTAACACAATCAATTGTTGACAATGGTGAAACTTTAAAATTCAAAAGTAAAGTTCTTGTTGACAAACATTGCATAGGAGGTGTTCCAGGAAACAGAACAACAATGTTAGTTGTACCAATCATGGCAGCACTAGGATACAAAATGCCAAAAACTTCCTCAAGAAGCATTACTTCACCAGCAGGAACTTCAGACACAATGGAAGTTCTAGCACCAGTTTCCCTTTCAACTAAAAAAATAAAAAAAGTAGTAAACAAAACAGGAGGTTGCATGGCTTGGGGTGGAGCAGTAAACTTAGCAGCAGCAGATGACAAACTAATCAAACTAAGGCACGATCTTTCAATTGATCCTTTAGGCATGATGCTTGCAAGTATCATGGCAAAGAAAAAGTCAGTTGGCTCAACACATGTTTTAATTGACATTCCATGGGGCAAAGGTTCAAAAGTTGCAAATAAAAAAGATGCAATAAAATTAAAAAAACTTTTCATAAAAATAGGTAAACTTCTTGGAATGAAAGTAAAAGTTGTTATGACAGATGGAACACAACCAGTTGGTTCAGGAATAGGGCCAGCACTAGAATGTTCAGATGTAATTGCAGTACTAAAGGGCGATGGACCAAATGATCTAAGAGAAAAAGGAGTTTTCTTAGCAACAGAAATGTTAAAATTATTAAAAGTAAGAAGACCAAAGAAAAAAGTTTTAGATATTCTAGACTCAGGCAAAGCTTACAAAAAGTTTAGAGAAATTATTATAGCACAAGGTGGACTAAAAAGACCAAACATTCCTTCAGCAGATTTATTTTATGAATACAAAGCAACCAAAGCAGGAAAAGTAAAAGAGATCAATAATAAACAAATTTCAAAATTAGCTAGAATCGCAGGTGCACCTGATGACAAAGTAGCTGGAATGTACCTTAGAGTCAGAGTTCATAACAAAGTGAAAAAAGGACATATATTATTTACACTTTATGCAAAGAGTCAGACTAAACTAGACAATGCTAAGAAGTATTTGAAAAGTATAAAACCAATAATTTACTAAACAAATCTTTAAATAATTCTAAACAAAAATCAATATTATGGAAGAAATCAAAAGAAAAATAAGAACAATCCCTAACTTTCCAAAAGAAGGAATAATGTTCAGAGACATCACTACTTTACTGGCTGACCCTGAAGGACTAAAGAAAACACTAGAATACTTTCTAATCAGGTACAAAGGAAGAAAAATTGACAAAGTTGTAGGTATTGAAAGCAGAGGTTTCATTTTAGGAGGAGCACTAGCTTACTTGCTAAACAAAGGTTTTGTTCCAGTTAGAAAAAAAGGGAAATTACCTGGCGAAACAATTGGAATAACTTATGATCTAGAATATGGAACAGACACTTTAGAAATGCACACAGATTCAATTAAACCAGGAGAAAATGTTTTACTTGTAGACGATCTAATTGCCACAGGAGGTTCCTGTAGAGCTGCAGCAGACCTTATTGAAAGACAAGGTGGAAAAATAGTAGAATGCGCATTTATAGTAGATCTGCCAGATCTAAAAGGTAAAGAAAAAATTAAAAATTATGATATATTTACTTTAGTTGAATTCGAAGGAGATTAATTACCTTCTCTTTTTTCTTTTAACAACTTTTTTCTTAACTGTTTTTTTCCTAAAAAGCCTTTTTTTTGCAGGTTTCTTACCTAGGATTACAGATTCTAACCTTACAATCTTCCTTTCTAGCAAAAATATCCTTCTCAAACCATAAATCATTGCAATAACACCAGCAAGAGTTATGTAAGATATAAATAATATTTGATTTTCAATAGCCATAAAGTATCACCTCTGTTACTATATACACCATTCTAATATAAATACTTTACTACAAAGGTTTAAATATGATTTCTTCACCCAAAAATAGGATATGAGCGCACTAAATGACATATTTTACAGGCTTGAGCAAGCATGGACCAAATACAACCACCTTTCACCTAGAGAGATCTGTCTAAGAACACCAGCTATTGATAGAGATAGTGAAATTGTAGGAGTTAGAAAAGATCTAGCACAAACTCAAGTTGATGCAGAAATATTACTAAGAGCAATCACAGATTATACATTAGGAGAATACTTAGGAGCTACTGGAAACATTCCAACAACAAGCCAATATTTACAAGAAGTTGGTTTTTATTGCGATAAACCTGGACACAAAGGATCACCAATTGTAGCAACAGGAGTTTTTCCACAAACAAGATTAGACAGATTGGTATTAAGCCCAAGAAATTTAACACACATTCATCACAATAAACAACATGGTCAATCTGAACTAAGAAGGATCTACAGAAGAAATAGGATCTTTTGTCCTAGCTGTAAAAGTCCAACAACTAGAGTAAAGACAGCAGAAGTGATTTCAGTTTATGATGCAGAAAAAGAAGAAGAGTTACAAAGAAGCATCAAATCATTAAGATCAGTTGATAGAAGAAGAGTACAGGAACTAATGCATCCAGATTTAAGATTTCAAACTTATATCAATGTAGCAGGAGGAATAACACCCATTTCAACTTTGCTTAATCAAGATCCAAAAAAAAGAGTAAGAGCATACCCACAAGTTAAACAATTAGTTAGAGAATTTGGAGCACCATTGATAACAGCAAAATCAAGAATGAAATTTAGAAGATTGGTAAAAAAATATCTATTAACACAAAATATTGAAACAGATAGAAGATTTTTAGACATTTTAGGAATAAGATTTATAACAGAAAGTTCAAGTCAATGTTATGAACTATTTTATAGAACTTTTCAAAACTTGCCCTTTTTAAACATAGGTGAATTTCATAACGCATTAGAAGATTACATAGCAGAGCCAAAAGAAGATACAGGATATCAAACTCTACAAGGATTATTCTCAATAAGCCCACTTATTCCATTAGATGAATCAAACCTCCCAGAAGGAGAATTAAATAGATTCTTGTCTTGGATATGTCTTGAAGCACAAACTAGAACTTTTGAAATGGAAATTGCAGCAAACAAGGATGGTTATCATGATAAAGGGACAAGAAAAAAGCTAAAACAAAGAGGATTAGAACCAAAATTAGTTTTCATGGAAAAAGTTGCAGACCCAAGAAAAATAGCACCACACAAAATACATCACTAATCTTTTTTCTCATATAACTTTTCAATCACTGCAGCAAATGCAGGCCGAGTCAAAAACACACCCATAGTAACTCCAACAATTGTAGTAACTGCAAAACCTCTAATCAAACCAGCACCAGCATTCCATAAAGGGATCATAGCAGCAACAGTAGTTGCATACGCAACAAAGATAATAAAGAAAGCTCTTTTAATTTTTTCTTTCCAATTTGTAAACCTTTCATCTGCACCCCTAATAGCTTCATCAATAATAACAATTTGATGATCAACACCAGTTCCAATTGCAGCTAAGATACCAGCAATTGAAGCAACATCTAAGTTCCATCCAACCATTGCAGCAAATCCTAAAATCAAAAGCACTTCAGATAAAACTGTAGTCAACATTGGAATAACAACTTTGAAAGCTCTATACCTAATAAAAATAACAACTCCAACTGCAATCAAAGCAAACAATCCAACCCACAAAATATTTTTCAAAAAGCTTTCACCAAGAACAGGAGAAACACTATCTAACTGTGCAATCTCAAGATCAAATGGCATTGAACCAGTTATCAAAATAGTTTGCAACTGATCCATGTTAACTGAAGCATCTTCAACAGCTTCCATTTTATTAGATCCATAACCAGGACCAGAAATAGAAATTTGTGTAGTTGACTTACCTTTCAAATCTTCACCAATATTCAAACTATCCACCAACTCACCATCCAAATTAAAATCAATAGTTTCATTCAAATAACTTGACCCACTATCACCATAAACAACATCAAGATCTTTTGTAGCATCAGCCATTATATCAGCAGCTTCTTGTGCCAATGTAACAGAAAACTCAAACTGACAATACCACTGAGTTCCAGAAATTTGGTTACAACTCCTTATCCCAGAACAAGACCCATCATTTCTACAAACATACAACACATCTTCCTCACCACCCTCGAAAACCAAAGTCTCTCCAACATAAGCTTCAAACTTACCTTGTTGAGAAATCAAATCCCTAACTTCATCCTGTGTAACACCAGCAATCTCAACTAATATATACTGATTACCTTGCCAATCATTTGCAGTTCTAATAACAATATCACTCAAACCATAAACATTCAACCTATTACTCAAAACTTTAATCAAATCAGTAATATCTGCATCACTAACTTGAGTTTCAGAAATAGGCTCTAACAAAACCCTAGTTCCACCTTGTAAATCTAAACCAAGAACTAAGTTAGACTTTTCAGCTTCACCAACAGTAATATCCAACATTTCACTAGACAAATATACAATCTCCCCTGAATCAGTTGTAATTGAAATTCTATTTTTAGGAACCAACTCACCCAAATAATCTTCAAGATCTTCATTAGTTTCAAACTCAAGACCATTCAAACCAATAAGTGTAGCATCACTTTCCAAATACTCTGAATTTAAAATAGTTAAATTTTCATCAACAACAAACCCAACATCATTTGTAATTGAATAAGCAGTAGTTTCAAGAGAAGTTTCAACAACTAAAACCTGTTCCTCATACACCATTGCTTCAGTAGCATCATAAAAATCTTCTAAAGTATTAATTTCATGATCATTAATAGAATACAAAATATCCCCAACCTCCAAACCAAACTCATCAGCATCAGAACCAGAAGTAATAGACTGTACTTCAATACCTTCAGCCCAAGGGTTAGGACTTATTGCAATAACAGCCAAAATCAAGGCAGCCACTAATATCCAAGCTCTAAAAGGAACCTTCATTCTTTTCCTCCCTTTTTCTTAGCATACCAAACCAACACACCCGCATTCATTGCATAAGTAATAATAACATCAACTAAAAGCCCAATCACAATAACCATAAACATTTGCTTTAGAACCAAAGAAGTTGCAACAAGGAAAGCAACACTCAAAGCAGCAAGTGTAGTACCAGTCATAGTAAGACCAGTTTTCATAGCACCAATCATCCGATCCACAGCCTTACCCTCTTTTCTTTTCAAAACTTTAGTAGTTAACAAAATATCAGTATCAATAGAATAACCAATCAACAATAATAGTGCAGCAATTCCAGAAGTAGATAAATTAACTCCCATCAAAGAAAGTATAGCTAAAGTAATAACCATATCAGAGAACGCAGCAAACACAACAGCAAAAGAAGGAATAAAACTTCTAAAAGTAATCAAAACAACAATAGCCATAAACAAGAAAGCCAAACCAATAGCAACCAACATTTGCTGATAAAAACTCTCACCTAAAGCAGAACCAACAATTTCCAAAGAATAATTATCAGAGTTCAACTCAAACCCAATATAATCCTCAATTGCTAATAACAAAGCCTCTTCATCAGCCTCACTAGTTTCAACAACAAACCCTATCTGCACATCAGAAGCAAACTCAGAAAGTTCCCTCACATTCAAATCAACACCCAAAGTATCAATCAAATGTTGCTCTAACCCATCAAAATTCTCAGTAGAATAAACAGTAACAGTAATTCCACCCTTCAAAGAAACATCTTTATCTATAATATCACCAGTCTGAACATAGTTCATAACTAACACACCTAAAGCCAAAATAACTAGTATAATAGGTATGATAAATAGCTTCTTATAATGCTCTGTGTAAAACCCTCTCAAATCCATATCATTCTAAAAATTTCTTCCACTTATAAAGTTTTTTATGTAGGGAACTGTATAGTATTGACTCCACTTCAAAGAGATTGATCAGAATTTCTATCCCAATCTATACTTCTACTCAGATGCCTATCATATTCAGCAAAATTAGTCCTACTTATTGTATAAAGTCCTGCCCCAATAGTTAAAAGTGAACCCATCATCAATAATAAGAGATCATCATCATTATCACAATGATCTTCATTCAAACAAGAACATTCTTCATAACTGCTTACTGTTTTATCAAGACTTCTTTCTTGAGATAAAGGATAAACACTAAGTAACCCAACACCACCCAAAATAACAATTCCTGCCCCTATCATAGGCCTTACATACCACTTCATGTTTCTCTTCTTCTCCTATAAGCACCAACTAAAATCCCTAAACCGCCTATTATTGAACAAAATGAAACAGCACCTACAATAGATCCAAATAAATAAGGATAGCCTCTTCTAAATTCATCACATTCTGTCACTTGAGCATCTGAAATGTTATTTTCTCTTAAGTATTCTTCATATTCTTCATCAATTTTAGTAATACCTTCTAGTGCCCGATTAATACATTCTTCATACACCTGAGTAAAAGTTTCAGGACTATCCATAATACTAAGATCATCTATACAATAACTGCTTGATTTAAGCCTCCTGTATTGTCTTTCTTTTAGACGCGTTGCATTAAATATTAAGGGAGTACATAGAGAATTAAATTGACTACTATAATCTCCTAGAAAATAATTTCCTCCAACAAATCCTAAAATTAAAGCTCCTGCTCCAATTAATGCTTGTTTATTTTTCTTCATTTTTTACCTCAAAAAACCAACAAAACAACTAATAATATTAAACTAAGTAGTTGAGATTAATTTATTACTCATTGGAATTTCTAATTGATGCCATTACTGTATCATATCTATTTTGATTCTGCTCTAATTGTCTCTCTGATAAACTCTCAGATTGTATAATTAAATATGGCATTCTTGGGTATCCCAATGTTCCTACTGCATCAACTGTTCCATCACTTTCATAATCCCAAATACCCCCATGTGCCATCCCTTTAATAAATGGAGGATAAAGAACTGTTGAATCTCCTTTCTGATAAGCACAATAACTTGTCATTCCATCCATTAACCTCTCTGGTCTATGACAACCAATTTTCTGAGATTCACCAATAGCAACAACAGATGCAAAGCTTGCTACTAATCCTGTTAAAATAATTTTGCCTGCATGTTTTTGTGCCAATTGTCTAATTTTATTTGTTAATTTCATTTTTTCTAATTACCTTACAAAAGTAGTGACGGCACCAGTATATAAAACTAAGTGGTGCATTATGAACCACTATAGAAAGCCTTAAATATTTCAAAATCCCTAAAAAAAGCATGCAATACCAGCTACTTAAAAAATTAGGAATTAATGAAAATGAAATTAAGATTTACCTATTCTTATTAAAAACAGGCGAATCAACTGCACCAGCAATATCAAAAAACACTAACATAGACAAAGCAACTATTTACAGAGCACTTGACAACTTAATCAAACTGGGTTTTGTTAGTGAAATAAAGATAGACAAAATAAAAAGATTCACAGCTTCACCACCACATAAATTAATTGATAAAACAGAAGAGCTAAAAGAAGAGTTAGAAAAAATTGTTCCAGAATTACAAAAGTTAAGTACATTACAAAGAACAACATCCCAAGTAGAGTTATACCAAGGGAAGGAAGGAATAAAAACAGTATTAAGAGATATTTTAGAATCAAAACAACCTTATGTTATGATGGGACATGCTCAAACTTTCTTTGAAGAGATTCCAGTTTATTGTGATATATGGTTAAGTAGAATTGTAAAGAAAAAAGTAAGAGGAAAAATATTATATCCAAAAGGTGAGTTTATTAAAATTGCAAAAAATGAAGAATTTAGATATATGCCAAAAGAATTAACTTCTTTAATTTCAACTTGGGTTTATGGTAACAAAACAGCACAATTTATTATGACAACACCAGCTTATGTTTTACTAATTAAGAATAAAGAAGTTGCAGAGAGTAATAAGAAAATATTTGAATACCTTTGGAAAAAAGCAAAGAAACAATAACCAAACCTTTTTATATAAATAAACCTAATAAACTAATTAAAAAGAGGTAATATGGAAAGAGCCCTATTTATAACTATAATAATACTTGTATTCTGTTTAACTATTTTTTCTCCAGGAATAATAAACCAAGAAATCACAGGCTTGACAACTTTAGACACAAACACAACAAATGAAACAGAGGAAGCAACAACAACAGATGAAAACATAACAACAGAAACTCAAGACATAATCACACTAACCCTAAACTCAGACAAGTTCGCACAAAACACAGAACCAGAAGGAACAATCTCTTTATACCTAACAAACAACATTCAAACAACACAAACTATCAAAGTTACAGTAGACTCTGTTTACGAAAAAACATTCACAGATGCACTAACACAAATGTCACACACTTACACAGAACTTTTAGGTGACACAACAGGTTCAAACCCACAAACATCAAAAAAGATTTCTTCATCCTCAGACCTAGCATTCCAAATTCCAAGATTTTCTGACATAGACTCAGTAACCTTAAACATTGAAGCTGAAAAAGCAGAATTGCCAACAATAGACTTTGGTGGCGAAGGTTTAACAGATTGGTCCTACACAGGAATTTTCACAAATTACACAACAGTGTACACAATAGCAAAAGACTTTGACTCAAGCACAGAAGGCACAGGCTACATTCAAAGTGACAACTATTACTGTGAATTTGTAACATTGCCAAAAGCAAGACATTACACAATCTCAGCAAACTACACACAACTTTCAACAAATGGTGACATTAAAGCAGTAATCCTTTCAGCACCAACAGGCCAACCAACAAGTGGCTGGCAAGGTGGATCAGACAATTGCGACTTACCAGAAACTCAAGGTTCATGTGAAATAGAATTAGCATACGCAATTGAAGGTGACTACTTAGTTTGTATCTACTCAGCTGACACTGAAGACGAAGAAGAACAATTATACGAAATTCCAACTGACACTTCAAATGAAACAACAACAGCATTCACCTGTCCAAAAACAGAAGACAGCCTTTGCTCAAAAACATACAATGTAAACTTTCCAATATTTATCCAATCAGCAAACTATGACACAAAAGCAAATAGCACTTTAGATATTGACGCATGGGAAACATCACCAACCTCAATACTAACTGCAGTAAAATACTATGTTGGAACTGACCCATACGCAGGAGTTTGTAAAACAAGCACATGTTATGTTCCAATCTCAGTTGAATTCACAAGTGGAACCTTAAACTTCTCAGGCTTAGATGTAGTTTACGAATACAATGGCATCCAACAATCAACAACAACATACTATGACTTAGTCACAGAAACATCAGAAATAAACACAATCAATTCAAAAAGTCTAGATGGAGAAACAATAGAATTTGACCTAGACATATTCAACATCAGCTTACCAACAGTTAAAGATTACACAATCACTGTAGAGTTCCAAGGCAATTCAACAAGCACAACATTCTCAGTACTAGATGCTTCAGAAATATTAGATGCAACAACTTTAATTGAAAATTCACTAGCTGACTTTGAAACCTTTTTGAACCAAGCAAATCAGGAATACTATGTGACTTACATGCTAGACTTAACACAAAGCATGCAAACAAAAGAAAATCAATTAGAATCTTACCAAAACCAAATTGGTTTCTTAGATGAAGATACATTGTTAGCACAAGTTGAATCAACTTTAAGTTCAATGCCAGAAAGTATAACATTCACTGATGAAACAACAGAATTTCAAGTAATAAGCTCACTACCAACTTCCTTAGACACAGATGAAATTTTAGAAATGCAAGATGATGTAACAGTTGAAGGTTTTTACAAAACAGTAACAATAGAATACTACAATGGTGAAACTGAAACTTACAACTTAATAAGAAAAGAAATAATTCCACAAAAAAGTTTAGAAGAAGCTAAATTGTATGAAGTCACATCAGCTGAAGTTTTAAGTTCACAAAGAGGTAGCACAGAATCATTTGGTTTATCTTATTCTATAGGAACTTTTGACGAGCAAAAAGATTATTATTATATGACAACTGAAGATGTTGGTTTAGGTGATTTTACAACAGTTGTAACTTATGTTGAAAATGATGAAGAAGAAATTGTAATAGATTATATCTGTGGTGATGGTTACTGTGATCCATTTGGTGAATCAGCAGCATCTTGTCCTGAAGATTGTGTACAAGAAGGAAGCAGTAACATGCTTGTACCTATAATAATAGGAGTTATTGTATTAATTGCAATTATTGTTGTAGTTGTATTAAACTTGCCAAAGAAGAAATCTAAGCCAGTTCTAACAAGACCTGTAAGGAAACCTGCAGCTAAAGTTGTTAAGAAGCCTGTTAAGAAACCTTCTAGCTCAGGTCCAAAGCCACTTTTCAAAAAGTAAATCTTTTAAAGGTTGAATAATTCTAACAAAGCTATGCGTGGATAGTTCAACGGCTAGAATTCTGGCCTTCCAAGCCAGCGATCCGGGTTCGAATCCCGGTCCGCGCAGATTTTATCTTTCTATTTTTGATTCAGCAATTACTGCAGAATAATATTCTATTAGTTTTTGAGTTAATTCTATAACTTCCACTGAAAGAGCAGGTTGACTTAGATTAATCTCTTTTGGAGCATAGTGTTCAAAAGACTCAACACATAACTTCCATAAATCTTCACCAAACCTAAGCCCCTCTCTCAAAAATTTTGAATCCTCTAAATCAACAGTAAGATCTTCATGTGCTTCAACTCGATTCATAAGCTGAAAAGCATATTTATATTTGGGCCTCTCCAATACTGGACCACCCCAATCAAAGAATTTATTACGATAATCTGGAGAAAAAAGGATAGTTTTACTTTCCGCAGGTATATGAGGATAATATGCTTGAGCAGTCACATATACACCATTTTGTTCTAAAACTCTCACAGGAATTTCAGATATATTACCGTGAAAAAGTCCAAACTGATATTTTGCACAAAATTGATCAATTGGAAAATCACCTCTCACAACTTCATCATGTGCCATTTTCATAATACGAGCATGTAAAACAGCATCAGTACCATATTCTACAAAACCCACAAAAGTCATCAATGAACGATACCTTTGTGACTGTTCTTCATCATTTCTATCTACAAAAGCTAATTGGTCTAATTTCCTTCTAATTCCATTATCAAGATGAGCCTCTACCATTAAATTTTACTGAAAAAAGATGATTTATAAGTTTTCTGGTTTGTACTTACTAATAGATAATAAATATCTAAGCAAAGTAAAAAAATTCAATTAAACAAAGCAGTCAACACAAAAAACAGAATTACCCCAAAACAAGTATTTTCCTCTATAATAGATTATCAATCTTGAATAAACCTACAATCTAAAAACAAAAAGTTTAAATAATTAAGTAATTTAATATTAATAATGGTTAAAGAAGATTTTGTCGATTTAAAAGCAAGAGCTAAAAAAGAAGAAGAAACAAAAAGAAAGGATAAAGAATTCTGGGATCACTACCATGCCATTAAAAATAGTTTTCTATTAGAGCTTTCTGCTAAAACAAGTAAAGAATATGTATTTGGTGAAGGAGGAGATATTTTTGAGAAAACAAGCTTTCACAAACCCAACAAAAAAGTGGGAAATATTTACATAAGTTCTGGTAAAAGATACATAAATGAAATTAAACTTAATCTTTATGATGAAAGTATAGAAAAAGAATTCAGTTCACAAATTAAAAAGTTTGAAAAAAATTTACAACAAGATCCAATTATTAGGTATGGAAATAAAATTGAATATCTAAAGTTAACTCCAAAAGTAGTAGAAGAACGTGCTAAAGAAAAAACAAGAGAAGAAGACAAAATTAAAAGTTTTTGGGCTCAATTCAGATCTATTGAAAGTAATTTTTTGGCTAGGCTTTCTACTAAAACTGGTAAAAAATATAAATTGGGAGAACATGGAAGTATCGTAGAGAAAAAGAGTTGGTTCAGATCTAAAGAAATAGGAAGCATTTACATGGACATCAGTTATGAAAGCGCTATGATATATAAAATTGAAATTGCTCTTTTTGATCAAAGTATAGAAAAAGAATTTGGTTTGCAGGTTGTAGAGTTTGAAAAAGAATTAAAGGAAGATCCAACTATTAATTTTAGACACCACATTGCATATAGAAAAGTATGGTAAATTTACTCAGATTACAAAAAATAAACACAAACCAAAGAATTACCCAAAAACCAATCTTTTCTGCCTTTTCTTCTCAGCATAACTATGAGGAACATAAATTCCCTTCTTAGTCTTAGGATCCATTGAAGTGTAATACATGCAAGTTGACACAGTCATTGGAGTAGGAGTGAACACTTGCACTTTCTCAGCATTCCTTAACCTCTTAACAACCCGAGCCAACTCTTCAGCCTCATCCATTGTAGAACCAGGATGCGCAGTCATAAAATAAAAAGACAATTTACGACCAGTCCGAGCAAAATACTTAACAAACTCCTTAAGATTACCCCTATTCTTATTCATCAACTTCAAAACATTTTCATTAACATGCTCAGGGGCAATTTTCAAATCATTAAAAACATGATACTTAGCAATTTCATCAACCAATGCAGGAGAAGCTAAGTCATACCTAATCCCAGAACGAATACTCAACTTCTTAACACCAACAACCCCTCTAATTCTTTTCAACAAACCCAACAACCTTTTATTACTAACATCCAACTGATCACAATCAATACAATCCCTTCCACACTTGTTACAATCCATTCCATACATGTTCGCAGAAGGACCAGACAAATCATCAATATTTCCTTTGAAATGTCTAAGCTTAGTTATCTTCTTAACCTCTCTCAGAATAGACTCTTCAGAACGAGAAATAATCCTATCACCTTGCAACAACCGAACAGAACAAAAATTACAATTACCAACACAACCCCTATGAGTCACAACACTAAATTCAAAACCCTTTAACTCTTTAGGAGCTTTCCTAGTAAATCCTAATTCATAATACTCATCCAAATCTTTAGAAGTATACTTAGGAAATTTATACTGAATAACATACCTATTGTCAATCTTTTGAATAAGATCAGCTTTGTTAGTAAACATGTTTTGCATATCACAAAACTTTTCCTTAGAATTCATAACATCATCATAAGAAGGCAACTCTTTCCCAGACAACTCTTTTGTAATAATACAAGTACCTTCAATCCCAAATAAGTCTTTACCTTTCTTAATCCTGGAGGCTATTTCCAAAACCTGTTTCTCTGCACTACCATAAGCCATAATATCAGCTCTAGTATCAAACAGTATAGGTTTTCTTAACCTATTTTGCCAATAATCATAATGAACAAACCTTCTAAGTGAAGCTTCAGTTCCACCCAAAACAATAATTGACCCTTTGAACATGTGCTTTATCCAATTACTATAAACACTAACAGCACGATCAGGAACCTTTTCAGCATAATCAACATGATCATCATCCTCTCTCAACCTTTTCAAAGGAGTGTAATTTCTAACCATAGAATCAATAGTTCCAGAAGTAACACCAAAAAACAACTTAGGCTTTCCTAACTTTGTAATCTCTTCCTCTTTCACAGGTTTTTCAATGATTCCAACAGTAAAACCATGCTTTTCTAACCACCTTTTCAGTATAGCAACACCACACAAAGGATGATCAAAGTAAAGCTCTCCTGTAACAAAGATTATATCATATTCCATTTATAAAAGAAAATTTAGTTGCTTTTTAAAGGTATGCTATGAAAAGAATATGTCCTAATGATAATACTAGTCTAAGGTTCATACCAATCAACTTGATTTCTAATTCTTTCCGTTTCAACAATCCTATCAGACTTATTATCAAAGTTTCGATTCAAATATTGATTCAGTGAAGATTCATAAGACCCATTACCATCAGAGTCAATCCTAATTGCATCTCTTCCAATTCTTTCTACCCTTACAGCATTTGGACTCCCTTCATACTCAGTTACATTTAAAGTATTGAAATTTGGCGCTACAACTAACAATGCACCCATACATAAATATGTTACCAAGCCTCCTTTAATGAAAGACCTCATACGAGCAAATTGTTCTTTCTCTTTGTCAGTAAATTCATTTAGCGATTGTTGTTCATCTTGTTTTTTATCCATTTTTATTTCCTCCTTATTTGTTATTCAATAGTAATAACAAAGAATCCAAACATATTTAAATATTACCTCCCCCCAAGTGGAGTGTAATATGAAAGAAATATTAGAAGAAGCAGGCTTAACAAAGAATGAAACTTTAGTCTATCTAAACTTATTAAAATTAGGAAAAGCTAAAGCAAGTAAAATCATTAGAGAAGCAAAAGTTTCAAGTGGGAAAATATATGAAACTCTAGACAAATTAATTGAAAAAGGATTAGTAAAAATAGTAACAGAAAATGGAGTAAAAACATTCATTGCAGCAAATCCAACAACATTACTTACTTACATAAAGGAAAAAGAGAAAAAACTAAGAGAACAAGAAAAAAAATTAGAAAACATAATCCCTGATTTACATAATTTAATGAAAACTGCCAAAGTAAAAGAAACAGTATCATTGATAAAAGGGTTTAGAGGAATCTCAACTTTAGTTTATGAAGAATTAGAAAAAGGCAAAGACATTAAAATTATGGGAGTAAGATCTTCAAAATCAGTTAAGTTCAATAATTTTTGGAAAAAATGGCACAGAAAAAGAATCACTCTAAAAAAAGAGTGTAAAATGCTATTTTCAGACTACAAATCTGAGTACTGGAAATTTTTTAAAAAATTAAAATATACAAAAGTAAAGGAATCACTCTCTGTAAGCCCTTCAGCAATTTTAATAATAGACAATAACACTTTTATTTTTTCATACAAGGAAGAATTCACTTGCATCCATATTAATTCTAAAGACATTGCAGATTCATTTAAATCAATGTTTAATAGTTTGTGGGAAGTAAAAAATCTCATTAAACTCAGCAGTCAACACAAATAAACACCCTATAACCACCATACAAGTCCAATAATACTTTTAAAGTAATTCAAAATTATTAAAAACCTGAAGAAAAAATAGTATGTTTGCTTTCATAATTTAAAATAGATCCATCATACACTTCCCTCATTAATTCATTCAAAGACATACTCCTATAGCATTTACCACGATCATAACCATGAGGTGATACTGGTACAAATAGGTGCTTTTTTTTATCTACAACTTCTTTTGCTTTTTCTTCAGATCCTCCCAAAATCCAAAATTCTGCAGATCTTAATGTTTTTCCTTCTCTTTCTAAAAAAACTGCTCTATCTCTATACAATTGATAAGCTTCATCTAACGAATCAAGTTCAATTAGACATTTAGCTGTATCAACTACCAACCAATCAGACAAACTATCTCCATCTTTATAACTTAAATTTAATGCTTTTCTATAATTTGTTAAAGATGAAGCAAAATCTCCTTTCTCTCCATTCATCATCGCTGCTTTTTTTAACAAGAAAATTCTTGTCCGCAATGTATAGTCCTCACACTCAGAATTCTGCTCATATAATTCCAACTCTTGGTCTTTCATTCCATTTTCCTTGTAAATCCTACCAGCAATAAAGGGTTGTCCAATTTGTATTAAAACATTTACTGCATCATTAATCATTCCAGCCTCCAAGTAGAGGCCTGCTGCAGTATAATATTCTTCTCTATCAATATATGATAATGCTATTTTAGAATATAAAGACTCCTTAGTAGTATCAACAATTTTTTCTTGAATTAATATTTCAAGTGTTCCTTTTATTTTATCTACATTTAACTTTTCTTCCATTTTTTAATTCCTCCTAACACTTTTGTAAGTGTTACTACTTATGAGTAATTAGACATATTTAAATACTTCCTACTACCCTTATGTAGTAGAATGGAAGAATTTACAAAGAAACTACAAAGCATAGGACTAACAGAAAGAGAATCAAGAGTTTACATCTTTCTTTTACAACATCAAGAAGCAAAAACAGGAATAATTTGTTCAAAATTAAACATACCTAATTCACATATTTACAAGATATTAGAAAAATTGCTTAACAAAGGAATAGTTAGTTTTAAAATTATAAACAATGTAAAGATATTTAGGCCAGTTAATCCAGAAAGCTTATACTCTTTATTCAAAGAAAAAGAAAGAGAACTTGAACAACAAAAAAAGGACCTAAAACAATTTATTTCTAAATTAAAAAAGATAGAAATTAAAGATAAAAAAGAAAATGATTTCAAATATTTTGAAGGTATCAATGGAGTAAGATCTATGTTCACTGAATTCATAGAAAATTTTACTCCTGACTCCAGCTTGCATATTGCTTCTGCACCAATAGCATATGAAAAATGGAATGCATTTCTTTTAGATTTATTTCATCCACCAAGAATTAAGAAAAATATAAACTTACAATTAATAGTTCCAGCTAAATTAAAAAAACATGCACAAGAAAGAAAAAAATTAAAACCTATTGAGATAAAATTTAGTGATGTTGAAATGGAAGCAGAGTTTGGAGTTACAGACAAGTATGTTTACTTTTTAAGTTTTGGAGAAAAACCTTATGCATTGTTAATAAAAGATAAAAATTTAGCCGAAACACAAAAAAAAGTTTTTAATGCACTTTGGAAACAAGCAAAATAAAGCAGTCAACACTAAAAAACACCCTTCAAAAAGATTAAGAATTACTGCCTTTTCTTATATTGTTTAAAAGCATTTAATAAATCACTAATGTCTTTAGTGTCAAACACTAAAAGATAAAATAAATCCTTCCCTTGGAAAAACACATTAGTACCAATACTTGAAGGACCAAAAGTATAAACACTAGGCCTATCAATTTCACCTCTCATATATTTATACAGATCTTTTGTTTTTCTTATAGTTAAATCTACATCAGGCCCTATTTTGTATGTTAAAAAAGTTTTAACTTCAATAAAACTCAATTCCTTAATTTCATCAATCTCAGAAAACTTGAAATTAACAACATATTTTTTTGAAGGATTAAGAATATCTTTAAAATTCAAATCAACACTAAAACCATCTCTATTCAAAGTATATGTTTGTAAAGCCTTACCAAAAAATCTTCTAAGAGGTTTAGCAATTATCCTCAAAACATAAAGAACAGGAATCCTTAAGAATAACCAACCTAACAAAATGCCAACAAAAATATAAAATGATTGAGAAAGACTTAAAGGATTATTTATCAAATTATAAACGCCAAACCCAATTACAGCAAGTAACAGAACAACAACAACAAAACCCATTATTATACTTTTAAAAAGGTCAAAATATTGGAAACCTTCTGCAATCTGTGTCCAAACATTTTTTTTCTCATAAACCAATTTTTTAACATCAATATTGCTACTCATTTTTAACCAATAATAGACACCTTCTAACAAAATTATATGAAAAACTGCAACAAAAAGAAGAATTTTAAGATCAAACTCAGCATTGGAATTTAAAGTTAACATCAAAAAAGACAGCATAAAAAAGATACCAAATGCAAAAAGTAGCCACCCAATAAAGACTTGATTAGTTTTTGGAAGATTTTTCATAATTATTTAATAATTTAACAGTATATATAATTTTCTCAAAAAAAAAAAAATTAAGAAAAAAGTAAAAGAACTTTTACAAAGCCCAATTTAACTTTTGATTTCAAGCCAGAAGCTTTCACAACAACACTCTTATCTTTCAACCCAGCTCTAACATCACCTTTCACATCAGTTGACTTTGACAAGTCATCAACAAAACTCTGATCCAAGTAAACATTATAATTAGCACCTTCTAACTCTTCACTACCAATTACAACACCCCCTGCCTTAGAAACAGCCAAAGTTATCACCCACTGAGAACCATCTTCTTGCATAATAAACAAGTTAGCTTCTTCATCGGGAAGATAATCAGTTATTTCATCAACTCGCAAAAATTCATAAATTGCATCATTGTGATCATCACTTCCTAAGAAATCTTCTAAAACTTCATCAATTCCATCACAGAACTCATAAGTTCCATCACAGTAAGCATGATTAAAAGGATACTCTTCTAAACACTCTCTGTACTCTTCTTGACAAGTTAAAGGTTCAACTGCAACAAACACTGTATTCTCTTGACACAAATAACCAGTAATACAACCATTTGAATCAGTCAGCTCAATTGGAGTGTAACCAACTTCACAATCTTCTTCTTCAACTTCAGGACAAACTTCAACATCAATACATTCATATTCAGTCAAACATCCAGTAACTTCATCAAACACTTCATCCCAAAACATTTCACAATCATTTTCAACATCAGGACAAACCAAAGGCTCTTCTCTATAATTCAAAATCATACCATCATCACCAACAGCCCATCCAACATCTTCAACAAACTGAACATCTCTCATCATGTTAACAGGAATACTACTTGATGTTGCTCCACCAACTACAGCTCTTTGCTGTGTCCAATCTTCACCATCATAATACCTAATACAATTCTGTCCAGCTAACCAAGCTTCATCTTCACTTGCATAATGAATACCCCAAAATCCAGACAACAATGTACCAGCTTCTTCTTGGCTCCAACTTTCACGAGCACCAGAGTAAACATAATTTCCAACACCAGTTGCCCAACAACTATCCATATCTAAACAATAAACATCTTTCAACCCAACACTAACATCACTTCTTGAAATATTAGCAACTCTTTCAAAAGAAGATCCATCATTTGTCATTAAAATCACACCACCATCACCAACAGCATATCCATTATCTTCATCTACCATATAAACACCTTGCAAAACATAACCTTCAGCCAAAGGAATATGCCCTTCACCTACAAACTTAATAATAGACTTCTCTCCATCACCAACAGCATAAGCTTCATCACCAACACAATGCACATCCCAGAAACCCATTGAGTAAGGAACTTCAAATGGTAACCATTCTTCTCCACCATCTCTTGTATAATAAACTAAACTTGATCCACCTACAATCCAACCATTGTTCCTATCATCAAAACAAACACCATAAAGTGCATCAGTTGTAGTAAATTGTTCTTCCCAAGTTTCACCACCATCTTCAGTGATCAAAACTACACCACTATCAAATGCTTCACCACCAACAGCATACCCAAGTCTTTGATCAACCATATGAACTTCATACAAATCAAGATCAGTATCTGTTTCTTGTTGCTGCCAATCTGTAGCAGAAACAACACTTACGCCTAGTAAAAATATTATTAGAAATATTATGCCTCTTTTCATATCTCTAACATATGTTATAAAATATATAAAGGTTTTGTAGGGGGAGGTAAAGCAATGACTCCTGAAATTACAAAAAACATATAAACTTCCAAGATTAAGAAAATCTAATGCAATTTTTAAGGGAGGAATTATAAATGGCAATAAGAAGAAGATTACCCAACATTTTAATGGTAATACAATTAGTCCTAATAGTTGTAATGATATTTCAATTAAATGTTATTAGCGACAGAATAGGCACACTAACAGGTGATGTAGTGGCAGATGGAGGTTCAGCAGATGTTGTAGTAGATCTTGGAGCAGGAACAGCAGATCCAGGAGAGTATGAAAACACATTTGATATAGAAGGAGCACCAGTGTTAGGAGACTTAGACAAAGCAAAAGTAACAATTATAGCATTCTCAGATTTCCAATGCTCATACTGTGCAACTGGTGAAGCTACAATGAATGCTTTAGCAGCAAAATATGGTGATGATGTAGCAATTGTGTTCAAACATTTCCCATTAAGCTTCCATCAGTACGCTCAGATGGCATCAGAAGCTTCAATGTGTGCAGATAACCAAGACATGTTCTGGGAATACCACGATGGGTTATTTGAAAACCAAGCAAGTATTAATCCAGGCTACTTAACACAGTTAGCAGGAGAACTTGGATTAGACACAGCAGAGTTTGACACATGTCTAGAAACTGGACAATACACAGCATATGTAAATGCAGACTTTACTTACGGTACACAAGTAGGTATCACTGGAACACCTGGATTCTTTGTAAATGGTGAACTTGTAAAAGGTGCGCAACCACAGAGTGTATTTGAAGGAATGATAGATCCTTGGCTATAAAGCCTTTTTTTCTTTTTTTAATTTAAAACAAAGCATTCTAGGTTAAAATTAGCAAGCCACAAATTATATAAACCAAAATACCTCTTATAGAAGATATGCCAAACATACTAATATTTTGCGCGCACTCAGATGACGAAGCGATTGGAATGTCAGGAACAATAGCAAAATATGTAGAACAAAAAAAGAAAGTGATCAAAGTAGTTCTATCACATGGTGAAATGTCACATCCACATTTTCAAGAAAAGCATGTTAAAAAAGCCAGAAAAAAAGAAACAAAAAAAGCTTCTGAAATGATTGGAATCAAAGAAACAATGTACTTAGGTCTAAAAGATGCAAGCCTAAAAAGAGAAATAAACAAACCAAAAGTTGAAAGACAAATAAAAGGAATAATCAAAAGATTCAATCCAGAAAAAATATACTGTACTTCAGCAAAAGATCCACATCCAGACCACAGAGCAGTAAACAAAATAGTCTTACAAATTGTAGACACTTTCAGAAAAAAGTACCCAGTATATGGTTACGAAGTTTGGAACATTCAAGATGAAACTCATCCAAGAGTTTATGTTGACATCTCAGGTTACATGGACCAAAAATTGGAATATATCAAAATGTTTAAAAGCCAGTGGGTCTTTATGTTTTCATTATACTTACCTGCACTATTCAGAGCAAAGAAATTTGGTGCAAAAAACCATTGCAAATATGCAGAGAGGTTTTACAAATTAAGATGAAATTATTGTTTGTAACAACAGGGATAGGGTATGGTGATCCAACTAGGATACACGAAATAATTTTAGAGATAAAAAAGAAATATCCTAAAACCAAAATTTTGATTGCATGTTATGATAATTCATATAACTATTTTAGAGACAAATTTCCTACAGTAAGAATCAAAGGCTATAATCTGCCTGGAAAATCATTAAAACTTAATTTCCCTTTAATGGTTATAAAAAATATATTTTTGCCAGCAACATGGATAACTAACATATTGAAAATAAGATTAATCAATAGAAAATTTATTCCAGACATAGTAATTTCAGATATTGAACCACTAGGCCCTTCAATTGCAAGAGTGTTGAAGAAAAAATGCCTGCTTTTCTTTGGTTATGACCCAGACATGTATAAAGAATACAAAAAACACCACAAAATCAATTACAGAATAAAAGTTTGGACACACTATTTCAAAAGACTTTACAATCAAGCAGACTTAGCAATAATTCCAGTACTTCACAAAAGAAAAAAAGCAAGATTAAGATTAAGTTACATAAATCCGATTATAAGATTACTTCCAGAAGAATTACATGATAAAAAAATATTAATGAAAGAGTTAAAACTAAAAAGAAAACCAATCGTCGTCATGCTTGGAGGATCAAAAGTTGGTTGTGAACTTGCAGAAGAAGTAAACAAAGTTGCTAAATATTTCAAAGAAGATTTCATAATCTTCGGCAGTCACTTAGAAGACATTGAATTTGCTAAAAATGTTACATATCACAGATATAATCCAGAATTCTTAAAATATTTAAAGGTTTCAAAAGGTTTAATCACTCTAGCTGGCCAAAACACACTAGCAGAAGGAATGATCTACAAGAAAGCAGTTTTATGTTTTCCAATTAAAGACCATATTGAACAGATACTAAATGCTTACACATTACAAGATTATATAATGGTTTCAAAAAGCACTAAAGGCATGAGAAGAACTTTGAATAAATTTATCAAAGAGATACCTAAATTGCAAAAGAAAACTTCACAGTACAAATTAAAGCCAAATGGAGCAAAACAGTTTTTAAAATTATTAGAAATTGCACTTCAAGAATAATCTTTTATCACTTGTAACCATTCTTTTCCTCTTCTAGTAACTGCAGATAATTCAAAGATGAAACATTTCTTAACTTTGTTCTTATCTAAAAAATTCAAATCAGTCTTAAACTCAGAAAGGCTTTTGTAAATAGGTTCATCACCAAAGATTCCAACTCCAATCAAACCAATAGCAATATTTGCACCCTTATTCATTTTAATAAAAAATCTAAACAAAAACCTATACAACCATCTTATCCAAAGAGGAGCAAAACTAGGATAAAACATAAAATTATTTTCTTTAGCCTCTTCCCAACCAAACCTTCTCAACATAAACTTAGGCATAGGGAAAGATGAAGCTATAATTTTAGTTTCCTTATCTAATTTTTTTATTTTCTCTCTAAGATATTCACTATTCTTAGATTTTTTAAACAAACCACCCAAAACCCACTTACTTCCACTAAAAAAAGTATAACTTTCATCAGGTAAAGGAGGTTCAACATCAATTTTTATTTTCAAATCTTTAAAATCATCTAACAAATCAATATTTTCTTTAGAAACAAATCCTGAAAACCAATAACCATCTTTTTTATCCAAAACAGGCCAAGGATTAGCTTCAATTCTTTCACTAAAATGACTAATCTTTTTCTTTAGTTTGTTAAAATCCTTTCTTGACCTAACAGCAGTATAAATTTCAATATCTAAATCTAATTCATTCAACCATTTTGCTAACTTCTCCCAATCAACATCATCAGGGAATTCACACCAAAATCTAAATTTCATCTCAAACTCTCCATATACTTTATCATAAAATCGACATCCTTAATCTTGTTCAACTCTTTTCGAATAATCCTAGAATCTCTAAGATTCTTTGTAAACTCTTGAGCTCTCTGTTTCAAAGTATGCAAGTTAACCAAATCATATTTCAAAGCCAATTTATAATAATCCAAAAACCAGCCAACTTTCTCAGACAACCCAGGCATTTTCTCAACAGAACCATTTTCCAAATACTTCAAAATTCGAGAAAAAACCATAGGATCACCAATTGCAGCACGACCAATCATTGCACCATCACAAATCTCTAACATTTTCTTAGCCTTACGACCATCAGTAACATCACCATTCCCAATAACAGGAATACCCAAGTCTAACTCTTTCAAAGCACTCCAGTTAGCCTTCCCAGAAAACCCTTGTTTGTAAGTACGAGCATGCACAGCAACAGCTGAAGCACCAGCATCTTCAATAATCTTACAAAGTTTAACAACATTATTTTTATCATAACCCAACCTTATCTTAGCAGTCACAGGTTTTGAAGTACAACCAACAATAGTAGAAATAATTTTACCAACCTTCTCAGGCCTTTTCAAAAGAGCAGCACCAGAACCAACACCAACAACCTGATGAGCAGGACAACCAAAATTAAAATCAATTATATCAGCCTTAGATTCAATCATAGAAACAGCTTTCTTAATTGGCTCAGTTCGCAAACCAAACAACTGAAAAGAAACAGGCTTCTCTTCTTTGCAAGTCAAACACAATTTCTCAGTAGCCTTATTCCCACGAGACAAAGCATTAAGATTAATCATCTCAGAATACCTTAATCCAGCATCTTTACATAACAGTCTGTAAGGCAAGTTAGTAACACTAGCCATGGGTGCCAAAATTAAATTATTCTTTAGTTTAACATTACCTATTTTCATCATAATTTGAAAACCTCCACAAAAGTTCCTATATCCTGATCAAAAGAATTATCTTTCGGCCAAATTTTAAGTTCATCTATTTTTCTAAATCCATTATCTATTAACAATTTATTTGTAAAACTTTTTGAAACTTTAAATTCAAAATCAGTACTATTTGCAGTTTGTTTTAAGAAATCTTCCAAACCCTCTATCTTTACATCATCAGGGATCTCATTTAACAATTTTTCATAATATTTTAAGCATAATTCTTTTGTTGGGAGATAAATTTCTGTTAAAATAAGAACTCCTCCATCCTTAAGAGAATCTTTTATTTTATTAATAAAAATTTGTTTCTTATCATTAGGCATATGATGATAAGCAAAAATAGAAAAAACAATATCTGATTCCTTTCTAAAACTTACTTCTAAAACATCTTTATTAATTATCTCTATTTGTTCTGCTTTAATTTGGGATGATTTTGCAAGATTTAAAAATCCTTTATTTATATCAATTAAAATAGCTTTTGTTATGTTCATTAATTCAGCATATTTTTTTGTGTTGCTCCCAGCCCCACAACAAAAGTCAGAAATTGTAATTGAATCCTTATTCTCAGTATATTTCTTAGCTAATTTAAGAGAAGCTAAAATAGCTTTCATATAATCAGGTCTAAGAGATTGAAATTCTTCATATTTTTCTACTTTATTATATGCTTCAATTTTACCTATTTTCATCATAAAACGGACCTGGCAGGATTTGAACCTGCGACCCCTTGCTTAGGAGGCAAGTGCTCTTTTTAGCCCTGTCAATTCTTAACAAAGTATCCAAACTGAGCTACAGGTCCCTATACAAAAAAAGAAAATATAAATATTTAAAGCTATCCCCTAATAACTATCTTCTCACCATCATCTAATAAGTCAACAATCCTCTTTCCAATCTCAGATCTTTTATTCAACTTAATTTCACCTTTCTTACCAGATGTAGAAGTTAAAAGATAATCATCACCATTAAAGAAGTCAACTTCCCTACCTTTCTTATCAATAGTAAACAAAAGAGTGTTACCTCTTTCCTTAAGTTGATAACTTAACTTTCTCTTCCTAACTCTTTCAACCCTTTTCTCAACAACATCAATACTTATACCCAATGATTTCTCAATCCGATCAATAGTCACACCTTTAGGTCCAATCAACTTACCTTTTGAACCAGGAGGAACATACACCCTAACTTTATGACCACCAACAACCTCAACCTCAAAATTTGAACAATACTTCTTCAACTCTCTCCTCAAATGTTTCTCAGCCAAACCTTCAACTCCAGTTTTCTGTTGATCACCAATAGGAATCACAACAGTAACTTCACCATATGAATAAATTTCAAACACTAAAGTGTTAGTCTGCAAATCCTTAACCTCAATCACAGGTCGAGCCAAATCAGCCTCAGTCATACCAGAAGGAACTTTCACTTTCATACCCAAAGTCAAAACCTTAGCAATCTCTCCCTTATCAACAAAAATTATTGTATCAAGAACAGAAGGAATCATTCCAACCTCAATCCTAGAAATAAACCTCTGCACAGCATCAATCGGAGAAGCTGAATGCAAAACACCCATCATACTACTTCCACCAAGACGAAGATCAACAAACAACTTAAAATCAGGTGTATCCCTCATCTCATCAAAAATAATATTATCAGGTCTAGATAAGAATAATATATCATGAATCTCTTCACCTGATGCAAAATTCTTAGAGTACTGAGTAATTCCTTCACTTAAAATTAAATCCCTAGGGCTCTCTACAGTCTTGACAACTCTTCCATTCGCAGCATAATACTCTGCTAGCGACTGACAAAAAGTAGATTTACCAGATCCAACCTCACCAGCAACTAAAACTCCAGAAGCACTCTCTTTCAACCTATCAAACACAGTAGCAGGCAAATCATACTGATCTAAATCTAACTGCACCAAAGGCTTAACCGCAGTAATCTCCCATCCATCAGCAACAGGTGGCCTAACAATAACAATCCTAAACTGTCCATACTGAACAATGGTTGACCCTCTCCTAGAAATTTCAACAAAAGCACCATTTCTTTTCCTTGCTCTCTCAACAATTTCTTTTGCCCATTTTTGAATATCTTCTTGTGTTAACTTTTTCTTTTGTAACTGTACCAACTCCCAAGCACCAGGCTGCCCTTTTTTACCTAAAGGAGAAACACCCTCTCTCAAATGTACACTCATAGTTTTTTCATCAAAAAACTTTTCAATCTCTAATATTTGTTTTATCTTTTGTTCAATATACATTACTTTAAGACCCAAAGCTTTAGCACTCTCAGCCTGCACCATATCAGCAGTAACCAAAGTAGCCTTTTCAGCAAAAGCAACATCAATAATCATAGAATCAATCTCTCCACCCCTCTTAGCACCTTTAATCTGATTCAAATTTGGCCTTTCACCATAAAAAGTCAATTTAACTTTTTCTTTTTGCAAATTTTGCAACTCTTCTAAACCTAAAAACCCAGTTTCTCGACCAGTGTTAGCTTGATTTTCCAACTCAGCAACAACAGCCCTAGGCACAACAATTTCACCTTTTAATTTTTTTTTCTTAACATAATCTGTAACCAACCTTTCAATCAGAACAGATGTATCTACTACATATTTCATGGTCCCCACCTCACATTTATTTCATTTACATTATAACTTACTCCATGCCAAATCTCTAAAACCTTCAGCACACCAAGCTCTTCACCAGGAGCTTCTAAAACAACACTAATTTCTAAAGATTCACCAGGCTCAATTACAAAATCACTTCCAGGATCAACTTCACCACCTTCCATTTGTACATAATCTATAAAAGCTGATTCTCCACCTTGATTATAGAGAAAAAAGTTAAACTCAATATCTTTGTCAACATCATACTCATGCTGATCATCCAAATTCTCAACAACCAACCAAGCAGCTTCTTCACCAACAAAATACCCATAATAAACACCTAACCCAGTTGATAACAAAGTTAACAAAGCAATACCCAACGCAATATACTTAAACAATCCCATAACATTACTTAATTAAATAATCTATATAAACTTTGTGTTAAAGAGTTTAGCTACAGAAGTTTTTTAAAAGTAAATTTTTAGAGAGGTTTTATGCAAGCAACAGATAAAGAGGTAGTTTCTAAACTTGAATATATTGCTAATGTTGAAATTAAAAGAAGACAAGCACTAATAGATGCAGGAAACGAAGTATGGGGCTTTGAACTAAGAAATTTTATTCTAATCTTAACACCAGGATATCATCATTTTATAGAAAGAGCACAATCATTACAGGACACCTTTTCTGACAAAGCAAAAAGAGGTTATGAACTTTTATGTAAAGGCAAAGCAAGAGTTTCATACTTTTCTCAAGAAAACCAAGAAAGCAGTATGCCCTAACATTTGATTCAAAGGCCTAACCTTTTTACCTTCAACAACCCAATCTCTTTGCAAAACTTCACAAACTCTTTCAACAATAAACTCTTCATTAAAGGATCTGATCAAATCACCAAGTTGTGTTGTGGTTGGAAGATAACAAACCAAATAAGCACCACTTTTCAAAGATTTGTAAGCAACATCTAAAAAGTCCCAAGGATTTTGCAAATCTAAAACCATCAAATCAATATCAGTTTCTTTTGCTTCTGAAACACTCTGATTTTTCAGTTCAACATTATCAACTTTAAAGGTTTCTAAGTTTTTGTTAACAATTTTAAAACCATCAGCATTTTTTTCATAAGAATAAACTTTTTTACAAACATTTGAAAGACACAAAGTTAACATTCCAGAACCAGCACCAGCTTCTAAACAAACTGAATCTTTTCCAACCCCAGTGTAACCAAGTATAGTTCCAATATCTTTCAGGTGCATAGTTGCAGCACCTCTTTTAATTTTTTTCAAACTGTCTACAAACTTTGCATCAAAAACAATAAACTCTTTTCCAGTGTTACTAACAGCTCTATTCCCAGTTAGATCACCCTCTTTAATAACACCATACTGAGTGTGAACATCTCCCTGTGTATGGTAAAATGTTTTACCTAGCCTTTTCAAAATCTTTTTCATATGTTAAAGAAACTAAGAACTGATTATAAAGGTTACTATCTGCATTCTAAACAAAAAAAAGCAAGCACTAAAACATCAGAGGTGTAATATAAACTTCAACCAACCCTGCAAAGATAATAACCAAAATAGCAATAATCAAAAGATTAACAGAATCCTTCATTAAAATCTTAAACTTCTTATTACCCATTTTATAATGTAACACCCCAAGAGAAATCAAACCACCAGCCATACCACCAATAAAATAAGCAACTATCTCTAAAACTCCATGCGTCATATACCTTAACAAACCAAAAGAAACAGCACCAAAATAACCAGCAACTTTTGCAAACCCAACAGCACCAGCATAACTACTCAACCTATCTCTAATAAACCCACCAATAGCTGCACTAATAACAGAAGCATTCCAAGTTAAAATGAAAATTGCACCAGCACCATAGAAAAATGAAAAGAACACACAGAAAAATAAAACTTTCAAATTATTCCCAATAATTGCAGACAAAAATGTCCATGAAGTAGCATTACCAGAAGTTAAATTACCATTAATAGCTTGTATTGTAGCAACTTGTGTAGCAAACAAATCAGCAACAAGATCAGCTGGCAAACAAAGATACCAAACAACTAAAGCACCAACATAACCAAAGAAAAGAAAAACAAAAACTCTCAAACCATACAAATGTCCTTTCAAAATTTTAGATTCTTTTTTCTCTTTAAGATCTCTCTGTGCTTCATATCTAAGAGTTGCATAAACAAGTGGAATAGAAGCCATCACAGTAAGAAAAACTACAATCATACTTGCTTCAGATCTAAAAATCCATAATCCTAAGAAAACAGCAACAGTTGCATACAAGAATCCTAACAGAAAAACATGGAAAGGTTTTCTTTCAGCAAACTTCACCCCAATCAAAGATTCAAGAACCATAAACTATTTCAAAACAAAGGAGTATATAAATTTTTCTTTAATTAATCCAATGTAACTACAACTAAGAAGTAACTATTAGAGCACAATAAACTTTAAAAAAGGATTTCAATATTCTCAGTTTAATTAATAATAAAATGGCTAAAAGACACACAAAAGGAACTGATTTACCTGATCCAGATGCATTTGAAGCTTCATTAAAAGAACAAAGGAAAGATGGAGCAAATTTTGTTAGTGAAGGTGGAGTTATAGAAACAGTTTATCCTTTAGCCGATGAAAACGTTGAGTCCCTACCAGAAAGAGACCCAACAGGAGAAAATAAAATGACAGAAGATAATGATAATACATTTGGACAAGGTCCAAGAGAAATAGCACCAGAAGCACTTGGTGGAAAAGAAGAAGAAATCCCAGGATTAGTAAGAGATGGTTCAGATATGCAACAACATGCAGAAGATTTTGTTGCTGATGGAGCAGCAGATCCTATTTTAGATGCACCAATAACATACAGAGCAATTGTTGTTGAAGATGGCAATAATGCTAGAGGAGAAATTGTAGCTGCACTTGATGAACATGAAAGAGTTGATAGTGTTTATGAAGTTACAAGAACACAAGACTTAAATGACCTTCCTTTCGCTAGAACAGATTACCTTTTCCTAGATTGGGATTTAAGAGGGACCCAAGATGGTGAAGATAATTTATACACTTCAGGAAATGGCCCACAAAGTGGAAAAGAAGTTTTAGAACTTGTAAACAGAAGAATTAGACAAGGACAAGATATTGGAGCAATTGTTGTTTTAAGTAGTTTTGGAGATATGGTAGCAGAAAATATAAGATCTTATGGATTAACACATTTAGAAAGAGTTTATATTAAAAAGAAACCAACCAGTATTCAAGAACTTGGAGACATGGCATTAACATCATTAGATGAAATGATTACAGAAAATTACGCAGACGATACAACACAAGTTTAATTTTTTTATTTAATTTTTTATTATTTTTCTAAAGGAAGAGTCAATTCCAATTCTAACCCACCTTTAGGAAGGCCCTTATATTCAACACCACCACCATGCCCCATTTTAACAACTTCTCTTATAATTTGTGTACCAACCCCAGTACCACCTTTTGTTGTTGTAACATGTTTTCCAGTATTCAAAGAATCAAGAACATATTCTGGAACAACAGGACCAGGGTTAGAAACCAAAGTAACTAAGTTAGAACCATCAACATAAGCATTTACAGCCACATAACCATTTTCAATTTTTGAAATAGCATCAGCACCATTTTTTAATGCGTTATAAAATGCCATTTCAAGAGATCTTTCTCTTCCAACCAATTGAACATCAGGAACTTCATAACTATAATCTACTCTTGGAAATGAAGCTGTAAAGTTATTAGATAAAATATCCCATAGACCTTTATATGAAAAAGAAGCATGTTCTTCCGGTTTAAAATCCTCATTTTTCAAAAGCTCTTCTAAAATAGATCCTGCAGATTGACCTTGTTGAAAAACAAGATTCAAATTTTCAGCAATATTTTTATAAAGCAAAGCATCAAAATCCTCAAAACTTGATACATCAAGATTATCAAACAAAGTATCAACTCTTGTTGCCCTCATACGAGGCTTTATAGTTAAACCCAAACCATATCGAATATTCCATGCTTCTAAAAGAGATTTTTTTATAATTGCAAAACCACCTGTAGATTCAATAATCAAACCTTTAGCATCATGAGAAACCTTCCGGACAAGGTCTAATTTTTGTCCTTCTCTAAGTAACTCTTGATTTCTAGAGTCATACATTGTCAATATCTTTTCTCTTTGGGCCTCAACAGCAATTCTTTCAGCTTTCTCTTCTGCAGCATCAGCCCTTGCATCAGCAGTAGCAAGATCTGCCACAGCCGTTGCCAACCGAGAATCCTCAGCATCAGCCAGAACATCATCAAAATGTTGAAGTGCCAAAGATTGTTGTAACTGAATTGCACCTCTTCTAGTTCTATTTCCGGATTCATATAAACTATTTAAGAAAACAACAAGTGGTTCACATTTACTTTTAATCCAACCCATATTAGGTCTTTTCCATTGCAACCTATAAACATGAACACCATCATCAGACAAATATTGACAATCCTTAGGAACTACATATCTAACAATATCTCGACCACTCAAAAGATCAGCCTTTTCAGCCTCCCTTTCAGGAGAAAAAGGTGAAACTAAAGGAGAAATAAGAAAATCCTCCAAACCAATATAAAAATCTTCAATACCAGCAGTCAACACACCCAATGTAAATAAATCTCCTAACTCATGCACCTCCTTAGGATTATTATACTTAATCTGTGCATCAACAAAACCATTACCACCACCAACAACAGTTGAAACCAAAAACCTATTAAATTTTCTACCTGCTGTTTCCATACCAATACTAAGTGCCCTATAAGGAGTCAGAGCCATTTTAAAACCACCCCTAATTTTATCAAACTCAGGCTCATTTTTCACATATCTACCCATATCAAAAAGAAAGGCTTGGTCACCAGTTGCTTCAAAAAGATTCCAAATAAACTTCCTTTGTTCTTCTAAATCACACCACCCTTCAGGATTTCCAACAAAATGACTATAAGCTCTTTCTGCAAGATCATCAAGAGCCAAAGCAACATCTTTTCTTATTGGAACATCAGGAACTTCTTCAGGAATTTCCATACCCAAAAAAGCATAATTTAGAAGTTTAGCATCAAGATGAGTTAGAAGATGAATCCCAGCAGTCATAGTTCTATGACTAACAGTAGGGCCTTGACTAATTATAGTATCTTCAGCTTGGGAGGGTAATGCCATTTTTCCTTTATAAAAGACTGAAATAATCCCTTTATAAGAATTTATATCTTTTACTATCTATGAATGGTAAAGAAATCTTATAAAGCGAAACCACCCTAAATAACAAACATGAGAACAATGCTCCATTCAAAGATTCACAGAGCTACAGTGACCGAATCAAAATTAGAATACATAGGAAGCATCACAATCGACAAAGCCCTTCTAAAAAAAGTAGATATCTGGCCAGGAGAAAAAGTTTTAGTTGTAAGTAAAACAAATGGTGCAAGACTAGAAACCTATGTGATTGAAGGAAAAACAAACTCAGGTGTAATCTGCGTCAATGGTGCAGCATCGCATTTAATAAAAAAAGGACATGAAGTTATTATAATGACTTTCAAGCTAACAAACAAAAGAATCAAACCAAAATGTATTTTAGTTGACAAAAAAAACAAATTTGTTAAATTCCTTGTACATGATGAAAAGAGCTTGCTTTGAAAAAACTTAAAAACTTCTTAGACATAGAAAACAACATGAAACTCTTAATTAAATATTTACCAGCATCTTTAGTTCACAGTATTACAACAAGAAAAGCAAAAAATTATGAAAAATTTAAAAAATACTTTCTAAACTTAGATCCAGAAACAATTGAAACATTAAGAGAGAAATATTTACTATACACATTTCACAAAAATGCAAAAACAATACCTGGATACAAGAAATTTTTGAAAAAGAAGAAAGTTAATTTGAAAAAAATAAAAACAATAAAAGACTTTCAAGACAAAATACCAGAAACAAACAAACACAATTATGTTTTCAAAGCAAAAAAAGACATTACAGACCTTTGTATAGATGGCAATTATAAGAAAATTAACATGCTTGTAAAGAGTTCAGGACACTCAGGAAAACAATGTTACTGGGCAAGATCACACAAAGAAAACTCTTTTGGCCAAACTTCACTAAGTATTGGTTTAGATGAAAACTTTAATATCTCAAGTAAAAAAACATTAATCATAAATGGTTTTGTATTAGGAAGCTGGGTTACAGGAATCACTTTCAATGAATTCGCTTCAGCACACAGTCCAGTAATTAACACAGGTCCAAACAAAGAAGAGATTCTAGAAACAATAAAAGAAATTGGTAACCAGTTCGAACAAATCATGGTAACAGGTTACCCACCTTTCATAAAAGATCTTGTTGACTATGGAAACAGTGTAAGGTTCCCTTGGAAAAAATACAAAATTAACTTTGGTGCAGGTGGAGAAGCATTCCCAGAAGCATGGAGAGATTATATTGCAGAAAAATCAGGAGCAAAAAAAATCAGATCTGGTTTCGGTGCATCTGACATAGGAATTCTTGGTGGCCTTGAAACAAATGACACTGTTTTTATTAGAAGACTAACAGAAAAAAATAAAACATTAAAAAAAGAATTGTTTGGAGATTTACAAGATACACCAATGTTGTTTCAGTACCCATTAAACCTTTACATCCATACTAACAAAAAAAAGGAACTTATATTCACAACAATTTTACCTGAAGCAGTACAACCTGCAATAAAATATAATCTACAAGATATTGGTGGAACTGTTTCATACAAAGACATGCAAAAGATTCTAAAAAAACATAACATAGAAAGAGACTTCACATTACCTTTACCTTTCCTATACATTGCAGGTAGAGCGGATGGCCCAGTTAAATTCCAAGCATTCATGATTTACCCAGAAAACATTGAAGAGTGTATTTACCAAAACAAAGAAATTGCAAACTCAACAACAGGAAATTTTAGATTAAAAACAAAATTAACAAAAAAATATGATGCTGTTTTACAAATAGAATTCCAACTAAAGAAAAAATTAATGCCATCAAAAAGATTAGAACTACAATACAAAAAATTGTGCACACAAACTTTAAAGAAAGTTAATGGTGGTTACAACATCACACAAAAAAGAGTAAAGAAAAAAGCAGAACCAAAAATAATTCTATACGAACACAGCAAATACCCTTACAAATCTAAAATTAAAAATGTATATTCATAAAAAGAAATCTCTATGCATTTCAGCATAAGTTTCAACATCATGACCAAACCCATGATTAGCTCCTTCTAAAAGTCTAAATTCTTTTTTATCAGTTCCAGCACGTGAAACTAATTCAGCAACATCAGCAGCTGCAACCACAGGATCATCTTCATGATGCACAACAAGCAATTCACCTTCATAACCAGCAATTACCTCTAAAAACTTTTCTCTGTCAGGAAAACCACCAAAACAAGGCAAACCATCACGATCAGGAGCATAAATTTGTGGAGAAGTTAAAAGCACCTTAGTAATCCTTCCAGCATAGCTTTCATCTAACAATAAAGTTGCAAGCCCACCACCAAAAGAAAAACCACTCAGATAAATATTAGAAGGATTTTCATCCAAAGCAAAATCCATAGCAACCTTAAGATCTCTAAACTCATCTTGATGAGTTTTGTTAATTCTTTTATCTCCAACACCTTCTTTAGTATAAGACATCATCATACCATAAGGATTACGATCAGCTTTAGCTTCTTCAAAAGCTTCAAGATCTCTACGAGAGGTATATCTAAAAGTTGAAGCAATACTATCATCTAAGATAGCTTTATGTGCAGCAACAATCTCTCTAGAATTTGCATGTCCAGGAATCCCAGGAACAAAAACTAAAACATTACGATTAATTAAACTAACTTCAATATCACAATCATCAACAGTAGTTTTAAAATCCATAAAAATAAGTTCAAACCCAGTCTTTATATAATTTATGATATAAACTTAAGAATTGTTCGAGACAACCTTCGAGCCCTAATCAAAGGCAACTTATGCCCTACACCTTTAAACAAAATAAATTTAGAACCTTTAATCAAATTATGAATCTCTTTAGACAAACTAACATCAAGAATAGAATCAGTATCCCCAGCAACAACAAGCAAAGGCAAATCCACTTTCTGTAAATCTTTAACAATCTGCTTTCTATACCTTTTCGAATACAACTGAGCTTCATGCAAAGTATAAAAAATAGTTCGCATAGGCAAGTGATACAACTTATCTTTATACCAACCCAACTTTGTAACATCACTGAAATCAATTTCACAAGGATAAGAATTAAACCACCCCCGCCCAACTAAAAACTTCAAAAGCTTTACAACTAAAGGATTCAAATTCAACTCATGATTTCTAGGATAAGGATATTTGTAAGTTGCTTCAACTAACACAGCATTAACAGGTAACCTATCCTTATGAGTTATCAAATAATCCAAAAGAACAGAACCACCAAAACTATGTCCAACAAAAGTAAAATTATCAATTCCTTCAACATCCAAAACTTTCTTAACATCTTTAACAAAATTTCTCAAGTGATAAGCCTTCTCATCAAGAGGTATATCAGATAACCCATGCCCTCTAAAATCAATAGCAAGAGTAGAATAACCTTTTTTATTAAAAAACTTAACCTCTTTATTCCAAACAGTCAAATTAACACCAACACCATGAAGAAAAACCATCACAGGAAAATTAGGATTCTTCTCTCTATAATCATAATTAATCATCACCCCATCAAAAGACTTTATTTTTTTCATATTCAATAGCTCTTAGCAATATAAGCCAGATGTTTACCATCTTTACCACAATAAACACATTTACCAAATTTCTTAGGTTGATTTAAAGGCATGTTTAAAATTTTTGCTCCACCAGTTTGATCTTTCATCATCTCTTCACAACCTTGATCACCACACCAGAAAGCTTTAGCTAACTTCTTATCCTTAATAGCTTTTTTCAATTCTTTAGTATCTTTAACATCAACCATATTATCCAAAGCCATTTTCTTAGATCTTTTATACAGATTATTTTGAATATCAAGTAACAACTCTTCAATCTTCTTAACCATCTCACTCTCTTTAACAAAAAGTTTTTCACCAGTATCCCTTCGAACCAAAACAACCTGCTTTTTTTCAACATCCTTAGGTCCGACTTCAATCCTAACAGGAACACCTTTCATTTCCCATTGATTAAATTTCCAACCAGCACTATAATCTGAATCATCAAAAATACAATCAAACTTTTTCAAATTCCTATTTAAGTCTTTACACTTTTTCAAAACATTTTTTTCTTTACCTTTAATTAAAATTGGAACCAACACACATTTGTTAGGAGCCACCTTTGGAGGCAAAACCAACCCTTTATCATCACCATGAGAATAAATTAAAACACCCAACATTCTAGAAGAAATTGCCCAAGTATTTTGCCAAGCATATTCTTTCTTTTCATTTTTGTTCAAAAAAGTTACATCATAAGCTTTTGCAAATTTTTGTCCATCATGATGGAATATAGGCCCTTGTATAGCTTTACCATTAGGCATAAAATGCTCCAGTGAAACAGAAAAAACAGCGCCTGCAAACTTCTCTTTTTCAGTTTTCCTTCCAATCATAGAATATATCCCCAAATAATCTTCACAAATATACCTATACATCTCTATAACCCAATCTTGTTCTTTCAAAGATTCTTTTTCAGTTGCAAATACAGTATGACCTTCATTAAACAAAAACTCTCTAGTTCTCAAAAAGGGAACAGGATGTTTAAATTCCCACCTTACCACATTACTCCACTGATTAATTTTAAGTGGCAAATCTCTCCAACTTCTAATCCACTTTGAAAAAGAATCATACATAATAGCTTCAGAAGTAGGCCTAATAGCTAATTTTTCATTTAATTTTGTTTTACCTGCATGTGTAACCCAAGCAACCTCTGGAGCAAAACCCTCAACATGCTCCTCTTCTTTAATCAATAAAGATTCAGGAATAAAAAGTGGAAAATAAGCATTTTTAACACTATACTTTTTTATTCTTGCATTAACAAGATCCATTATTTTTTCCCATACAGCATAATAATAAGGCCTAAAAACAATACAACCAGAAACACCAGTATAATCTGCAAGTTCAGCTTTTTGTATAACTTGTGTATACCACTCAGAAAAATTCTCATTCTTTTTTACAGTAATACCCTTTTCAGCCATAAAAACAATAATGCCTCACTTACTTTTAAATCTTTTCTATGCAACCATAATATCATCTTCAAACAACAAAGTTATCCAGTTCTGATTCAAAGCTCTATCAAACCTTACTAATTCAGATCTAAATTCAATAGCAGCCATTCCCTTTCTTTCATAAACAGATAAAACTTGAATAAGATAAGTCCACCTTTCAATTTCATTTTTAATCACTATTCTAACATCCTTAGGAATTCCTTCCCAATGATTTAATAGTAAAGCTAAAGAATTGATACTATTCAAAAAAATATTTCTATATCTTTCACCATAACCTCTTTTATAAGATATATGCACAACATCTTTATCTCGAACTACCCCAAATTCCCTCTTTAACATTGAAAATGCACCATACAAAATAGAATAAATATTTTGTAATTGTTTTTCAATAAGAAGAAGATGTTTAATTGAACTTTCTCCTTGTTCAGCATCAGTAATATCAAAATTAAGTTTTAATTCAATAGCCTTTGCAATAGCAAGAATTTCTCTCTCACTTAAAACAGAATGTCTTTTTTCTGAAATTTTATCAGCAACAATCTTAACTTTCTCCCCAAACAGATCCAATTGAACACCTTTAATTTTTTGAGAATATCTACCTGCTACATAAGCCTTAATCTCATTACTTCCAATAGCCCTAGCTTCAACAGTTTTTTTCATTTTTTCTTAAACCTTTTCAAAACCTTTGCTTGCTCAGGAAACTTTTCATCCAACTCCTCATGCACTAATTCCTCAGAAAACAAAGCACCTGATCTTGAATTAACAGGCATATGATTATAAACATGAAACAATTCATGCAAAGTAATCCCTTCAATAAATTTAATCCTAGTTTCCTTTCTCAAACCTTTAACTAAACCATTAATAATATCTTCACAATAATAAATAACATCACCACCCTTCATTTCAGCCACAAAACAAGGTGTTTTATTCAAGTGTTTAACTAAATTCATTCCATTCAAATACTTAGAAAACTCTTTTTTTTTCATAAATAAAATAATTGGATTTTTTATTTTGTAAGGGAACTTTTTCATTGCTTTGACAGCAATACTTTCAATCTCTTTTTCTTCCATAGACATTTCAAAGCAAAGAATCTTTAAAAATATTTGCTAACTTGAATATTAATCCTTAACTTTATCAGATAACTCTTCTTCATTTTTAGGCAAAGGAGACTCTTTAGGAAGGATATAAACATAATTTGGATCTGGTCCTTGTGTAAAATAAGGTGGTCTTAAACCAAGCGCATCCTCTACAAAAAGACCTGTTCCATAATCTTCAGGAAATGCTCTATCAGGTTTAGTAATTACTAATCTTGCCATTATAAATATTAAAATCTCAATCTTTAAAAATCTTGTCTTGATATCACTTAAGAGTAATTACAAAACAAAACTTTTATAAATAGTTAAATCAGTAAAAAAATATGAGAAAAAGATATTTTGCAGCAACTGCAGTAGGAGTAGCTTTAACTACATTAATGGGACCATACATTCTTTTAAACAAGGTTCCAGAATTACAATCTTTAAAAAAAACTTGGTTCCCTTCTTTCAGCCTACAAGAACAATATAAATCTCCAATTGCAGCTGAAGAAAGAAATATAGATCCAATTCAAAAAGCAGAATTACCAAACAAAAGAACTGAATTAGAACAAATAATTGCAGAACTTTTTATTACAAGATCAAACAATACTGGAGAATATACACCTGGTGGAGTTTTATTAAGAAAAGGAGAAACTAGAAAAGGACATCTCTTTGGAGAGTTTAGTTCATATGATCCAAGAAGAACACAAAGATCTGTAGAAAAAATTCTTTCAAGAGCAGAAAAAGAAGAACAAAGAGTTTTGATTTATGATGAAGGAGAAGGAGGATATGTTCTAAGAACAGGTGTAATGCCTCCAGCCCAAGAAATTGGAGATTATTTAACAGAAGGAATTGTAGGTCCAAATATAGGACAAATAATCACTCCAAATGAATCTAAAAAAGAAAGAGCTAACCAAATAGGAACATTGTTTAATAGTTATGCAAAAGAATTAAGTGACAGAGGAATAGATTCTGTTTTTGGTCCAGTTTTAGATGTTGCATCAAAAGATTCTGAAGGAAATTTAATTAATGAAATGCAAAGAAATTTTAGTGATAGACATTTAGTAACAAGAGAAATTGCAAAAACTTATATTACCGCAATGCACAATCATGGAATTCGTGTTGTTGGAAAACATTTTTTAACAGCAGGTTTAACAGAAGAAGGAGACATTCATGATGAAACTGTTGCTAACACAGATACAATTAGACCAAAATTATGGGCAGGACAAACTTATAGATTATTAAGAGAAGATTTAGATGCAATCATGGTAACCCATGTAGGTAATCCTTGTGGTGAAGATAAGGGCAGGCCTTATTCTATATCTCCAAGAGCAATAGAATATTTAACTCGAGAAAGATATAATAATAACCAATTTAGAGGAATAAATTTCCAAGGCTTGGTTATAGTTGATGACATTTCAATGCAAGGTTTAATATCATATGTTCAAGAAGGAAAACTTACTGAAAAAGAGTTAAATTTAATAAGTGATACAGAAAATCTAGAAGCAAAGGCAGCAATTTTAGCACTAAACGCAGGAGCACATGTATTAATCGCAAATGAAGCTGATACAGATGAAGTTATCGAAGCTGTTGCTGATGTTGCAAGACGAGATAATAATTTCCTACAAAAAGTCATTAACGCAGAAAGAAAATATGAGGCATACATAGAACAATGAGCAAAATAAGAAAAGCTGGGAAAGGATTAGCAGGATTAGTTTCACTAGCTACTGTTGCAACAGGACTATATTTAGGTGCAACATATCTAACTATGAGAGATTATTTACATGCAGATATAGATTCTGAAATAACAAGAGTTGCAAGTTCTGGAAAACCAAAAGGTGGTTTAGTTACTATAGAAGAACATGTTAAAACAGCAAGAGATTTACTTTTATTTGGTAAAAATAGACTTCAAAGAGACGATAATCCAGGATATGATTTAACTGTAGACAAAACAACAAACACAATGTATGTTTTTAATGGTGGAACTTTAATAAGAACAATTGATGTAGGCACTGGAGAAGAACTTATAGAAGATAAAGACAGATTTGGTCAATATGTTACACCAAATGGAGAGTATTTAGTAATAAAAGAATTTGATCAAGAAGCTTTAAGAAATAAGTTTGGTCAAGCACATGCAGATAAATACTATGCAGTTGGAATGTTACAATTATCAGGACCATGGGCACCACATATTGCAATTCATGGAACACCAGATCCAGACAAAATTGGAAAAAATAAATCTCATGGTTGTATCAATGTAGGTCTTGATGACATGGCTTGGATTATGGACAATGTTGGTATTGGCTCAACACTTAGTGTGTATATGTCTGCAACCAAATAATTTATACTATTTCAAAGTAGTTACAAAACACAACTTTTATAAATCAGAAAAATGACAAATATAGTATGAAAACCTTAGAATTTTCACACAATAGAGGTAGATCACCAAGAGGGTTGATAACAGAGAGGTATAACCCACAGGACCAAGTTAGTGAGACACCAATAGTAATCCTTACTGGTTTTGGGACTACACCTCCCCCAAAAGGAGATAGAGCTGAACTATCAGATCAGGAGCTTAGAAGAACAAGTTATTTAGGCTTGTTTCCTGGTCTGACAGCTCAATTAACAGGTCATCCAGTCCACATTACATACCATCCTGCAGTTTCGAGATTAATCACAAGAGCAGGTCTTTACAGTGCAGATGCAGCACAAATGCAATTTGAAGATTCACCAGAAGGACATTACTTTCTACACAGCATGGCAGCATGTATAGGATATGATATACTAACAAGAGATAGAAGATATGCAGGTAAAACAGAGAAAGCAAAAAGTATCACACTTGCAGCACCCTGGACAACTGCAAGAGATGCACTAAGCCATAAAGGAAAAGTTAGAAAATTATTAGGAGTTGATTTAGAAACAGCATTCAAACTATTACAACATCTTCCAATACCATGTTGGTATCCAAATACAAACCAAACATGGCATGATGGAGATGGAGAAACAGAAAAAAGCAAACATTGGGGAGCAGCATTAATTCCAAGAGCAACTTCAGCAAGATATGCACTAACACTAGATGCAAAAAAAAAGTTAGCAGATGTAAAAGTAAGTCAAACTCCATTAGTAATTGATACAAAACAAGACAGAGTATTTAGTGAAGATAGAACAGAAATAGCAGAAATGCTTAAAGCAAGAATTACAAAGATTGAAGCAGGACACAGATTTTTCACAGCAGAAAGAGAAAAGTTAGTACCAGTAATAGAAAGATTTCATGAACATATAGAGGCAAGCGAATGAATAGAAGAGATTTTCTAAAAAATTTAGGATTAGGAACAGCAGCTTTATACTTAGGAGGCTGTTCAGAACAACCTGCAGACAATGATTCTACAATTCAAGAAGAACCTATTCAAGAAACAACCCAAACATTAGAAGATCTTTTAACACAAGATATTGAATTCACAGCAGATGACCTTTACAAACATTATGATGTTAATATAACACCAGAAGAATTAGTTTATCTAACAAGAGCTATTTACCACGAAGGTTCAGATGAAAAAGCTTTAGTTCAAGTAGGAACAAGATGGATCACAAACAAAGAAGGTAAAAAAGAAGAAGTTCCAGTAAAAGCTTTTGACTTAGATCAATTACAAGAATCATACAGAAGAATTGCCCATGTTATCAATAACAGATACCAATTTGACAACTGTACAGAAGAGTTTGAAAACCTTACAGGAAAACTACAATTCAGTAAAAATGGTACTTTTGAAAGTATCCTAAGAGAATGTAAATCAATTGATGAAGAAGGTAGACCAAGAGATTGTCAATTTAGTTGTACACATTTTCATTACAAAGATTTCCAAACAGCAGAAAAAGAAGGAGAATACAGTTTGGCTACAGGAGATATCAATTCAGATAGAGCTCTATTAGCATACAGAGCACTCTTAGAAGTTCTGACAGGAGAACATCAAGATCCAACAGGCAGAGCACTATGGTATAAAAATAAAAAATTAGCAGAAAAACAAAAAGGAAAACCCATTAAATGGAATGGAGAAGAAGCATTTGCAACAGAAACAATAGAATGTTCTGAGATTGAAAAGATACCAAGTACATCAATTGCAAAAAGGATTGAACAAAGAGATCCAAAAATTACATGTAGAGCTGACCAGTCATTTAGGATGAAATCTACAAATAAATTTCTAAGCCATGATTACTACACTGTTGAAGCAGAAGAAAGAAAAGAAATGCTTTATGACAGTGGAAATGACACAGGCCATACTTACAAAAATGGTAAATGGTTACCAAGGCAAAGTTTTAGTAAAAAAGTACCAGCACACCTTCGTAAGTAAATTTTATTAACTTCTACATCTAAATATTCTCCATGGAATGTAAAAAAGAACAAAACCTAAAGCATTGCAACTGCACCTATTCCTGCTCAAAAAAAGGGATCTGTTGTGAGTGCATAGCCTACCACAGAGCAAGGAGAGAGCTCCCTGCATGCTATTTTAGCAAAGAAAAGGAAGCAACCTATAACAGAGGTATGGATAACCTTTAATAACATCAAAATCCATCAAAAACACCATGGGCCTATGATGTAATCTGGATAGCATATCTGGCTTCGGATTGAAAAAGGAGATACCAGAATATGGGGGTTCAAATCCTCCTAGGCCCATTATTATATTCAGGTGGTTGTAAACCACCTCTCATTTGATCAAACTTTGAAAAAGTTTGGTTTGAATCAGTCCTAGGCCCATATTTTCACCAAAAATCAGCTCAGACCCAACATGGCAGTCAAAACCAAGAATTTCCCTACAAAAGACCTTTCAAAACCATTAAATTCTATCAATACAAGCCCTGTACCCCAAAACCACAAATTATATAAATAAGCACTAGTTTTATAAAAGTAAGCCCGGCATGAGAATACTCAATGGAGTACGGCAACGGCCAACACAATGAGCTTGGGAGTTAGTGTTACGGGCAATATCATAATACAAACACGAGTAAAAGATAATCATATTTACTAACATTCATTTCGGTTTCGAGAGTTAGAGTGTAAAACGGTTGGGAGAGGGAGAATCGTTTTACCTAATAGGAATTTCTTTACTTGTAGGAGGAAAATAAAAATGGGAAAAATAAGTCCGGTATCTTCAAAATATATCGTTCACGCATCAATCCAAATTGAAGGTGTGGTTGACAGACCAGACATCATTGGAGCTGTATTTGGTCAAACAGAAGGTTTACTAGGTTCAGATTTAGAACTAAGAGAACTTCAAAGATCAGGTAGAGTTGGCAGGATTGAAGTAAATACAGACACAAAATCAGGCAAAACAGAAGGAGTAATAACAATACCTTCAAGTCTAGATAAAGCAGAAACAGCAATAGTTGCAGCTTCATTAGAAACAATTCAAAGAATTGGTCCTTGTAATGCAAAAGTTAAAATTGGAAAAATTGAAGATGTTAGAATTTCAAAAAGAACTTTCTTAATCAGTAGAGCAAAAGAATTATTAAAAAATCTTACAGAAGATGTTTTACCAGATTCTCAAGAAATTACAGAAGAAGTAAACAAATCAGTAAGAATGATGAACATCACTGAATATGGAAGAGAAAGATTACCAGCAGGTCCAGCAGTTGAAGATGGAGAAGAAATAATCATTGTAGAAGGAAGAGCAGATGTTCTGAACTTACTAAAATGCGGATTCAAAAATGCAGTTGCTTTGAATGGTACATCAATGCCAACCTCAATCATAGAATTAACAAAACAAAAAACAGTAACTTTGTTTGTTGATGGTGACAGAGGTGGAGACTTGATTATCAAAGAAGTAACAGCTAGAGCAGAAATTGATTTTGTTGTAAAAGCACCAGATGGCAAAGAAGTTGAAGAGATAACTAAGAAAGAAATCCATAAAGCTCTAAGAGGAAAGGTTGCAGTAGAGCAAGCAAAAATGGAAATCAAAGATGCGCCAAGATCAAGACCAGCATTTCAGAAAAAGCCAGCTTACCAAAGAAGCGCCCCTGCAAGAGGTCCAGCCTCAAGAGGTCCTGCTTCAAGAGGTCCAGCACCAAGAGCACCGGTTAAAAAAGTAGTTTTAAAATTAAGCGAAAAACACCTTGCTAAATTTAAAGAATTATTGGATGACTTGGTTGGTACAAGAGGAGCATTTATCTTAGATGCAAAAATGGAAATTTTAGGAAAGGTTCCAGCAACAGAATTACCAAGCACAGTAAGAAGTTTGAAAGACATCAATGCAGTTGTTTTTGATGGCACAATTACAAAAGACTTCCTATCACTTGCAGAGAGATCAGGTGTAAAGTGTGTTGTTGCAATGGATTCTAAAGTAAATCCAAAAGATGCAAACATAAGAATTTTAACTTCTTCTTATTTTAAGTAGAGCTTGCTCTGCTAACTTTTTTTATTTTTTTAATTTTAGAAAACTTTTAGATAAGGTCCAAAAAGTTTAGTATAATTGTCTTTTTTAGGACTTTTAGAATATTTTTTTAACAAATGTAATAATTTTTTCTTTCCAAGTTTGTCTAACAATAGCTTAACAGCCAAATAGCTATGTTCATAGCTTTTCTTATGCCAGCCTTTTTCTGTGTATAACAAAAAGTCAGGATTTATTTTTTTAATCTTAATATTCATTTCCTTTTGAATATTCGTAGCCAAACCCTCAGAAAGCCATAAAGGTTTGTAAGTTCCAACAAATTTTTGGTAGAAAAGATGATTCATCTCATGAGTAACAGTATCTTGATAACTTTCTAATTTATGACAACCTAATTTCTCATAAACAGAAGGAGCAAAAATAATAAGTTTTTTATTCCAAGCAAAAGCAACCATCCATTTCTGAGTTTTCCCTTCCCATTCTTTGTCCATATCCTTTCTAGTTAAAACAGACCTTACATTAAATTTAATATCAAAGTTCCAAAAAGCCTTATTAATTTTATAGGCTTTTTTTACACATTTTTCTAAGAATTTATTATCATCCATAAAAATAAATTGTTTTCAGATTTAATAAAGATTATGTTAAAACTAATACTTAACTAACATAAAGATTCCAAATCAAATCCTCTTTCATCAAGATATCTTATAATTTTATGATGAGTTCCAAAAGACCCAATACCAGCATAAAGAATTACAGCATTTTCAGTATCAGAAAAGTTAGCAGCAGTATGTCTGTCTCCATCAAGTTCATACGAAAGTTGAGCAAAATCTCCAAGACGAGCATTAACTTTAAGTCTCAATTCATACTCTGCACTTTCTTCATGAATTTCTGCTAACCTAAGAACTTCAACTGCTTCATCCAAAGTAATATCAACAAGTTTTCTTTCACCCATAAAAGAAGAAACCACATTTACATTTATAAAAATTTATATTATAGCAGGCATGTCAAGGATGAGTACCAAGCCAAGTAACCAGTTAACCCCAGAACTTCCTCAGCTCTGCGAACCCACAAGCGCCAGTGAAAGTGTTTAGGGCTGCTACATTCCTGTCCTGACCCGATTCACAAAACCACCAACCCAGTAGGACAAAGCTTCAACGTCCATTCTGAGACCAGCACCTAACAAGATACCGCTCCAAGACTTCAGTCCCTCATAAGTCGATTTAGGGTAACAGGTGACGACTAACCACCCACCTAGCCTGCCACTAAAAAAGAGAAATCTCACACTTTTAAAGCTTTCTAAGCCCATAATAGCAAGCTAAAAACTACTTTTTCTTCTTCTTATGCAGTTCTAAAGTGTAATACAAAGAAAGACAACTCAAAAACAGAACAATACTCTTCATAATAATATATACAGTATTTTTAATTTGTATAGAATAAATCAACATTAAAATAGAACCAATAATAAAAAATGTTGCAAATTTAACATCCAACCTACCTTTTTTATTCTTAATCAGATCAACAGCCTCAACAAGCCAAGCAATAATTAAAAAAAACAATGCAGCATAACCAATCCATTCCATATAATAACTCAAGTATAGAAACTTAATAAATGTTACTAAACCCTTATTTCCCAACCAGAATCAGAACTTACAAGAACAGAACCAATTCCTTGGCCAATGTAAAAAGAAGAATAAGCCATATAACCTTTTAATTTATCAAACAAAGTATCCTCTTCATTATACTCAGAAACACCACCATTAGTAATTCCAGAAACCTCTTTAGCATAAGCAATTGCATAATCACTATCACCAAGCTCATCAATCAAACCTAACTCTTTAGCTTCTAAACCCAAGTAAAACAAACCAGTACTCAAATCAGAAACCTCTTCAAAAGTCATGTTTCGACCATTTGCAACTTCAGCAATAAAAAAACTATGAATAGTATCCAACCTCTCTTGAATAAGTGCTTCCTCTTCATCACTCATCTCTTTGTAAGGTGAACTAATATCTTTATGCTGTCCTGAAACCAACCTTTGATAACTAACATTATAATCATCCAACAAACCAGAAAATTCAAGATAACTTCCTAAAACACCAATGCTACCAACAATACTAAGTTCATCAGCAATAATATAATCAGCTTGCGAAGCAATCCAATAAGCACCAGAAGTTCCAGACTCAGTAATCACTGCAACAACAGGCTTTTCAACACTTCCAATTTTATCAGCAACTCTTTTTGAACCCATCACAGTACCTCCAGGAGAATTAATTTCTAAAACAATTCCTTTGATTGAACTATCAGACTCAGCTTGTTCAATATTATTAACAATCTCTTCACCAGAAGTAGCACTCATAAACAAACTTCCACCACCATTCAAAGTAATCATACCATTAACAGGAATCACAGCAACTTTATCACCAGCACCGATACTACCACTCACATCCACACCCAAAGCAAAGTTTGCAATAAAATAACTCAAACCCCACAAAAATGCTAAAAACAATAAAACTTTGAAAACTTTACTCAAAACAATCCCCTCCTTTTCTTTGGCTCATTAATAACCTCAGTCCTAGACAACTTTTCAAAATACCTTTGATGCTTTTTTGTGTAAAACATATACAAAACATCCAAAATCAAAACCAAAGTTGACAACTTAGTAACATTCCTAGTAATAGCTTGCCACAATGTAATATTACCTTTAACTCTGATCCTCAACAAAATCTTACCAACAGTCTGCTGAAACCTCCACTCTAAGAAAGACCAATAAAGTAAAGTCAAAATAGCAATCACAACACCAATAAAAATAACCTCAGATGAAAAATTTAATGTAAACAAATCTGCAAAACTCTCAACATCAGCATCAAGAAATCCAGAAAATGGAGTAACCACAAGAAATGATACAACAAATATATCAATTATATACGCAACAGCCCTTTTCCATAAAGGAGCAAACCTCTTTTTCATACTACCTTAGCAATCAACAACATATATAAACTTTTCTTTATTAATTAATTTCATGTATAAAGAGTTAATAAAAAAGATAATAGAAGATAAGTTAGAAACACAAGAACAAGTACTAAAACTTACAAGAGAGCTTGCAAGAAAGTACAGACCAAAAGTGTTTCCATCATTAATACAGATTCTTTCACATGCAAATAATACAGAGTTTCAAAAGTTAAAACACTTAGTAACAAAACCAACAAGAACAATCTCTGGTGTCACACCAGTTGCGATCATGACATCACCTGAACAATGTCCACATGGAAAATGTATTACATGCCCAGGAGGACCAAAATCACACTTTGGTGATATTCCACAATCCTACACAGGTCACGAACCAGCAACAATGCGAGGAGTTAGAAACAACTATGACCCTTATTTACAAGTTTTCAACAGATTAGAACAATTCATACTACTAAACCAATCAGTAGAAAAAGTTGAACTAATCATAATGGGAGGAACCTTTCCAGCAAGAAAAGAATCTTACCAAAATGAATTCATAATGTACGCATTCAAAGCAATGAATGACTTTTCAAAATATTTTTTTAGAAAAGGTAAACTAGACTTCAAAAAATTCAAAATATTTTTCGAACTTCCAACAGAAAGTTTAAACCCAGAAAGAACAAAAAAAATTCAAAAGAAAATCCTAAAATTAAAAACCAAATCAACTCTAAAGAAAGAACAAAAAACAAATGAAACAACAAAAGTAAGGTGCATAGGTCTAACAATAGAAACAAGACCAGACTATGCACAACTTGAACATGCAAACCTAATGCTTGAACAAGGTTGTACCAGAGTTGAGCTAGGAATACAAAGTACACAAGAATCAGTGCTAAAACAAATGAACAGAGGTCACACAATAAAGCAAACAATCAAATCAATGCAAACACTAAAAGACCTTGGTTTCAAAATAAATGCACACTTTATGTTAGGCTTACCAAAACAAAGTGATAAAGACATTTACAAACTATTCACAAAACAAGAATTCAGGCCAGACATGTTAAAGATATACCCATGCATGGTAATGCCAGGAACAGAATTAGAAAAGTTATACAAAAAAGGTAAATACAAACCACTAACAACAAACAAAGTAATAAACATTCTAAAAGATTTCAAACCAAAAGTTCCAAACTATGTTAGAATCATGCGAACACAAAGAGACATTCCAACAAAAGTTTCAATTGCAGGTGTTGACAAAACAAACCTAAGACAACTACTCCATAACAAATTGAAAAAACCTTGCAACTGTATTAGGTGCAATGAAATAAAATCAGAAATAACAAACCCAGAACTTAAAATTAAAAAATACAAAGCATCAAACAGCACAGAGTACTTTATATATATACACCAAAAAAAAGAAATAATTGGTTTCTGCAGGCTTCGATTCCCAAAAGGCAAGCTTAGAAAAGAAATAACAAAAGATTCAGCAATAATAAGAGAGTTACATGTTTATGGCAAAGCAACAGGAATAAAGAAAAAAGGAAAAGTTCAACACAAAGGTTTTGGTAAACAATTAATGGAAAAAGCAGAACAGATTTGCAAAAAAAATAACAAAACTAAACTCTTAGTAATCTCAGGTATAGGTGTAAGAGAATATTACATTAAAAAATTAGGTTATAAAAAAGATGGGCCTTATGTTTCTAAAACCCTGAAGCACTAGGATAAACATCTAAATCGCTTACAACCATAGCTAAACTCAAATATTCCAAATAAACTTCTTTATCTGATTCACCTTTTAATCCATCCACAATACTAGAACTCCTTCCAAGTAATTCCCTAAAGTGATCATACCTATCATTAAAATCTTCATTCCCTTCTAAATGTTTTCTTAATCTAGCATTTTCAATAGTAACTTCCCTTACAGAATGAAACATTCTTTTAATACCTTTAACAGGATTATCTCTCATAAAAAATAGAATTTACTTATCCTTTTTAAAATTTATGTCACTAAAAAACTTCATAGTCAAGATTAGCTCTAGCAAGCAAATAATAAAACATTCTTAACCTACCCTTAGGAGCCAATTGTGTATGATTAACTTTAATTTTTTTACAAAGATCTCTATCCTGACACACTCTATCGCCAATATCACAAAGATAATGAGGTTTCCCATGTTCCTCAATCATATCTTTCACTTCCCTAACCAAACCATAATTACTAGAATACTTTTCATTAAACATTGAAACAAAAATATCAAGATTAACCATAAACAAAGAAATAAATCTAACTCTTTTTAACTTTCCTATAATAGAAACCTACTAACAAACCAACTACAACCAAAACATTCAACCAAGAAAAGATAGGAACTTCAGCTGTCTCCATTGTATCCACAACTTCACCATCACTAGTACATTCCAACTCATATTCAGGCCAATACTCTTCAGCTTGACACTCTTCATCATCAGGATAGACACACAAAGAAATATCTCTATAACTATAACCATCTTGACAATCATCCCATTCAACACCAGTACAATCCCACAAGTCTTCACAACCTGAAGAACTTGTATCATCACCACTAGTAGTATCATCACCACTAGAAGTATCTTCACCAGTACTATCAGTTGAAGAATCAACAGTAGAATACAATGCAGCATAATCTTCAGCATCAGTTGCAGCAAAACTAGTACTTTCACAACTTTCAGAACAAACTAAAAGCAAGTCACTATAAACTGCACCTTCACCAGACTGTGTTACAAAATAATAATAAGCATCAGTACCAGTTGCAGTCCATTCTGCATAAAGATAATCAACAGCAGACTCAGCATCATACTCAACAATACCAGTAACAGTGTCAACAAGTGAACCAGTCACACAACTTGTTTCATCACACACAGCATCATAAACATAATGTGTTGCATCTGTACAGGTTCCATCACCAAATGAAAACATGTAAACAGTATCACCCTCAACAACAGCATTAACATAATCAGTCATTGTACTATCAACCCACCCATTATATTCAATTCCATCATACATACAACCAGCATAATAAGTTCCACCACTAGTATCATCAGTGGTTGTATCATCAGTAGTTGTGTCATCAGTAGCAGTATCATCAGTAGAAGTTCCACCACAAGTTGAATCAGAACAAACTTTTAAAAGATCACTTTGAAGAACAGTACCACCTGCACTTGCATCAAATGCATAATAAGTATCTTCACTTGGCCAAGAAACAGTTACAGTATAATAAGCCATATCTGAACCATAGTCAGCATCATAAAGCGCTTCCATTGTTCCTGTTTCAACATAAGTATAATCAACTCCATCATAAGTATAAATATCAAAACTTACCAAAGTTCCAGCACAAGTTCCATCACCTTCAACATAAGCATAAAGACTCTCACCATCACCAACAGTTTCAGCTTCATACCCACTTGTATCTAACCAGTAAACAGAATCACTAACCAAACAATCAACACTATAACCACATGTTCCAGAAGAACAAGCATAACCTGTTCCATAAAGTGTTACACAATCACTATCAATTGCACACTCTGAAGTACAACCTTCATCAATAACACCATCACAATTATTATCAACACTGTCACAAGCTTCAGTTGCAACAGGGCTAATAGTTGCATCAGCGTCATTACAATCACTAACAGCTTCACAACCATACTCAGAATAATAAATATCACCAGCACCATTCCTAGCATCTTCCCAAACAATTTTTCCATCATAAACAACAGGAATAACTTGATCATTTACATCAGAAGTAACTTGTACCTCAGTACTTGAACTTATATCATAAGCATAAATATCCCAATTACCATTTCTATTATCATACCAAACAACAATATCATCTTGAATTCTAGGATTTCTATGATCACTCCCATCAGCTGTAATAACAGTACTAGAACCTTCAGAAATAGAATATAAAACAATATCCCAATTACTATTAACATTAGTTTGCCAAACAATATAATTCCCTGAAATATCAGCAAACCTTTGAACACCTTGCCCAGAAAGTTTAATACCAGGATTTGCATCTTCAATATTCCTCTTCAACCAAATATCACCCTCAACTTCATAAACCATTCTTATTCCATCCAACCTAGGACTTTTCTCATTTGCAGCAGTATTTACAATCGCACTAACAGTTCCTCTCCTATCACCATAAATATCAAAGTTACCATTTCTATCATCTTGCCAAACAATCCATCCACTATCAACATCAGGTGAACTTTGAGAAAACTCATCATTTGTAATTGGAATAGAACCTTTCATAATTTCTAAATCACCATCCCTTCGGACAAAAACAAAATCAGTGGCATAAGCCATAACACCAAAATCAACAAGACTATTTGTAGTCAACCTTGTTTCAACACCAGAACTTAAATCATACTGATAAATTTCCCAATTCCCATTCCTATTATCCTCAAAATAAACCTTTTCTCCAAAAATCATAGGTATTCTTTGTATTGTATCATCTGAAGTCAACTGTACTTCACCAGAACACTCAGAACAACTACTATCATAATAACCATCTCCATCAGCGTCTGAACAATCAGCCACTGCCTGCCCAGTTAACTCAGGTTCAGCAAAAAAGTATAAACTAGAAAATGCAATAAAACAAACTATAAAGATCAAAGGATATAAATCCTTTAAACTGCCTCTTTTTACAAACATATCTAATTCTAACACTTAATAATTTATAAGCTTAACTAGTTAATATAGAAAAGCTTTTATTTCACTAGAACTATTATAAACACATGATAGAATTGGGTGGAAACATTAAATTAGAAGGATTTGAAGATCTTCCAAAAGAAAAATTAATTGTAATCAAAAAAATAATTGGTGGTTTTACAAAAGAAATTTCCGAAAAAGATTCAGGTTTTAAAGAAATATTAGTCAAAATGGAAAATTCTTATAAAATCACAATTGATATAAAAGGCACAAAAGATGCCAAATCTGAGATTGAAGATAGCAATTTATTCTTTGCTATAAGCTTAGCAATAAAGGATGCAAAAAGCAAATATTTATAAACAGCTCAAATTATCTAAAAGACATAAAAATGGTACAAAGAACAGGTTCAAGAAGGAGAAAAACCAGAAGTAAGCTAAGTAAGAATGTTGCTGAAAAGGGTAAAATCAAGATTAGAAATTATTTACAAGATTTCAAAGAATCAGACAAAGTGATACTTGTTGCAGAACCAGCAGTACAAGGTGGAATGCACCATCCTAGATTTCAAGGATTATCTGGCGAAGTTATAAACAAACAAGGATCATGTTACAAAGTAAAAATCAAAGATGGAAACAAAGAAAAAATGATAGTAGTCCATCCAATACACCTAAGGACAAGATAAAATGACAGAATTAAAAGTACTTGATGAAAAACCAGTAAATTTTACAGATTTAAAAGAAATGCTTGCAAAACTAGATAAAGACAAAGAGCTAAGTTATAGAGGAGAGAAAACAAAGGAATACCTTTCAAATTTCACACCTTTAACAGCAAAAGAAGCTCAAGGCTTTTCCAAAAAAATTGAAGGACTTGACATCCCTCGATTAAAAGATAGACACATTACCAAGATCATGGATGTTTTACCTAAAGACTTGGACAGCTTAAAAGCTTTATTTAGCGGTGAAACAATTACAATTAAAGATGAAGACCTGAAGAGAATACTAGATGTTATACCCAATTAAAAGAAGAAAATATGGCAGAACAATCACGAGAGGAATTTGCAATAGTATTAGATTTCCTACCTCATGGGTATCCGTTCGATACAACACCCATGCACAGGAAGACTCCAATAGCGCAAGCCATAGGTAAAAAACATTTCTTTCTATTAGAATTAATCCCAAAAAGGGAAATTAACTTACAACCAAATGAAGAGATCTACATTGGTGAAGGAAAAAGAGACAAAGTTCACCATGTTGTTGGAAAAATCCCTTTTGGCAAACTAACCCAAACAGCAAAAGGCGAAGTTGAATTTATTATAGATAAATTAATTGATACAAATCCACAAAAATTTATAGACTTTTTTAATAATGCAGGTCCAATTAGTACAAGAATGCACCAAATGGAACTAATCCCTGGAATTGGAAAAAAGCACATGTGGGAAATCATAGAAACTAGAAGAGAAAAGCCATTTGAAAGCTTTGAAGATCTTAAAGAAAGAGTCAAACTAATCCCAGATCCAAAAAAAGCAGTAATTAAAAGAATTCTTGATGAATTAGATAACAAAGACAAGTACAAAATCTTTGTGAGATAGTTAATAAACTATATAAACAGCATTTTTAAACATATTTTTTATGATAAGACCAAGATTAAGCATTCTAGCAAGAGGTATTGTTGATCGTATTACGTCTCCTTCAATTATAGAACAAAAAAGAGTAAGAGTAGAAGAATATCTAGAAAGGTTATACTTAGGAGTAGTAGAATTTGCAATTCCAGCCAAACCATACAGAGAACCCCAAAAATTAGGAAAAGAGCCACAAAAACTCCCTAAAAAGATGCAGAATACCTATCCTTGCACCGAATTTCTCTTCTGACCAAAAAGCAAGATTTATAAACCCTAACTTTTTTCAATAAGTCAATGAAAGATAATAAACAATTGATCAGAATATTAAATACAGATCTCATTGCAAGTAAGCAAGTTTATCACGGTCTTACCAAAATAAAGGGTGTTAGTTACTCCTTTTCAAATGCAGTTTGTCTTAAATTAAAATTAGATAGAACTAAGCTAATCCAGGAATTAAGTAAAGAGGAAATAACAAAAATAGAAGAAACAGTTAAAACCCCAGGTTTCAAACCATGGTTATTAAATTGTCAAACCAATTATGAAACAGGTAAAGACGATCATACTTCAACAACTGATTTAAAATTTAAAGTTGATTCAAACAAAAAGAAATTAATGAAGATTAAATCCTACAGAGGACTAAGACATTCAGCTGGACTTCCTGTAAGAGGTCAAAGAACAAAGGGCCACTTTAGAAAAACAGGTAAAGCTGTTGGTGTATCAAAGAAAAAAGGAGTAAAGAAAGGTAAGTAAATATGGGCGATCCAAAAAAACAAAGAAGGAAATTTGACAAACCATCTCATCCATGGCAAAGAGACAGGTTAGAAGAAGAAAGAGTTCTACTAAAAGAATATGGTTTGAAAAACAAAAAAGAATTTTGGAAAATGAATTCTATCTTAGGTAAATTCAAAGCTCAAACAAAAAGTTTAATTAAAAGAGAAGGTGAACAAGCTGAAAAAGAAAAAACACTTTTCCTAGAAAAACTTTCAAAACTTAAATTAATGCCAGGTGACACTTCAATTGAAGAAGTATTAAACCTAACAATCAATGACATCCTAGAAAGAAGATTACAAACAATTGTTTTTAGAAGTGGACTTGCAAAATCAATAAAGCAAGCAAGACAATTCATAACACATGGACACATCATAGTAAACAAGAAAAAAGTAAACATCCCTTCATACTTAGTAAGAATAGATGAAGAAGGTTTACTTATTTTTTCAGAATTTTCAGCATTAGCTGATGAAGAACATCCAGAAAGGAAAATGCCAGAAAAAGTAATTGAAAAAATTGAAGAACCAGAACCAGTTAAAGAAAAACCAACTGGGAAAAAAGAAGCATCTAAACCAGTTGAAAAAAAACCAGCTGAAAAAAAAGAAACACCTAAAGAGGTAAAGAAAAAATGAAACCTACTACAAAATTAAGATGGGGTGTTGCACACATTTATTCTTCATATAACAATACTATTATTCACATTACAGATCTTAGTGGATCTGAAACAATTGCAAAAGCATCAGGTGGAATGGTTGTAAAAGCACACAGGATGGAATCTTCACCAACAGCTGCAATGGCAGCTGCAAAGATTGCAGGCGAAGCAGCAAGAGATAAAGGTGTAAACGCACTTCATATCAAAGCAAGAGCACCTGGAGGTCACAATGGCCCAAATAACACAGGTCCTGGTTCACAGGCAGCAATAAGAGCCCTTTCAAGAATGGGTTTCAGAATGGGAACTATTGAAGATGTTACAACAGTACCACATGACAGATGTAGAAAAAAAGGCGGTAAAAGGGGTAGACGACCATGAACATGAAATTTGTATCTAAAGAAGATGGACAAGTTCTAATCAAAGGAACAAACCCAACTGAAATGAATACCTTTAGAAGAATAATCATAAACAAAGTTCCAACAATGGCAATTAAAACAGTTGAGTTCACTGAAAACTCCTCAGCTATCTACGATGAAATGCTTGCACACAGATTAGGTTTAACAACATTAAAAACAGACCTTAAATCCTACAACTTACAAAAAGAATGTAAATGTAAAGGAGAGGGTTGTGCACAATGTACATTATTATTATCTTTAGAAGCAGAAGGTCCTGGCACAGTTTATGCAGACCAAATAAAATCACAAGATCCAAAAGTAATTCCAGTTTTTGGAAAAACACCACTTGTTAAACTTATTGGAAATCAAAAAGTAAAATTAGAAGCAACAGCAGTATTAGGTGAAGGAAAAGAACACATGAAATTTTCACCAGGATTAGTTTTCTACAAAGGAAACCCTGAAATTAAAATTGGTTCAGTAAAAAATGCAAAAGCAATTGCTGAATCATGTCCAAAACAACTTTACAAAGTAGATGGTCAAAAATTAAAAATGGTTGACAACACAAAATGTATCCTTTGTAAACAATGTGAAGATCTTTCAGATGGTGCAATAGAAGTGAATGGAAGTGACAAAGACTTTATTTTAACAATTGAACCATTTGGCCAACTAACTCCAAAAGAAATGATTACTAAAGCATCAGAAATAATTGTATCACAATTAAAAGAACTTACAAGTGAGATTAAAAAACTAAAATGAAAACAGATTTACAAAAAAGAGAATTAATTGCAAATTTAAAGAAAACCAAAATAAATGTTTGGAAAGCTATAGCTACAGAGCTTGAAAAATCAACAAAAAGAACTGTTGGTGTAAACATTGCAAAGATAATTAGACACACCAGAGAAGGTGAAACTGCATTAATTCCAGGAAAAGTTTTATCACTTGGAAAGATGGAGAAAAAATTAACAGTTGCAGCTTACAATTTTTCAGATAAAGCAAAAGAAAAAATTAACAAAAATGGAAAAGCTTTGACAATCAAAGAATTACTTAAAACAAATCCTAAAGGAAATAAGGTAAGGATACTAAAATGATAGTTATAGATGCAAAAAAATTAATTGTAGGAAGGCTTGCTACTTTCACAGCAAAGAAAGCATTGCAAGGCGAAACAGTTAGAATCATAAATGCAGAACAAGCAATAATCACAGGGAATAAAAAACAGATCTTTGCAAGGTACAGAGAACTAAGAGAAAAAGGTGAACCATTCCACGGACCTTTTTTCCCAACAAGATGTGAAGCAATATTAAAAAGAATGATAAGAGGCATGTTACCCCACAAAAAAACAAGAGGAAGAGAAGCTTTGAAAAGGGTAAGATGCTACAACACAATTCCAGCTGAATTAAAAGATATAAAAACAATAACTATTAAAGAAGCAAATGTTTCAAAATTAATCAGTCCAAAATATATTACATTAAAAGATGTTTCGGAGTTCCTAAAATGAAAAAAGTGATAAATACATCAGGAAAGAGAAAAAGAGCTATTGCCAGAGCAACAATAACAGAAGGTAAAGGCGCAGTTAGAATCAACTCTTTATTATTAAATGTTTACGAGCCAGCATTTGCAAAGGCAAGAATACAAGAACCTTTAACACTAGCTGGAGACATAGCAAAAAAAGTAAATATCAAAATTTCAGTTAAAGGTGGTGGATTTCAATCACAAGCAGAAGCAGTAAGATTAGCTATTGCAAAAGGTTTAGTTGAATTCACTAGTGACAAAAAGTTAAAACAGACTTTTTTAGACTATGATAGACATCTTTTGATTGCAGATGTAAGAAGAAATGAAGCTTCAAAACCAAACACTTCAAAGCCAAGAGCAAAAAGGCAAAAATCATACAGGTAGAAAAAAAATGATAATTCCAATAAGATGCATGAGTTGCGGAAAACCAATAGCCCACCTTTGGGAAGATTTCAAAGAAAGAAGAGCAAAAGGTGAAGAACCTAAAGAAATTATGGACGACTTAGGTCTTAATAGATACTGTTGCAGAGCACAATTCATGGGTCACATTGACTTGATTGATGAAGTTGCAAAGTTTAAGAAAGCTTAAATACCCTTTTTTCTAATTTATTTCTATGAGAGACAAAATTTGGTTAGATCAAAGACTACAAGACATCTGGCAAATGCTATTCCCAGAACTAGAAAAAAAGAACAATGTAATCATAAGATTCAAAGGCAAATGGAAAAATAAATTTGGCCACATCAAACTTCTAAAAAACAGTGATACAGAAATTGCAATAAACTCTCTGTTCCAACACCCTTTAGTTCCAGAAAGCATAATTGACACAACAATAGCACACGAACTAATCCATTACATGCATGGCTTCAACTCTCCTCACAAACAACAATACAAACACCCTCATGCAGGTGGCATTGTAACAAGAGAGATGAAGAAAAGAGGTTTCTCACACATGTTGATTAAAGAAAAGAATTTCATGAAAACATGGTTCAAACTATATGAAAGAATAAAGCAAGATTTATAGTTTAATTTGGTTTCAACTTTAAACATAAAACTTATATAGTAGTAATTTTTGACTAAATTTGATGAAAATAACAGATATAACTCAATTAAGGGATAAAATTGAATCCGGACAAATTTCACACCATAAAAGAAAAGGATTTTTAGATAGTTTTGCTGCAAAATTTTTACAACAAGATGGAAGAAGAATTGGTATGGAAAGTGGAAAAGTAATTGAAGCTGCTGCAAGTTTATTAAATGATTTTGATTTTTCAAATCATGCAAGAAAAATATTAAATCATCAAGGATATTTAAGTTTTTTAGAATTAGGAGACCAAGACCCAATTGATCCAAGTAACCCATATAAATTACATGAAGAAAGACCACATAATACTTATTTTAAAGTAGGAGATAGAGCTGCAATATTTTTTAATGATAGATGGCATCCTGCTACTGTAACAAACCTTTGTGGATATGATGCATCTCAAGAATTTAAAGTTGATTATCCTATACATAATACAAATTATCATAGAGGTAGAGGCCTATCAATTTGGTTCCAAAATCCAGGAGTTTGTAGACTCGAGGAATTTGGAAAAGAAGAATAAAATAAAGCAAGATTTATAAATTATTAATGTTAATATATTTCTATGGCATGGGCAGAATTTTTTGGTAGATTATTAGGGAAAGTATTAGTAGCTGACAGCTTTGTTAGCCTTAATCATCAATTAGAAAAAGAAAAATTTCCAGTTAAAAGAGCATTTGAAGCACTAAATGTAATAGAAAACAAACCAAAAAGTAAAACAGCAATAGGTGTTTTAAAAAATATATTCTCAAGCTATAAAACACCAAAAGGAATAACAAGAGATTTACAAGAAAAAATAAATAATCTTAGAAAAAAAGCACTTGATGAATGTAATGAGTTAAGAGAAGCACGAATAGATAAAGATTTTAGAAGAGTAACCACTTTAATACAAAAAGTAAAAGACATTATTGGCCCTACTTCTTAAAAGGAAACTTAGTATATTTTTTACAATTTCTACAATAAATTATAAGAACACCATCTTTAGTTCTAATCCTAGCATTTGTACCAGTTCTTAAAAAACAATAACAATGTTTACAAAACTTTTTCTTATACCTACCAAGACTTAAATTACATTTCATAGCAAGCTTTCTAGCCTGTACAACATAACGATTTGCCCTTTCAGGGTTTTCTTGAAAAATCTTATCAGCAGAGTCAAACAAAATTTTAATCCTCTCTCTAGCTATCTTCTTTTCCTCTTGCTTGTTTCGCATAGAACTATGTAATCAACGCAGATATAAAAACTTATCTTCTTTTTAATTTCTTTTCATCAAAAATATCAACTCTCTCACTATTAGACATATTATCTGCACATCTAGATTTTTCGCGGTAGTATCTTACTCTCATCTAATATAATGTTATTATAATATAATATATAAGCATTATGCAACAAAACTAAACTTTAACTCCTAACCAGAGAATTACATAAACTTTTAAAGAAATCACAAAAAATTATATAATCTATATAAAGCTTCCCTAACCACCAGCTGATGAATACTTCTTCATTGCAAAGTGCCACAAAACCAAAGAGATTGCGAGGAATATACTCATACTTAGCATCAAATACAAAACAATTGTTAATTCTATTCCATCCAAAAGTGCTTTTGCAGGATAAAAACTAGCAACACCTAAAGGCAAGAAAAAAGTAAACAAAACTCTTAACCCTTGGCCATAAATGTCCAAAGGATACCTAGCAAAATCAATTGTTCTAAAAAATAAAGCAAACAAAGCCCAGGATTTTACTAATAAAAAGGCTAGAGAAGAAATCATAACAACCAAAGAATAAAATAAAACCAAAGCTAATGCAATTAAAAACAAGTACAACACAAAGTTCCAACTAAAAATAACAATTCCTAAAGTAATAAAAGACCAAGTCAACAACGCCAACCCTACAAATATTTCAGCTAACCCATCCCAATCAAAAGAAGTAAAACTAAGATACAACAAGGGGTTATAAGGTTTAATTAAAGCAGCATCAAACTTACCATGCCTAACCATATCAATCGTTTGAACACCAATCAAAGTAAAGAACACATGCGAAAATCCAATTACAAGGGTCAAAGTACCTTGAAACAATATAAACTCAGCAAGACTCCACCCTTGAATACCAGATGTAGTACTATAAATTAACAAAATCAAAACAGGCCCAATAAGATCACCAAGAGCAACAGCAAAGGTCTTAACCCAAAAATTCCATTTATAGGCCATCTCCGAAGACAACCTTAAAGCAGAATTCTTAAGAAACAATCTCAAATACCTACTCATATTCCCACCCCTGACATTTTCTTCAAAGCTAACTTAGACTGATAATGTACAAAAATATACAATACAACAACCCAAAGAACCATCACACCCAAATGAAACAAAGTTTCATTAACACTATATATCCCTAAGTAAATATTTACAGGAACATACCTCATATATTGAAAAGGCAAAAAAGCAAACACTTTTTGTATAATCCCTGGAAAAAAACTCAAAGGAACCAAACTACCACTCAAAAAAGCAATAAACATATTCTTTACTTTAATTAATCCACTAATATCAGTCAACCAAAAAGCTAACAAACCAATAAACATTGTTATTAAAAAAACAATAAACATTGCTAAAACAACAGATATTGTAAAGAATACAAAATTCAACCAACCAAAAAACATTAGCCCTACAAAAAGATAACCAATTAAAAAAGTTGGAACTAAACTAATAAAAATTGAAAGAGTAGACATCCCCCATTGCCTAAACAAATACTGAAAAACAAAGTTCAAAGGTCTCATAAATTCACTAACAACCTCTCCAGACTTAACATCCCATCTAAGCCAGTTATCAACATCCATCCAAGTAAACATTCCTACAATCATAGATAAAACATAATATCCAATCATAGTTTCAAAAGTATACCCATTAATAACATCAGTTCCATTAAATGCAAAAACAGCCTTCCATAAAAAATAAAAAATAATTAAAGTTAATGGAACTCTCAGTAACCCAACAACAAAATCAAACCTATACTGCAAAGCTTCCTTATAACCACCCTTTAAGAGAGCTAAGTATGAACCCATTTCTTTTTTTCCTTGTATATTCTTTGAATAATTTCCTCAATTGGAGGATCAGTTATATTAATGTCTGCAACTTCATAATTAAGAAGTAAATAATCTATAACTTTCTTGATCTTAGTAACTTTAGTATCTGCCTCAATAACAAAATTATAATCACCTTTTTCTAAAAGTTTACAACCTTTCAACCTAAACCCCTTAACTTTAGTTTCAAATTTAACATCAATTATTTTATTATTTAAGATTGTACTCTTTAATTTCTCCAAAAGGCCGTCATAAACAATGACACCATGGTTAATAATAACAATTCTTTTACACAACTTTTCAATATCCTGCATATCATGAGTTGTAACAATAAAAGTAGTTCCTTCTTTTTGGTTAACCTCTTTAACAAAATCTCTTAACCTATCTCTTGCAATAATATCCAATCCAATAGTAGGCTCGTCAAGAAAAACAACTTTAGGTGAGTGTAACAAAGCAGCAATAAGTTTACACTTCATTCTTTCACCCAATGAAAGATCTCTAACAGGACTATTAATTACCTCTTTAACATCTAACAGTTTAACCATATAATTCAATCTTCTTTTGAATTTGTTATTTGGAATCTGATATACCTCTCTATTCATATAGAAAGTATCAATAGCAGGCAAGTCCCACCACAACTGTTCTTTTTGACCCAAAACAACACCTAAATGTTTTACATACTTCACTCTATCCTTCCAAGGAACATAACCAATTACTTTAACATCACCAGAAGTAGGATGCAAAATTCCAGACAAGGCTTTGATAGTAGTAGATTTGCCTGCACCATTAGGTCCAATCAAACCAAGAACTTCTCCTTCTTCAACTTCAAAACTAACTCCTTTCAAAGCATGTTTATTTTCATATTTTCTGTTAAACAAACTAACTACAGCGTTCCACATACCCTTACCTCTTTTATGAGTTCTATAAACTTTTTTTAGATTCTTCACAGTAATTGCATTCATAATGTTTTTAGTGTTCAGAAAAATATTTAAAACTTTGGTTTACACTTTTTCCATCAACTGTTTTATCTCTACAGCAGACAAATTTAACACTTTCTTATCCAACATTTTTTTAGGAAACATTGTAGAAACTTGTAAACTAGCTTTTCGTTTAGTTAAGTCATCTTTTTTCATAACCATTTCCCTCAAAGCATTTCTTAATTTCTTATCATACTGCAAATAAATCTCTCTTAGAGGATTATCACTTTTTCTTGGAGTTAGAACAACTAAAGCACTCTTAACTCTAGGTTCTGGAAAAAATGCATCTCTAGGAATGGTTTTAACTTTTTTAATACTATAAAATATAGGCAAAATATAATTTAGCTTACTCCAACTTTTTCCAATCAGAATATCAGCAAAACCTTCAGGAACAACCAAAACAGCAGATTCAAACTCCAATCTAAACAATCTCCACAACAAAGGTTCACAAATTGAATAAGGCAAATTTGAAATACATTTGGTAAATCTTGGAAATTCAGCCTTCATAACATCATCAAACATAAAAACAACTTTCTTAGATCCAGTAAACTTTTCTTCCAACTCTTCCATAAAGTCATTATCTTTTTCAATCGCAAAAACCATCTGTGCTCTTTTTGCCAACTCTTCAGTCAAAGCACCTTTCCCAGGACCTATCTCCAAAATAACATCAAATTCATCAGCATAGCTAGCTACCTCTTTTAACAAATCCTTGTCTATCATAAAATGCTGATCTAAGTTTACTGCCATAATGTTAAAAACAAAATCAGAGTTTAAAACGCTTTCTATACATTATCAGCAAGCCCGAACATAAGAAACAATCTTCAAAAAATCCTTCTTCAAATAACCTTTCTTATACTGCCTTACAAGTTTAATCATTTCATCTCTTTCAATACCCAAAACCCGAGCAATATATTCACAAAACTGAGAAACATTCTTTGGCTTCAAAGTATAATAACATCTTTCAAAATCAATCATAACAATTTTAGAACCAATCAAAACATGCTTCAAAGGATGATGCATCTCAAGCTTATTCACCTTCATCTTATCCATAATAAAACACTGCTCCAATACTGAAACCAAAACAGGTTTAACATCACCAACAAAATTTTTGATCATTTCACCTTCAACAAATTCATAAGCAACAAAATCAGAAGAATAATACAATAACTTAGGACCAATCCCTTTTGCATTCAATTTCAACAACCATTCAGCCTCGTTCAAAGCCCTATCCCAATCATAAAAATATTTTATAGCAACCTTACCCAACAAAAAAATCTTTCCTCTTTTACCCTTAGCAAAAATTTCCATAAACATAGATAACACAGAAACCTTTATAAAATAATTGCCCTTATAATTAAATAACATGAAATCCATAAAAAGAGGTCTATTAATCATATTTATCACAGTCTTATTCTCAACCATGGCAATGGCTGGAAACTTTTCAGCACAAACTGGCTATGATTGGTTATCCGAACAAAACACTGAAGGTGGTTTTAATTCAGATATTTCAAGCACAGCTTGGGCAATTATGGCACTTGATGCCGCTGGTTATGAAACAGCTGGTTCAGTTGACTGGCTATACGAACAAATGTCTACTTCTTATTGCCTTCCTTCATCATCCTGTACAAATGAAGAAACAGCACTTGCTGCACTTGCATTAAAAGAAGTACAAGATGATACTTACTTTGATGACATAAACAACTACCTTTCTAGTTCAATGTCTTCAGCTTCAGGAGCAGGATCATGGTATTTAGAAGTTGCAACAAGTTCAAATGGAACTTGTACAGCAAGCTACGAACTTAACAACCTTACAACAGAAATTGATTTTGATGTTGATGAAGGTTATTTCCCAGACTGTAGTGATTCAACATTCTTAGACATTGACAAATGTTTACAAGAAAACTTAATTTCAAACAATCCAGGAATTACAATTGACATTGACTGTTCAGAATTAGAATCAACACCAGTTATAACTTTAGTTTATTCCTCTGGCTCAACATACTACTTGCTTACAAATGAAAATTCAAAAAGTGCAGAAATAACAATAAACAATGGATGCTTTGGTAAATCTTCAGGATCCTCTTGTAGTATTGAAACCTCACTTTACACTGGCTGGGCATTAGATGAAATGGACAGTATAACAAATACAAACATTTACTTAAAAGAAAATTTTGATTCAACAGATATTGAACACAATGCATTAATGTACTTGATAACAGAAGATATAACATATTTAGAAGACATTGCAGATGATCAAAAATCAGATGGTTCTTTTGACAGAAGTTATATTTCAACTTCACTTGCAATCTTAGCACTTTCAGAATCAACATCTTACACAACAGAAATTGACAATGCAAAATCATGGTTAAGAGAAGAACAAACAGATGAAGGATCATGGGGTTCAAGCATTGTTGACACAGCAATGGTACTATACACAGCATTCTCAGATGAATCTGTCTCACCTTCAACATGTGATGATGGAGAACAAAACCAAGGTGAAGAAGGAATAGATTGTGGTGGACCTTGTGAAGCTTGTGGAGATGGTGAAGTTCTTGATGAGTGTACAATAGATAGTGATTGTGTAACACTTTATGGTGATGGTTACTTATGTGACTTAGGAACATGTTCATTACCTTCCTCTGGTGCATGTGAAACTGATGTTGATTGTGACTCAGGAGAAGTTTGTTTAGATGGAGCATGTATCATAAGTGAATGTAACTATGATGGTAACTGTGAATATGGCTCTTGGGATGAAAACTCATACAACTGTCCTTCTGACTGTTACTGTGGTGATGGTGTTTGTGATGGCTACGAATCAGAATCAGACTGTTCAAGTGACTGTGGCGAAGAAGATGTAGAAGTTGATGATGGCTCTGACTTTGTCTTTGATGAACCTGAAGCAGAAGGTGGTAGTGGATTCCTAGTAATAATAATAATTGTAATACTATTAATTGGTTTAGGTGTAGGTGGATACTTTGCTTATTCAAAAGGATACTTAGATGAAATAATATCTAAGTTTAACAAACCAAAAGCACCAGCTTTCCCAAAACAACAACAACCATTTAGACCAATGGGAAGCAGACCACCAGCTCAACCCGGAAGATGAAAAAACTTTTTTTCTTAATTCTAGTAACCTTAGTACTCATTTCAATAGCAAGCGCACAAGAACTACAACCTTTACAAGAAGAATACTTAATAGGAGAAACAATCCAAGCAAGCTATAATGGAACAACTCTATCCACAGCAAACATTTACTTATTAGACAATGAAAGTACATCAATATCAATTGCACCTTTAATTACAAATTATGATCAATTCTTTTTCTACTTCAATTTACCAACAAATTTAGAAGAAGGAATATACACATTAATTGCAAACATAGAACAAACAAACTTAACATTAACACAAGGACCAGCACTAACAATAAAACCAGGAATTGTTTACCTTAATGATGACAGTTTTCAAATTACAATACAAAATGTTGGAACAGAAGCAATAACAGCACAAATATCAGCAACAGATACAAATGTAGTTCCAAGAAAAACATTACTAACATTCCAACCAGATGAACAAAAAAACCTTTTTGCAGATTACTCAGAAATAACACAATCAAGTGAATTAATTATTTCATATGGATCAAGAACTTATTCAATACCTTTAATCACAGACTATGTAGCAGAAGTTATTGAAAATGTTACAGAAGAGAATATCACAATTGAAGAAAATGTAACAGTAGAAAATACCACAATAGAACTTGTTGAAGAGATAGATCCTTTAGTTGTATTAACAACACAAGCAAATCATGATTACACTTTATTTCCTGATGAAACACTATCAGGTCCACTTTCAATTGAAAATAATCTAAATGAATCTTTAAATATTGAAATAGTTTTAACAGAAAACCTAGGTGAGATTTTATCAGTTAACATTACAGAATTCACAATACCTGCAGATTCAGTTTACACAATATCTATTTCTATAAATGAAAGGGAAAATGCAAGCATTGACACCTATATTGGTGAACTACAATTTGTATCAAGTACAGAAACAGAAGCTTTAGAAATGCAAGTTGAAATTGTTGGTGATGAAGAAGCAGTTGAAACAACACCAGTAATTAACTTTTCAGTTTCATCAGATGGAACAACAACTGAAGAATCTGGAGGAATTTCAGGCACTTTAATTATTGGTATTGTTTTGATAATGATCCTTCTAGGAATCTTTTTCTTATTATACTCTAAGATGAAACAACCTGTTGACAAAGATTTTAACAAGGTTGTGAAAGAGCGAACAAAATGAAGTTCAAAGACGAACTAAAAATTGTAGGTTTTCCATATTTTATTTCTCTAACTTTTTGGATAGCTTTTGGTATCATGGCTGCATATTGGGTACTTTACTTTGCAGACATAGGTTTATCATTCACCCAAATAGGATTAATATTTATTGCAAACTCTATTGCAATGTTTTTATTTGAAATACCAACAGGAGCAGTTGCAGACACATTTGGTAGAAAAGTTTCAGTTGGATTAGCATACTTAACAGCAGGTGGAGCATATCTTGCAATGTTACTTAGTGGAGCAAATTTTTGGTTATTATTTTGTTTCCATTTTATTGCAGGTATAGGCTGGACAATGGAAAGTGGGGCTTTTGAAGCATGGTTTGTTGATACAGTTAAACACAAAAAGAAATCAAAACACTTACACCATTTAATGGGAAGATGGAGAAGTATGGGCAGTATTGGATTTATAATCGGACCATTTATTGGAGCAACACTAATAGGATATGGTTATGATAAAGCATTACTAGCAACATCATTACTTACAATCTGTTTAGGATTAACAATTTTAATCTTTGGAAAAGAAATATATTTCAAAAAACAAAAAACACACATAAAAGAGAATATTAAAAGTACAATAAAGAATGCAAAGTTTGCAATAAATTATGCAAAGAAACATTCAACAATAATTTTACTAACAATAATTAGTTTTTTGTTCATCCTTGGAACTACTCTAGTATACTCTTCTTATCAACCCCATGTTGTAAATATGGGAATTAAACCTTCCTATATAGGATATGCTTTATCAATTGCAGGAATTCTTATGGCTATACAATTAAATTACAGCAAAAAAATAAAAGACTTCTTTGGCAGTAACAAAAGATCCCTTATTGTAATAAGTTCTTTGTTTGTATTAGCCGGAATAACAATGGGATTAACAAAATACATACCCTTACTTTTCATAGCAATGATTCTTTATGCTGGATTCTATGACATGGCAGGAAATCAAGCACCAGCTTTCAGAGAAATTCTAAACAAAGTAATTCCAAGCAAACACAGAGCATCAATTCTTTCAGTTAGTGCTTGGGTAGGTGCACTAGGTTTTATTCTAGGAGATTTATCCTTTGGTTTAATTGCTGACACTTTAGGCCCACGAACAGGAGTCCTAACTGGAGTAGGAATAATATTGTTAGCAGTCCTCCTCTATTTTAAATTACCAAAAGAATAAATGAGCCAGAGGAGATTTGAACTCCCGATCTCCAGCTAACCTAGGAACCCATTCTAATGCGAATGAGCGTCATATAAGACTGGCGCTTTAACCAGGCTAAGCCACTGGCTCATATAGCACTAAAGAACAAATTTTAGGTTTAAAAGCTTTTCTAAGCAAGCTCAGGATTCAACAAACTATTTAAACCAAGAATAATTAATCAAAGCCATGATAATCGGTCTTGTAGGAGCACCTTCAGCAGGAAAATCAACTTTTTTCAAAGCATCTACCCTATCAGAAGTAGAAATAGCAAATTACCCTTTTACAACAATAGAAAAAAATGAAGGTATGGCTTATGTAAAGATAGATTGTGTTGACAAAGAATTCAACACACAATGTAATCCGAGGTTTGGCCAATGTTTAGACCACAAGAGATTTGTACCAATTAAAATCATAGATGTTGCAGGTTTAGTTCCAGGAGCACATGCAGGTAAAGGAAGAGGAAACCAATTCTTAGATGACTTAAACCAAGCAAACGCACTAATTCATGTAATAGATGTTTCAGGCTCAACAACAACAGAAGGAGAACCAGTTGCACCAGGAACACAAGATCCAGTAGAAATAATAAAATTCTTAGAAACAGAATTAGACATGTGGTACTTAGGAATTCTAGAAAAAGGCTGGGCAAAATTTGCAAGACAAGTTCAACAAGAAAAGCTTGACATTAACAAATCAATTGCAAAACAATTATCAGGCCTAAGAGTTACAGAAGAAATTGCAAAAGAAGCAACAAGAGGACTATCAAAACAAGTACAATCTTGGTCAGAAGAAGATTTGATCACACTTGCAAAAGCACTAAGAAGAATAACTAAACCAATGCTTATTGCAGCAAACAAAATAGACATTCCCGGTTCAAAAGAAAACTTAGAAAAAATAAAAAAGGAATTCCCAGATCATATTATCATAGGCTGTTCAGCTGAATCAGAACTAGCACTAAAAGAAGCTGCAAAAAAAGACCTAATCAAATACATTCCTGGAGAAGACAATTTTGAAATTTTGAACAAAGACAAACTTAGTGAAAACCAACAAAAAGCACTTAGTTTCATAAAAACAAACATTCTAGAACAATTCAAAACAACAGGAGTACAAGGTTGTCTAAACAAAGCAGTATTTGACTTACTAGAAATGATAGCAATATTTCCAGGAGGCGTAAACAACCTAACTGATAAAAATGGGAACACACTCCCAGACTGTTTTTTACTAGAAAAAGATTCAACAGCATTAGATTTTGCATTTCATTTACACACAGACATTGGAAAGGGTTTCATTAAAGCAATTAATGTTAAAACAAAAGTTAGTATTGGAAAAGATCACAAATTAAACAATAGAGATGTTATTGAAATTAAGACAAGGGCTTAAAAAAAACATCAGGTACACTTCTTGCAACAAAATCATACAACCTTCCAAGAGCTCTAGAATTAGATAACTTAAATTCTGTTTTTTCAATAATTGTAGGATCAGGAGGTTCCAAATAAACAACCCGAACAAAATGATTACATTTTTTAAATTCGAGATTTTTATACATTGCTTGAACAGAAAGGCAATGACCAGGCCACTCAAACCGAATATATTCTTCCATAACATCACTAACCCTAGCAGACAAAGAAGTACCATCAGGCAAACGAGCACTAGGAACAACCATTTTTTTTAAAAATAAATTATATCCACCAGGTAAGCCAGCCTCATCAGAAGCATCATACACCCACAAATTCCGATCTTCGCTAGATCTAAAAAAAGGCCTTTCAATTTCCCCACCAGGAGTACCACATCTCTGACCACAAGCAGGAAAAAATAAGAATGCTTCTAAAGAAGTAATTGTGTAATTCACAGGTGTAAGATCTACTGACATATTATATGTAGGTCAAATAAGAATTAATAAATGTATTAGGCTATTAGAACCTCTATATCTTATCAGGGTAATCACTTATTATTCCATCAATTTTCCACTTTTTATATTTTTCAATCAATCTTTTGCTATTAACAGTCCAAACATAAAATTTCAAACCTTTTTTTCTTGCCATTGCAAACATTTTTTTTGTAGCTCTACCCCAAACAGGACCAATTGCATCAATTCTATAAAAATCAACAATCTTTTCAAGACCCAAAGGCTTCTTACTAAACAAAAAACAAGTTTCAATTTTAGGACATAACTCTTTAACTTTTCCTAAAACACCAGGATAAAAAGAACAAACAAAAACAACAGAACTAACCATACCATGTTTCCTTAACAACTTAACAACATCCTCTTCAATATCTTTAATTTTAATTTCAACATCAAGTTTAACTTTACCCTTAGCAAACTTAAGAACTTCTTCAAAAGTAGGAATCTGTTCACCCTTCACTCTTAACTTTTTTAATTCTTCAAGAGTTTTATCAGCAACTTTCCCCTTCACTTTACACAATCTTTTCAAACCTTTATCATGAAAAACAACAATCTTACCATCTTTAGTTCTCCTCAAATCTAATTCAATAGCATCAACACCCAAACTAATAGCTTTCTTAAAACCAGCTAAAGTATTTTCAGGAGCATACCCTTTAGCTCCCCTGTGACCAATTTTTAAGAACACCTTCCACCTCCATTTCAAGTGACAAACTACAAGCCATTTGATATTCATCATACTTTTCGGGATAAAATTGTTGAACAAACTCATCACATCCATTAACTCCAAACTCCGCAAGTAAAAAAGTTAAATCCTCTTCAAGATAAACATCAGTGTCATCAAAACCACAATAAATTTCACATGATTTCAAAACAAACTCTTTATCTCCATTATCCAACCACAACATAGAAACAATAACCAAAATATAAATTAACAAGAAAACTCCAGAAAAAGCAATAGCAACCTTGGCTAAAGAATTTTCTTTTTTATATTTCAAAGCTTTAAACCCAAAAAATAACCCTAATGGTGGAAACACAAAAGCAAACACAATAGCTATCAAGTCAAAATATTCTCTCATAGTACTATAGTAGATTTTCTCTTTAAATAATTAATGGTTAATTTTAAATCTAAGTAAAATAATACAATAGCATGAAAATCCTCTTTATTTGCAATCAAAATCAAAATAGAAGTAAAACAGCAGAAGAATTGTTTAAAGATCAATTCAAAACAAAATCAGCTGGCCTTTACAATCAAAAACCAGTAACAAAAAAACAACTTTCCTGGGCTGACACAATTGTAGTCATGGAAGATGAACAAAGAAGTGAAATTGCTAAAAGGTACCCTAAACTTTATATTCAAAAAAAGATTTTATCTTTAGAAATCCCAGATGTTTATTATTATAATCAAGATAGTTTAATTAAAATTTTAAACAAAAAAATAAAAGAATTATTTTAACCATTCTTTAAATTGTTTTTCAGCTTCTTCTTTGGATTCAAAAATCTTTGTTTCTGCAACACCTTGTTCAGGCAATCTTTTTGTCACTTTATATTTTATACCAACATCATTCTCATACTCTAATATTGATACTTCCCACTTCTTTGTAACATTTTTTTCTATATGAACCATTTGTATCACCTCCAAGAAAAAAGACAAAAAAATCTTTTATAAAAACTATTAACAAAAACTTTATAAACACCTAAAAATTCAAATTTCTTGCTATGGATCAAATTGAAGCATTACTAGAATTTGTAAGAGTTTTGGACTACCATCCAACAACAAGAGTCTCAGAAAGACTAAGATTATTTAATCCTGATTCTGTTAAACCATACTCAGAAGCAGGTTTAATATTACCCGGAGAATTAATGCCAGAAGAATTAGAACCTAGAGAAGATTTTCCTTTTGTAGTAAAAGGAGATATAAGATTCCCTATTGGCAAAATAAATGGGTCATTAGAAAATGGAGTTTACCTTATTCAACAAGATATGAAAGGAAATGCAATTTCAAGAAATGGTTATGGATATTTAGGAACAGCTGCAGTAAGAACTTTTGCAACAATGGAATTTGGAGATCTTTATGAAGGTCACATGGCTTTACCAAAAAGAGTACAAGAAACACCAATAACAGTAGGAATGGCAACAGTGTATTGGTCAGTAGATCATAACAGAAAACTTACTTCTGCCTCAAAAACTCCTGCGCTTTCTCAAGAACATCCTTTGTCTGTTTAAAACTCAACCTTCTCATCGCATCTTCATAATTAAACCAATCAAAACCAACATGTTCTTCAGAAAGTTTAACATACTCCATCCTAGTCTCAGCTAACAAATAAATAACTTCCTTATGTATAGTCTGCCCATCTTTTTTATAAAAATACTCTTCTTTCTCTTCAAAACCTTTTACAAAAAACAAATCAAACAACCCAGCCTCTTCCTTAGCCTCCCTATTAGCAACTTCCTCTTTAGTTTCATTAGGTTCAGCAATACCTTTAACAAAACCCCAATGTCCTCTTTTATATTTTAATAAAAGAAATTTATCATTGTTAAATACAATCACTCCGACTGAAAACTCTTGTGGCATGTGTATATAGTATGTTTTTAAAATATTTAAAGATAATGAAGGGTCAGGATAGGCTTTGACAGCTATGTTTTACAAAAAAAAAGAAAAAATTAACTATCTTCCATATCAACCATAAATTTGGGTAAGTGCTCTTCCTTAATCCTTGTAGAGGTATACAATTTATCATATCCTGTAAGAGCTAAAAATACCTTCTCTTTTCCAATTAAGTCAGCCATTACATCATAGGTTTTATGCCCGTGGAAACAACAACCACAACCACCATAGATTACAACAGCATCAAAAGTACTCTTTAAAGCATCATCCATTGCCTTAGTTTTAAATGCTACTTCATCTTTTTCATGAAAAGTGGGGTCTCTCATGTGTCCCTTTAGGATATCATACATTGCAGATTGTTTAAATACTTGAACATCATATCCTTGTGATTCCATAGTTTCTCTATGTTCCTCCATTTTAGGCTTATAATGTTTAGCCTTAACATTAGTAGAATCTACAGCATCAATAACCAAAACCCTACTACCATCTACGTCTTTTAATAAATCTGTCAATTCCTTTCTTTCAAATTCTTCCATTTTTCTTTTTCCTACCCCTTTTAGGTCTGAGGTGTAGACCCTTAGCTAACAAATATAGAATTCAATAACTTGACAAACATGGAACTGAAAACAACTGCTGGTACAACTACAAAAAGTGTTTTTGAAGCAATACCAAAAATTATGACCAAAATCCCTATTTCAATGGATTTTTTTATACCATCTTCAAGAGCTTTTGTTCCAATTCTTTTCCAGTCCAATTTTTTTGTTTTCTTTTTTGCCATTTTGAATTTTCTTTGTTACTATTAAGTACTCACAAAGAGCTATTTAAACCTTCACTCTCCAAAAATGGAGGACTAAAACAAACATTTAAATACATAAAAAACACAACAAATCTATGGACACAACTATCCTCGAAGACATAGGACTAACTAACGCAGAAATCAAAGTATACCTATCATTACTAGAATTAGGACCAAGCACAGCAGGACCAATCATAGACAGATCTAAACTACAAAGTTCAGTAGTCCACATGACTCTAAACAAATTAACAGAAAGAGGACTAATCTCCTATTCAAAAGAAGGACAAAGGAGACATTATCAAGCTTCAGATCCAAAACATATCATAGAATTCATTGAAGATAAAAAAGAAAGGTTTGAACAAATATTACCAGAATTACTTCTAAAACAGAAACTAGCAAAAGAAAAAAAAGAAGTAACAACTTACAGAAACATAAAAGGAATTAAAGAATTATTACTAGAACTACTAAATGCAGGAGGAAAAGAACACAACACATTTGGATCTGCAGTAGAATCATTAATGTTAGGAGAAGTTTGGTGGAAATCCTACCATAAGAAAAGAGCAAGAAAAGGAATCAAAGCAAAACTTATCTTTAACAAATCATTAAAAAAATGGACAGATGTAAACAAATATCCACAAGCTAAATATAAATTCACCAACACTGGTTTTGAACCACTAACAGAAACAATAATCAGAAATGATAAAATAGGAGTTATAATCTGGACAGAAAAACCAATTGGTATTTTAATTCACAATAAAATTGCAGCAGATTCTTATCAAAAGTTTTTTGAAATGTTATGGAAGAATTAATAACCTTCTCTCCACCAAGTATTTCCACAAATAGATCTAGGTGTACGCCTTGGCTTAGGTTCTTCAAACTTTCCACCAACTCTCCAATGGAAAAAACTTAAGGTTTGACCATAAGCTTCTTTTAAACCAGGATAACCCATTTGCAAAACTTCCTTAGGTTTAGGCAATGAACTTTTATATTCATTTAATGCAGTTGGATCTTTACCCCAAATTACACCTAAAACTTTATTCAAACCAGCTTGTAAATCCTCATCAAGAGCACCAGCAAGTCCTTCAACTTCTCTTCCTAATGCTCTAAAAGTAGATAAATCATTTTTTCTAGTGTTTCTTCTATGAGCCATAAACAATATAAAAAAATTATCTCTTTTTAAGCTTTATCAAAGCAAAGCATAGCAGTCATAAAGTTTAAAAACACCCTATACAAAAGAATAATCTATGTTAACATTAGCTATAGAAAGCACAGCTCACACATTTGGTGTAGCAGTACTAAAAGAAGAAAATATCCTTTCAAATGAAACACACACTTTCACCACAGAAAAAGGTGGAATGATACCTAACTTAGTTGCAGACCACCACAAAAAATACAAAAACATAGTACTAGAGGCAGCACTAAAGAAAGCTAACACTAATTTAGAACAAATAGACATAGTAGCATACTCAAACGCACCAGGATTAGCACCAGCACTTATGGTTGGTAGAGACTTTGCAAAAGAACTAAACAAACCATTAGTTGGAGTTAACCACATTGTTGCACACTTAGAAATTGGACTTAAAACAACAAAAGCACAAGATCCAATCTTTGTATTCACTTCAGGAGCAAACACACAAATAATTGCACACGAAGGAGGCAAATACAGAGTGTTTGGAGAAGCTTTATCCATTGCAGTAGGAAATGCACTAGATAAATTAGGAAGAGAATTAGAGCTAGGATTTCCTGCAGGGCCAAAGATAGAACAAATAGCAAAAAAAGGAAAATTCATTCAACTTCCATACAAAGTTAAAGGAATGGATGTAGAATTCTCAGGCATTCTAACAAAAGCAATGGACTTATACCAAAAAGGTGCATCAAAAGAAGATATATGTTTTTCATTTCAAGAAACTTGCTTTGCAATGTTAGCAGAAGTTACAGAAAGAGCATTAGCACACTGTGAAAAAGATGAAATTTTACTAATTGGTGGTGTTGCTAGGAACAAAAGATTTTCAGAAATGTTAAACACAATGGCAGAAGAAAGAAATGCTAAAGCATACACTGTACCTTTTGAATATGCAGGTGATAATGCAGCAATGATAGGATACTTAGGTTACTTACAATACAAGGCAAACAAAAAAACAGAAACAAAACCAGATTTCTATCCAAGACAAAGAATTGATGAAATTGAAACTTTCTGGAAGAGTTAAACTCTACCAAGAACCCTATGATCTAAAACTGTTGCTCTCTGATATGTTTTAATAACATCATGATCACCCTTAACTAAACGTTCCCCTCTCTTCCGATCCTTAATAACTTTACCAACTTGTCTAACTCTAAACCTATTATCACGCATAACCACACCCCTAAAAGCAATCCTTAATCTATCAGTTTTTGTCATACCAACACAATAACCTAAATCCCTAAATAAATTATCTTGATCAAGCCTTCCTTGCTTATCAACTTCAAGAATCTCATGCAAATCCCTAAACTTTTCAAGCCCTATGTCTGTCCCAACTAAATCAAAATCTACAACTCCACCATTTGGCTCTAAAAAGTGAGCTTCAGCAGGGGAAAAAACAATTACATTTTGTTTATCTATTTCATACTGCCACTCTCTTCTATGATTATTAACAACATACTGAACACCATCAATAACAACACACTGCCTATTACCAAAAAGAATTCCTCCATTAGCAGTTTTACCAACAGCATAAACAGCTCTTCTAACTTCTCTTTTACCCATTCTAGTAACAATTTCAACAGGAGCATTAACTTCAACTAAACTTTCTCTATCAATCTGTCTTTTAGTATATACAGGCAAATCTAAATCTATCATAAAAGAAATTCAAAAATCAGTATTTATAAGCTTTATGTAATAAAATAAAAAGAAAAAAAATTAATAATAGGTTTTTCCATCCTTCAGCTCAAGTTCATCATCGTCGTCATTACTACCACCAAAACCTCTAATTATCAAGATTAAAACAATCAAGACAATCAAAACAACCAAAACAATGAAAAACCACTTCCATAAACCACTGGATTCAAACCAAGGACTCTCATTTTCAACTTCAACCTCTAAAGTAACTTCTTCCAAAAGACCACCATCAGACTCTAAAATCTGAATTGTAAACTCTTGTTCACCAGAAATCCCTTCATCAGCAACCAAAGTCAAACCAAGAACTTCACTCTCACCAGCACCAACTACAACCATTGAATCATAATCAGCACTAGCCCATTGATCTTCACCAAGTACATCTATTGCAAACACTTCAGAAGTAATTCTACTATTAGTAAAAGTTAATTCATAAGCCAAACCATTACCAAGAATATTCACAAGAACTTCGCCATCAACAACTTCTTCAACAACAACTTCCTCTTCTTCTTCACCTTCTACATAAACAGTGTATACATGCTCTACATCGTCATGACCTCTATTGTAGCTAACATCAATTTCCATGTCATAGTAACCAGTTGTAAAACCTTCTAAATCTAACAAGAAACTAATAGACTGAGAATCTTCTTCATCTTCATTACTATCTTCAGGAGAAGCAGCTAACTCATCAATATAAGCACTTGTACTAAAAGCACCAATTGTCAACTCAACTTTAATGTCTTCTTCTTTTCTTTCACCATTGTTTTCAACTCTAATTTCAACAACATCATTGTCTTGCAAAATTGTGTCATAGATAACATCATAGATATCTAAGGAATGTCTTTGTTGTTCAACATAAACACTAAACCCATACATATCACTGTCTACATCATCATACACTTCTACATACAATGTAAAATCATTGTCATCAACATCCATGTCTTCAGGTATGTTCAAGTACAAAGTTTTAGAATAAGTTACATTCGGTTCAACATCAAAAATATCAGATGTATCTTCAACATCACCATGTTCATAACCACCAATCCAAGCTTTAACTTTCACATCATCAACATAATCAGTCCCAATAAAGTCAACAACAACTTTTGTGTCTTCTCCTAATTCAATTTGTGCAGTAACACCATCACTCATATCAACACCATTAATATCAATATCTGACACCTCATAACTCTGTGCACTTACTAGACCTGAAAAAACTATCAGCATCACAAATGCTAACAAAATACTTTTCACTCTCATTTTTATAAACCCCCTATATACCCCTCTTTTTTGTTTACCTTTTTAATTTCAAAAGCAATATATAAACTTTATTGTAGTAAAGTTTAAGGTGTCCTATTCGAGAGTAGCACCAAATTATTTTAAGTTTTTATTCACTTAGAATAGTAAAAACTGCAGTCATAACCCAACTGTCCCTACTTAACCAATTTCAAAACTTCACTAATTTCAGTACCAGAAACAGAACAACCTCTTAACTTAACAGCCCACAACAAAGCATCTAATGCATTTTTCTTATCACCATACTTATCCAACAAACCCAATTCATAAGCAACAATCCCAAGCTCAACACTTCTTAAAACTTTCAAATCACCCAACCATTCTTTAAACTTACCTAATTTTTTAACATCTATAGTAACCTTAGTATGCATCTTCCTACCAAGAACTTCAGCCAAACTTTCAGGGTTTTCAACCAAAACCCTAGTTGTCCTTTCATCAACAACCAATGCAGCAGACTTAACATTCCTTGCTAAAACCAAAGCACCAATCTCACCATCATGCATAATTCTAATAGCTCTTCCTCTAGCCTTAAACATTGTATTAACTAAAGCAGCAATTTCATCCATACTAAAATCTGAGTTAACTTTCAAATCACCATCTTCAATAACATTCCTAACTTGCATTGCTTCAAGCTTAAACCTTCTAGATTTCAAAGGATGATCAATTATTTCTTTTTTAACAGATTCAGAAACAAAAAACTCACCATCAAACTGTTTTCTTAAAGGCTTCAATATCCACAACAGATTATTCATAGCCAAACTAATAATAGTACTTGCATCAAAAACCAGAGATCTCATACTCCAAATATCCTCCTAACATCCATCAACCTTTGTTTCATATTTTTACTATCAACAACTTTAATATCACTCAACTTAGTACCACCAACATAACTCCTTAACTCCCAAGAACTAATCCCCATCAACTGTGAAGCTCTACCAATAGAAATCCCATGCTCATAAACCCTACCACCTTTCTTAATCTTAGCTTGTTTCAATACTTCAGTAATATACATCCCAAAACTTTTTTCCAACTTCCCAATCAAATCAAAAATCTTCTTAATACGCTTTTTATATTCCTTACCATTATTTTTTGTAAGAAAACTTTGTGCACCAGAAATCTCATTCAAGATATCTTTTTTAAAATTAACAAACTGTTTAGTTTTTTGCAACCTTTCCCTAGAAAAAATCTTATACAAAGAATAAGCGATAACTGCAACAGAAGTAGAATCCTCATCTTGATAAATCCCAGCATTATGCAAAGTTGTATCACTAGACTTTTTTAAAATATCAATATCCCCTTTAGAAACACCATCATGTAACTCAGACAACACTCGAAGAACATCTCTTTTTACCCTCTCTTCCATAAAATAATACTAAATCTACAAACTTAATAAGTCTTTCTTTCACCCCCACTTAGCAACAAAAATATATAATTCAATAAAAAACACTTTTATACTTGATAATAATTATATAATTTATGCCAGACCTAGAAGAAATGCTTGTTGTAGTAAGTGAAAATAATAATCCACAAACATTCTTAACAAAAGCTAGAACTCATGAGAAAGAATTTTATCACAGATCAATTCAAGTTTATATAATTCAAGATGGCAAAATTTGGATACAACAAAGACCCTTAGATAAAAAATTTGGAGGGAAGTTTGAACCAGTTGGTGGCCATGTAAATGAAGATGACTACAATATAGATCAAGAAGGATACTTACAATGTGCAAGAAGAGAAACAATAGAAGAAGTAGGAATTGATAGTAGAAGTTATGTACATTTGTTAGACATACCAGCAACAGAACAAACAGGTAAAGAATTCAACAGAGTTTACAAGTTAAGAACAGAATTAGATCCAAAACCAAATCCAAAAGAAACAATACCAGAAGGATCATACTTTAGAACACCAGAAGAAATTGAAGAAATTATAGAAAGAGGTGAAGCATCACCAAGCTTAGTACACACTTGGCCATTGATTAAAGACCAATTAAAATGAGAAGAAGAACAATACTAATGGGAGGAAAAACCCATGTAATATCACTTCCATTAAAATGGATTAAAAAGTATCAAGTGAAAAAGGGCCAAGAATTAGAACTTCTAGAAAACCAAAACACAATTCTAGTCTCAACAGACTCAAAACCAGCATTAAAAGAAATTAATCTAAACTTAACAAACACAGACACTTCAACACTAGTAAGAAACATAGTAACATGTTACCAAACTGGTTACAATTTTTTAAACATAAAATTAGATAAAAAAACTTTAAACATAAAAACAAACAATCAAGTAAAAACAATAGACCTAATTCAAGACACTTGTGACCAATTGATTGGTTTTGAAATAACAGAACAAAAAGAAGGTTTTTGCCATATTAAAGATATCACAGACAATTCAATAAATGAATTTAATAAAATCCTAAGAAGAACTTTCTTAATGCTTAATTGTTTAAGCACAGAAACACTGGACTATGTTAAAGGCAAAGAAACAGAAGACCTTTACAAAAAACATGTTAACATAAGAAGATTTACAAATTACTGTAGAAGATACCTAAACATCTTTGGGGTTGAAGACAAAACAAACTATTACAATGAATTATTATTAAGCATTGAAGAGATTTCAAGAACTTACAGGTTAATCACAAAAAGACATAACCCTAATGAAAACAAAGATATTCAAAAGATTCTAAAAAGAACAATAAAATTACAAGAACATTTCCAAAAATTCTTTTACAAATACAAGATTGAAAAATCTACAGACATAATAAAAGAAAGGCTAGAAATCTTCCAAGAGATAAACAAGTTTCAGAGTTCAGAAAAAGAAGACATAGTACTTGTACACAGAATCCCTAATATCTTGAATAGAGTTCTAACTTTAATCAATGTAACAATTGCAATCAATTTTAATCAGAACCAGTAGAATATTTTTTATTCATAGGAATAATTGTAATCCCTTGTAAACCATCAATATCACTTGCACCAACTCTAAAATAATCTTCAAAATCTTTAGAATTAAAACCACGCCCATCTTTAGCAGTAGCAACAACAACCCTACTCAACTTATTATCTAAAGTAGGCCCATCATTTTGTTCTCTAAGAATAGCAGGATTTGATTCATATTCAGTAAATGTAAACCCTCTTCTTTCTAATTCACTAAAAGCCTCAACAGCAGTAGTAAACCCTCCTTCTAAAAGTACAAGATAAGCATTATGATGACTTCCCATATTATAAAAAATATAAAAACTATATATAAAAATATGTATACTTAATCAGAACTAACTCTAGGAGCAAGAATAAAACTCAACCTTAACTTATCCAACAACTTATACTCAGCTCTCAAAGGATAATCAGGACCAAACTCTAAACTAACTTGATCAGACAACTTAGAAGCTTTAGAAATTTTCTTCAAATACTCAATTGAATACTTAGAAAACACTTCTTCAGCAGAATCATTAATAATATTCACATCCTCAGAACTTGGCATTGTAACTTTTGCATCTCTAAGATTACTTTCACATTTCACAATAAAGTTTTCTTTAGAACTAACCAAAGCAACACTTTCTGCAACAACACCCATATCTTCAATAGCTTCATCAAAAATAGAAGAAGATAAACTCACTTTTGTTGCAAAACTTAAATCAGGCAACTTATGTTCATTTTCATCAATATTAATCAAAGGAATATTAAACTTCTTAGCACTCATTCCAGAAAAATTAACTTGCAACCTATTTTTTTCTTCATCCAACTCTAAAGTCAAAGTATCAACAGGTTTAGCTCTTTTCAAAACAACTTTCAAATGTTCTAAATTAATAGCCAACTCTTGAGGCTTTGGAACTGAGTATTCAACAAATGCAGAACTTAATAGCTTAAAATCAATCATAGCAACATTAGCAGGATCAATAGCAATAATTTCAATCTTATCCTGATCTACCTTCAATGTAACCTCATTAACAAGCTCAGAAATGATATTCATACTCTCTTTAAGCAACCTTGGTTCGGCTAAAGTTAATTTCATAACCAGCAAAAAGACAAACCTGCTTTTTATAGATTATTATTCTTCATCACTCGTTTTACTAAATATCCCATCCAAGCAAATCAAGTGCATTGTTCACAATAACAAACAATCCAAACACAATTACCAACGAACTTAACACATAAGAGTCAACAGCCATGTCCATTACAAGAGGCAAAAAATCAAACACACCGAACTCTAAGCCTATTGGAAAAGCACCAAAGAAAAACAAACAAAGTGAAACTAAAAATCTCACCTTATTCTCTTTAAAGCCAAGAACAATTGCCTCTCTAAACACTACAACAGACAAGAAAATTAAAAACACCTCTAATATCCATGTACTCAAGTGATAAACAAGTGCATACACACCAAGCAAAGCTACAAGTACACCTAAACCTAACTTTATACTCTCTCTCACCTTCTTTATTTTTGAAAATTTAATCATAGCTTCTCCACCTATGACTACATTTTGCACACTCAAAAAATCGAGTTTCAGCCTCATCAGAAGACCTAGTTTGCTGTGTCCAGAAATAAGCAGTATGGAAACCACACTCAGGGCACTTTTCTTTTGTTTTAGGCATAACCTCTTTAGTTGCTTTATCTAATATTTCTACCTTCTTAACAGCCTTAACATCTTCTCTCATAAGAATATCATCTTTTTCAATAGAGTTATGACCACAAGTACAAATTAAATAAGTCTTCTTCCCCTCTTCTTTGGGACTCATAATACTTCCACATTTTGGACAAAATAACATTTTTCATTAACCTCCGATTAAGTTTGCAAAGACAAGTTTCACCCATCCAATCCAGGGAATCTTGTACAATGCCATTCCTTCAATTTCATTAATATTAACATCAAAGGGATCAGGAGCATCATTATTGTCTCCTTTCACCACAACAGTATTTTCATCTTCATTTATAAATGTTACTCTATGTATGATAGGATAAACATAACCACCTTGATAAACCACTATATCACCAACTTCAACATCTTTATTTTTCAAAATAATCACATCACCTTTGTTAAACCCATTTTTCATCCTAAAAGCTTCAAATTCAGCTTTCTCCACCCCATTTTCTTCATACCAAGCCCCATTCTCATCCCACCATTCATCTAAATCAAGACCCTCATGCTCCATACTACCACTAACAACAGCCACCAAAGGATAATCAGTATCCAAAGCCCAACCTAATCCAGGAAAGATAATAAACTTAACAATCACAAAAGCAAGAATAATATTAACAATCCAAGACCAAATAGAATTATCATGCACTAAAAAATGATAGAATTTTTTAAGGTCTTTTTTCCAATCCATACAGAATTACAGCCTTGACAAATTTAAATAGCTTTCGTAAATTTATTTCAATTTTTTGAAAGCAGAAGCAAACTCTTTTGTACCTTTTTCCAGTCGAGAAATAGCATCTAAAAGTACTTTTTTAGGAACTTTAGTTTTTGTTTCTAAGATTAAAACAGGATTATCAACTTGAGGATGTTTAAGATTATAACCAGCAATAACAGTTTCCTTATCATTCCATAATTCTTTAACAATAGCATTAACCAAAGTATGTGATTTTGCAACAAACTCCAACTTTATTCTATTCTTCTCAGATTCAACTACTTTAATTTCCATCTTAAACTATAAGTTTACAATCTCTATTTTTAAAGGTTTCTATTAGGCTGTTCTAGCCAGAGTTAACCTTTCCTGCAAATAATCAAATATCCTGGCCTCACCAGGCCCACCAATATCAAAATAAGTATGATCCTGTTCCTGAAGTGCCGTTAATGCTTTCCTTCCATTAGGAGAACTCATCACAGGACCCCCATAAAAAACAATTACTGTACCAGAAGGAACATGATCAAAAACAACTTGGGGAGTTTCATAAGGACCAACAACATTTTCAGATTCATCACGCCAACAACCATCATTCAAAAAAGCATTAATAAGAACAGCATCATAACCCCCCTTAAACATATCAAGAGCTTGCCGAACATTAGTTGCTCTATTAATTTCACACTGTTCATCAGCAAGTCTATTTTCCAAATTCTTACGAGCAATAGTGTCCATATCAACAATTAAAATTCTAGACCCTTTCATAAAATAAAGAATAAAAAAAGAATATTTAAGTTTATCTAAGATCAATCCCTAAAACCTAACACTAAATTCAAACAAAGGCAATACAGGTCTCTCATAATCATTCAATCCAGGAAACAGAGTTTCTTCATAAGGCATAACTGTTCTCTCATACTCAAAACCTGTATCCAATCTACTCCTATCAAATTCATAATCCAAAACACTCACCTCAGGACAAACTACAGCCTTAGACAAATCAGTTTCTAAACAATTCACAACACAAGGTTGCAAAACTAAACTCAAAGCTAAACATGCTAAATTCATAATAACCACCTCCAATACTAAATATGACACACAACAACTTAAACCAAACCCCAATAAATTATATAAATTATGTACTTCTCAAACCCCAACACCCAACATCAATTCTTTTAATCCTTGATGTATGAAACCAAAACTTCTGTCTTAAAGGTAATTTATATCTAAAAGTAATGAAAACCTTAAACCCATTCTCTTTAGCAAACTTTTCAACAAAATCTCTAGTATTAAATTTATGAAAAGAATAAATAATTTTAGATATCTCCATAGCTTTAATTAAAAACAATTTATCAGCATGTGTTTCTTTAACCCCAAATGGAGGATTTTGTATAACAACAGCAACTTTTTTATCAAAATCCTTAACATCCATATTAAAAAATTCAGCTTTAAATTTCTTACCAACTAACTTTTCCATTTTTTTAAGATTATCTTTAGCTACCTTTATCGCCTCTTTATCAAACTCAACAAAATAAACTTTTCTTGCACCAAGAATCAGAGCACCAATACCAAATATTCCAGGACCAGCACCTAAATCAGCAATTGTTTTGCCAGTGATATGTTTATTCAAATAAGCATTCCACAAACAGTCAGCAGCAATATCAGAAGAAGTAGAATACTGTTCTAATTTCACATCAGGATCCTGAAACTCCATCAATTGTGACAATAACAACTCCAACTCTTTTTTATTCATACTAAATTACAAAGTAGAGAAATTTATAAAACTATTGGAGTCAAATTTGGTTCAGAACCAGACTCCCTATAAAGCCCATTATCATCATCACCAGACTGAGTATCATAATAACTTCCATTAACATAAGCCTGACCTAAGGTACTACAAAAATTTCTAAGAGGCTTACAAGTATCATCAACACTACCTGTTTTTAAAATATGTTCAATCCTAGCAACATGCCCACTTAGATAAGATAAGATCTCTCCACTTTCAGCTACAAGTATACTATCCAATAATTCTGCGTGATTATCTAAAAAACTTTCATAATCTTCAGTAGTACAACCCTCAAGATCACCAGTTCTAAAATATCTGCCAGCTTTACAAACAGAATCCAAATACTGTCCAACACTTTTCAACCTTCTTTGCTCATCTGGAGAACTAACATCACCAGCTTCCAAAGCTTCACTCAGCCTTAAACATTGCATTCCTCTAGCTAATCTTTCCATAAAAACAAAACAACATAAACATCATTTATTAACTTTATGTAATTCAAGAATACACTATCCCTTCTTAAATTTAACCAAGTCACCAATAGTAACAGCACTACTTTTAGTATTAAACTCTTTAACAGTATCTTCACTAACTTTCTCTTGCTCTTTGATCAATTTAACACCAAAGAATTGCTCTAATTTTTTAGCTAATTTCAAAGAAGGCTCTAAACTACCACTCTCAACCTTTTGCAGAACAGAAGATTTTTCAGCAATTGCCTTTGCAGCATCTTCCTGCTTCATTCCCATCTTAAGCCTAGCATTTTTAACAACAGCACCAAAATTACCAACAAGAGTTTCACCCTCAACAGACCTAACAGGCTTATGAACAGGATTTTTCCAAGAAGAACCCCTAAACTTCAAAGCTTTATCAACAGCATCCTGAGAAGGCTTCTTCATTTCAATAGCATTACCATACCGAACACACTCCCTACACACACTACGAACACCACCCTCAACAATTGCATGCACAGTATTTGCAGTTTTTCCACATAGCTCACAAACTTCCATATCAACTACAAAACACCCCAAACTTATAAATATTTACCATCTACTTCTCCACAAATCTTTTAAACCAAAACTTAAAAATAAACCTAATGGAATACACATTATACCTCTGCTTCATAATTAGTTTTGCAGTAACCTTCCTAATAGTACCTTTTTGGATAAGAGCATGTCATAGATTCAAGTTGATAAATAGGGATGTTCATAAAAATGACAACAAGAAAATCGCAGAACTTGGAGGTATAACAGTCCTTGTTGGATTTGTATTAGGTGTTCTTGCATATATTGCAATAAACACATTCATTATTGAAGGTTCAGTAACAGAACTACTAAACAAAAACCTAAACATCATGGCATGTTTAGTAACAATTTTAATCGCAACTTTCATTGGAACAGTTGATGATCTGTTTGGCTGGAAAATAGGATTAAAACAATGGCAAAAACCAATCTTAATGGTAATTGCAGCAATCCCAGTAGCAGTAATCAATGCAGGTGAATCAATTGTAGGTTTACCAATTATAGGAAATTTTGACTTAGGTCTTTTGTTCCCATTACTAATAATTCCAATTGCAATCTCTGGCGCATCAAATGGCTTTAACATGATAGCAGGTTACAATGGATTAGAAGCAGGCATGGGGATGATAATCTTAACAGCACTAGGTTACATTGCATGGCTTAACGATTACAGCTGGGTTACAATGATCGCACTCTGTATGGCAGCAGCACTAGCAGGATTTTACATGTACAACAAAATACCAGCCAAGATATTTGGTGGCGACTCTTTAACATACCCAGTAGGAGCTCTGATAGGCTGCATTGCAATCTTAGGTAACATGGAAAAAGTATCACTAATTATATTCACTCCATACATAATTGAATTCTTTCTAAAAGCAAGAGGCAGGTTCAAAAAAGAAAGTTTTGCAAAACTAAACAAAGATGGTTCATTAAGCTTAAAATACAAAAAAATCTATGGCTTAGAACATTTGATATTATATCTAAAAACTAAAATGGGCAAAAAAGTTTATGAACAAGATGTAATCCTAACTTTATTCTTAATTCAACTACTGTTCATCATTCTTGGATTTATTTACATCTATTAAAGAACTAAACCCTTCTTCAAAAAACACTTTAGGAGACCAATCCAACAACTCCTTAGCTTTTGAAACATTCATAACATACCTTTGAACAGCTTCCTCATGCGACAAAACCTTTTCAACTTTCAAACCAGGAAACTTTTTCTTTGCTATTTCCACAGCTTCATTCAAAGAAACTTCTTCACCAGTCCCTAGATTTATAACTTCACCTTTAACATCACTTTCAATAGCCAAACAAACAGCACCTAACAAATCATCCATATGCAAAAAGTCTCGAGTTACACCACCAGAACTTTGCATCACAAAAGGTTGATCATTTTCAATTGCATTTTTCAAATCAGAAAGGAATCTAGTACCTGAATGCCCAGGACCATAAACAATCGGCAACCTAAAAACAACACCACCCTTTTCCAAACAGATCTTTTCAGCTAACTGTTTAGTTTTTGCATAATCATTGGGTTCAGAACCAACCATGCTCTCTTCAAAAGGAGCATCATTGCCAGCATAAACCAAAGCACTACTAAAAAAAATAAATTTTCCATCACAAGCATCTAACACATTCTTAGTACAACCAAAATTAACAGAGTACAACTTTTCATAAGGCAAAGAAAAATTAGTCAACCCTGCCAAATGAATAACACAATCAGGTTTAATCGCCCTAACCTTTTCAAAAACTTTATCTTTATCAGTCAAATCCAAATCTTCAAAAGAAAAAGAATAAACATCATAACCTTCATTAACTAATCTCTCAATTACAAAGGAACCAATAAAGCCCCTTCCTCCAGTAACAAAAACTTTCTTAACCATATTTAGCAAGGAACTCTCTATACCAAGCAATTGTTCCCCTTAACCCTTCTTCAATTGAATGTTTAGGAACCCATCCAAGAACATTTTTAATTTTTTCACTTGATAAATACTGATCTTTAATTTCACCCTGTACTTCATTCAAAACAGTTGGTTGAATTACACTTGGATACAAACTTGAAGTTAACCTAACTAAGTCTAAAACATTAATCTTATTCATAGTACTAATGTTAAATGCCTCACCCTTACACTTTTCAATGTTTTCAGCAATAGTAAGATAAGCATCAACAGCGTCAGCAAGATATAAATAATCTCTAATAAAAGTTCCATCACTTCTAATGATTGGAGACTCATTCATGTACAAACTTCTAATAGTTCCAGGTATAATTCTGTTCCAATTCAAATCACCAGGACCATACAAGTTACCACACCTTGTAACACAAACAGGCAACCCATAAGTTTTGTAAAAAGATAATGAAATCAAATCAGTACAAGACTTTGAAACATCATAAGGATGTTCACCTTGCAAAGGAGTTTCCTCAGTATAAGGCAAAACCTTTTGTGACCCATAAGCTTTATCACTTGAAGCAACAACAACACTTTTCACGAGTTTGCTAACTCTTGCAGCTTCAAGAACATGCCAAGTACCACGGATATTAGAATCAAAAGTTGACAATGGTGACCGATTAGCAGTTCCAACAATAGCTTGTGCAGCCAAGTGAAACACAGTATCAATTTCATACTCATTAATAGTTCTCTCTAATAATAAATAATCTTGCAAAGCACCTCTTACAATGTTAACTCTCTTATCCAAACCTAACATAAAAAAATAAGAGTTATGAACACCATCTCTAACAAGCACAGTAACATTAGCACCTTTCTCAACAAGAGCTTTAACTAAGTTGGAACCTAACAACCCAGTTCCACCAGTCACAAAAACATTTCTGTTCTTCCAAAACTCATTCATCTCCAAACCCTCCAAGGCACTTGATTTGATTTCCAAATATTATTCAAATGCTGATGATCTCTTGTAGTATCCATACACTGCCAAAATCCTTTATGTTTGTATGACATAAACTGTTGCTCAGAAGCCAACTGTTTCAACGGCTCCCTTTCCAACATACAATCCGGATCTTCAGTCAAATAATCAAATATCTTTTTATTAAAAACAAAAAAACCACCATCAATCCACCCTTCATGAATCTTAGTTTTCTTAGTAAAATCTAAAATCTGTCCATGCTCATTAATTGTAAGGTTACCAAACCTAGTTGAAGGTCTAACAGTAGTCACAGTACCAACTTTCCCATGAGTTCTATGATAATTTAACAATTCAGGAATATTAATGTCAGCAACACCATCACCATAAGTCACCATAAAATTATCACCAGTAATATGCTTTTCAATCTTTTTAATTCTACAACCAGTATTACTATGCAAACCAGTATTAGCAAAAGTTATGTTCCAATCAGGAATTTCAGTATCACCATGAAATATTTTATCTCTTGTTCTCAAGTTAAAAGTATAATCTTTCACATGACTATGAAAATTCCTAAAATAATTCTTAATCATATCACCTTTGTAACCTAAACAAAGAACAAAATCATTAAACCCATAATGAGAATATGTTTTCATTATATGCCAAAGAATAGGATGAGAACCAACATTAACTAAGGGTTTAGGCATAAACTCGGTCTCTTTATTCATACGAGTACCCATTCCACCACATAATATTACAACCTTAGGTTTTTCCATTTTGCAATCCTCCATTGAATCATGTTTGTTAAAAATTCTTTAACAGTATTAAGACGAACATTAGACCTTCCAGCCTTTCTTTCATCGAATTTAACCAACACCTCATCTACTTTAAAAGGTTTATGAACCAATCCTAACATTATTTCAGCATCAATAAACCAATCCCTAGATCTCAGGTGTAAACTATCATAAAAGTCCCTAGAAAAAAACTTAGGCTTAGCATTAATATCTCTATATTTTGTTAAAAAGAACAAATGAAACAACCCATTATAAAAAAATGAAGCAAAGATTCGCTTTAACCCATCACCTCTAGCATACCTAATAGCCTTAGCAAAATCATTTCCTGACTCTTTCATCTTTTTATACACTTTCAACATATCTTCAGGAGAAACTTGCCCATCTCCATCAGCATACCCTAAGATATCGCCTCTACAAGCTTTCAATCCATTAATTATACCCCAGCCATAACCTTGATTTACTCTAAGAGTTACAACTTTAATTTTGTTAGATTTCAACCTGTCCAAAATCTCCCCAGTCTTATCTTTAGAACCATTATTAACAATAACCAACTCATAATCCAACCCTTCCTTATCAAAAGCCTTTTGCATTTTAGTCACAACTGACTCAACAATATCTTGCTCATTATACATGGGCATTACAAAAGACAACTCTACCATCCAACTTCAAAATAAAATATCTATTATAAGCTTTTTGGAGCTCAGACACATTCAATAAGAACTAACTTATAGAAAAGACTTCTAATGCTGATCAAGAGAATTATTCATTTAGTCTTTAAAAATTGTGTACAACAATGTTGGGTCGGTGGTTGGTTAGGTGAGTGAGGGATTCTGAAGAATCCAAATATATATAAATAAAATAAACTTTTTTGATGATATGTCATTATACACTGGAAGGCCTAAACAAAATGCTGAAGCTTATGGTGCAGATTTACAAGCTGGAAGGTTAGATCAATTAAAAGATCATTTTGTTGCTTATAAAAATGGAGAATTACTAGATTCTAATCCAACAATAGAAGGTTTACATGCTAAACTTACAGATGAACCTGAAAGTCTTTTTATCACAAAAGTTGGTGATGAGAGAGTTATTAAATTTAGAAGACCTAGAAGAGTAATAAAGGTTTAAGATTAAATTTAGATTCTGAAGAATTGAACAAAACCAAGATCAAACACATTCAATAAGAACTAACTTATAGAAAAGACTTCTAAACATGTGATACCTTTTCACCTTAGAATAATTATTCAACATATCCTTTAACAGAAAAAAATCCCTAATATGCTTACCTCTATCCAAACTATACAACACCCTACCAACCAGATTATACTTCTGTGGCACAGGCTCCATAATAAAAACACCTTTTTTTGCAATCCTCTTACACTCATGCATCACCTTCTCAAACTCATCATCATCCATATGGTGTAGAAAGTTTAGTAAAAGCACTTTATCATAACTCTTATCCTTAAAATCCATATTCATTGCATCCATCACTGCAAATTTTTTATCAGGAAACTCTCTCTTAGCTTTCACAATGAATTCATCAAAAAAATCAACTCCAGTATAATTTTTCTTAAACAATTTTGAAAATATTCCAGTCCCACACCCAATCTCTAAAACAGTCTCATCATCTTTATGATCAACAAACTTTGTCAGATTACTAAACATTGGTTTGTACGAACCAAGAACACACCATCTAACAACATCAAACAATATTGGCAAATCAAACACTTTATCTTTAATTGACATTTTGATAGAGACAAACCTCCTCACTTTTAAACTTTTCTTCAAATCCACACATCTTCAAAGTTTCACAATGTTCATCAAATGTAATAATATCAGTAGTTTCTAGTTCAGTTATAACTTCAGTAAAACCTTCACAATCTTGTGCTTCTAAAGTTTCCATAGTTTGCACTTCTAAAAGATCAAGATATTCTAAAGAAGGAATCGAATACCACCCAGATGAGGTTGAAAGGTTTAGGTAAAGTGCAGCATAAGAATAATAAGCCATTTCATAAGACCCTTGTTCCATACCTAAGATAAGAAAAGTTCCTTCAACATGTTCCATTGTTTCTATCATAGTTTCATCAAAGGTACTATTTTCAATAAAGAAAGGAGTGTGTAAAGCACTGACAACAACACTAGCCACTGCTATTAGGATCAGTAATACTGGAATAACTCTCTTAAGTTTTGTAAACCTTGTCTTCAAGAAGAAAAATAATGTAAAAAATATAAAAAAGTAATTATAAGTGTCTGGGTAAACATACTTCAAACCAGGAACAAAAATTATCAACCTTGTTAACACTAAAAAAGCTAAACCTAAAACAGGTAAGAAAAATAAAAATTCTTTTTTAACATTCTTACCTTTCACATAAAAGATAAAACAAGTTAGCACAGCTAATGAAGTTATGGTTGTAATCAAAGTTTGCAACAGATACTCAGAGTTGAATAACAATAATGTTTCAGTTAAAACTATTGTAACACCATGTGAACCAAAGAAATTCATCACATAGGGATACAACCAGAATGAACCTATTACTAAAGATAAAACAAAAATTAAAGCAATGTAAACTTTTTCTCTTCTAATCACAAAAAACCATAACAGCATCACAGTTCCAAGCATTGCAATAACCTGATGAGACAAGATTGTTAAAGTGTAAACAGGTAAACCAAGTAAAAAATACTTATCTAACTCCCTATCTTTGTAATAAATAAACAAGAGTAATAAAAAACTAAGCCAGAACAAACCAAAAAATTCATGCAACCTGCCTAAACGAAGGAAATTGCCAATTGCCATAGCATTCGCAGTGAAAAAAACAAACCAGAGCAAAGATCGCAAGCAAGACATTTTTAATTTCTTTCCAAAAACCAAAAATAAAACCAAAAAGGCAACATAAGTACCAACAAGAGATAAGTAAGCAACAACTTGCACATTACCAATTAAAAGATACAAAGGATACATAACTAAAAACCAAGCAGGTGCAATCAAAAGAAATGAAATAAACCCCCCATACCAATAAGGACAAAACTCATGAAATCCACAAGATTGTAAAAAATGCAACTGAGTCATATAAGATGACCAATCATTAACCATGTCAAAAGGGAAAGTAAACATTACTTGTGATTGATCAATTAACCTAATCACTAAATATGCAAATAATATAACTATAGGGGCTAATAACCACCAATCTGACTTTTTCATTCAAGCAGAAACATTCAAAACCTTTTTAAAACTTATCAAACTTTGCTAAATAATGGATAAATCCTATGAACAAGAGTATTTCAAGCTAGAAAAGGAATATTGGTGGTTTAAAGCAAGAAGACACCTGATTAAAAAAATAAAAATCAAACCAAACCAAAAAATTTTGGAAGTTGGCTGTGGCACAGGTTTAAACCTTAACCTATTCCCAAAAAATCAAAGACATGGTATTGACATTTCTAAAGAAGCAATAAAACAAATCAAAGATTTTCCAGCAGAAGTTGCAGACATACAAAAAGTTAAACTAAAAAAATATGACATTATCCTAGCTTTAGACCTTATTGAACACCTTGACAAAGACAAACAAACACTACAAAAACTAACAAACGCTCTAAACCCAAAAGGTAAACTCATAATCACAGTCCCAGCATTCAAATGCCTCTGGTCAAAACATGATGAAGTAAATCATCACAAAAGAAGATACAACAGAAAACAATTCAAAACAATCCTACCTAAACAACTAAAGACAAACATCCTAACATACTGGAATTTCAGCCTATTCCCCATAGTATTCATATTAAACAAACTAAACAAAAAAAAATCAAACCTAAAACCAATCAACCCAGTTCTAAATTTCATATTCTACAATAAACTTAAACTAGAAAATTGGCTAATTACACAAGGAATCAACTTCCCTTTTGGAACAAGTATATTCTACATAGGTGAGAAAACAGATAAATAAAACTTATAAAGGGAAAACTAAACTCAAACCCATGCTTGTAGTAATATCAATCCCAGCTTTGAATGAAGAGAAAACATTGCCTTTTGTTTTAACTGAAATAAAAACAGTAATGGCCAGAACAAAGTACAAATACAAAATTCTAGTAATAAATGATGGTTCTACAGATAAAACAGTACAGGTTGCAAAAAAACATGGTGCAGTAGTCTATTCAAATTCAAGGAATAAAGGTCTAGCAGAAACATTCAAGCATGAAATGAAAAGATGTTTAGAACTAAAAGCAGACATCATAGTACACACAGATGCAGATGGACAATATCCTGCTGAATACATCCCAAAACTAATCCAAGAAATTGAAAATGGTGCAGAATTAGTTCTAGGAAGCAGATTTGCTGGAGAAATTGAATCAATGTCATTCATGAAAAAGTTTGGCAACATTGCATTTGCAAAATTATTCTCAAGACTAACAAAAACTGACTTAACAGATTCAACAACAGGATTCAGAGCATTCACAAGACAAATTGCAGAAGAGATTGAATACACAACAGACTTCACTTACACTCACGAACAACTTATCAAAGCTTCAAGATTAAAATTCAAAATAAAAGAAATTCCAATCTTTGCAAGAAAAACAAGAGAAAGCAGACTAATGAAAGGTCCACTTGACTATGCAATGAAAGCATGGATTAACATATTCAGAATCCACAGAGATTTTGCACCTTTAGCATTCTTTGGAAAAATTGGAATTGCATTCTTAGCATTAGGATCAATCTTAGGACTATGGGTAATCTTCAATGTTGTAGCTTATGGCCAGACAGGTGGAATCCCTAGAGTTATCCTTACAGCAATCTTAATTCTAACTGGAATACAAATTATCCTCTTTGGATTCCTAGCAGACATGCAGAAGAAATAAAAAGGATAAATTTTACTCAACCCTATGAAAATCACAGTTATTGGACCAACATTTCCATACAAAGGAGGAATTTCACACTATAACACAGTTTTCTGTCAAAAATTAATCAAAAAACACAAAATAGATGCAATCTCATTCAAAAGACAATACCCAAAATTACTCTTCCCAGGCAAGGACCAAAAAGACAATAAAAGCAAAGACAGAATCAAGTTCAGAGCAACAGAAATCATTGACACATTAAACCCATTCACTTGGCTAAAAGCAGTAAAACGAATACACGAGTTCTGTCCAGAAATAGTTCTACTTTACTGGTGGACTCCATACTTCACATTCAACTTTTTCACAATCAGCTACTTAGTAAAAAAACTAACAAGATCAAAAGTAGTTTTTCTATGCCACAATGTAGCACCACATGAAGCAAGGTTTGTTGACAAGTTTCTAACAAAGATTGGTCTATCATACGCAGACTCATTCATTGTACATGGTGAAGAAGAAAAAGAAACACTAAAATCAATGGTACCAAAAGCAAAAATCACAAAACATGTTCACCCAACTTATGACATTTTCAAAGAAAAGTTCAAAAAGCAAGATATAAATTTAAAACTAAGAAAAAAGGTTATTTTATTCTTTGGTTATGTGAGGAAGTATAAAGGTTTAGACCATTTGTTAGATGCACTACCAGAACTAGTTAAAAAATATCCTGATTTAGACTTGCTTATTGTTGGAGAATTTTGGAAAGACTCTGATGAAACATTAGAAAAGATAAAAAATCATCCAGCAAAGGATCACATTAAACTAGTTGACTCATATGTACCAAATGAAAAAGTAGGAAATTACTTTGAAGTATGCGACATTTGTGTTCTACCTTACAACACAGCAACAAACTCAGGAATTGTACAAACAGCATTTGCATTTGAAAAACCATGTGTTGTAACAAGAGTTGGAGCACTACCAGAAGTTGTGACTCACGACAAAACAGGCTTAGTTATCGACAGAAAAAGCCCAAAAGCAATAGTAGAAGCAGTATCACACTTTTATGATAAAAACAAAGCAAAAGAATACAAACAAAACATAATTAAAGAAAAAGACAGATTCTCTTGGGATAGACTAGTTGAAGTCTTAGAAAAACAAAAATGAAACCTAAAGTCGCAATAATAAACAGCACTTATGAAAGGATAGATATTAAGGAACTACTAACTTCAATAGACTACACTCCAAAGAAAAAGAAAATTCTACTAAAACCTAACATTGTTGGTCCAAAAGATGAAAACTCACATGTCATCACAAACCCCAAAGTTTTGATAGCACTAATTGAATACTTCAAAGATTATGAAATTGTTATTGGAGAAGGGTCAGTTGCAGGCACTGACACCAAATTATGTTTTAAATCAGCAGGTTATGAAGAAATTGCAAAGAAATACAATGTTAAGCTATTAGATTTCAATGTTTGCGAAAGAAAAAAAGTAAAATGGAAATATGGAGAACTTTCACTTCCAAAGATTCTTGACACACATGAATACATTAATGTTGCAAAAATGAAAACTCATCTGCAAACCACAGTGACCCTTGCAATGAAAAACCAAAAAGGTTTATTATCACCTTTAGACAAAAAAGAGTTCCACAAGTCAGGTGAAATTAATGCAAAGATTGCAGCATTGAATGAAGTTATTAAACCTGATTTGAATGTCATTGACGCAATTGACTGTATGGAAGGCAATGGTCCTGGTGCTGAAGGTACTAAAATAACAATCAACAAATTATTAGCATCAACAGATGTTTATGCAATTGACAATGCAGCACTAAAAATAATGGGCATTCCAATTAACAAAGTAAAGTATATGAAGAAGCAAGAATACGAAACAATTGGAATTTTATCAGAACACAGATTCAAAATGCCCGACGAGTACTACCACAAACTAGGTTTAAGAATGTGGTTCAACAGTTCTTGCTCAGGATGCAACCATAACATCATGACAGCAATCAAAACACTACCTAAGTATCCATTCAAAACAATCAAATTCTTATTTTTAGTAACATTTGGAAAATTGAACATAATTGCAGGACCAGATTATAGCAAACTACCAAAAAAAGGTAAAATAATTTGTGTAGGCACATGCACAAAAAAACTAGCAAAAGAAAAGGGTTACTTTCATATAGATGGATGTCCACCAAAAGTTGAAGAGATCATAAAATGGTTGTAGTAATAAAAAAAACAAAGTTGAAAAACATTGACAAAGATGTAGCACAAGCTCTACAACAGATCAAATACCAACCAAAAAAGAAAAAAGTTATGATAAAACCTAATTTAGTCTATGGTACAGGTGCAAAATCAGGAATAATCACACACCCAAAACTTGTTGAAGCACTAATTAAATTCCTACAAAAGTTTGATTGTGAAATAACAATAGCAGAAGGCAGTGGAGTTGGACACAACACAAAACAAGTTTTCAAAAAAACTGGCTATGAAAACCTAGCAAACAAATATGGAGTAAAATTATTAGATTTGAATACCTGTGAAAGAAACGAACACAAATGGAAATATGGAAAAATAAAATTACCAAAGATTCTTGATGATCATGAATACATCAATGTTCCGACGCTAAAAACACACACAATCACAACAGTTACATTAGGAACAAAAAACCAAAAGGGATTATTAGATTGGCCAACAAAAAAATCATTCCACACAATTGGAGTTGACAAAAGTGTAAGAGCTTTAGCAGATGTAGTACAACCTGATTTAACAGTAATAAACGCATTATACTGTTTAGAAGGAAATTCTATTTCATTACTAAAAACAGGAAAGAAAATGAACATGATCATTGCAGGTCAAGACATGTTTGAAACTGACAACATTGGAATACAAGTTATGCAAACTGATTCTTCACAAATCAAACATTTTCCAATAATTAAAGACATCAAAATTATAGGAGAAAAACTAGAAAAAGTACAAACTAAATTTGCAGAACCTCAAAAGATTAGAAAAATCCTAAACATTGAATTCCAAATGAATGGTTGCTCTGGTTGCAGTGTAAACATGGAAAGAACAATGAAAAAGATTGCAAAACACCCCTTACTACTCTTAAAATTCTTTTACTTAGCACTTTTCAAGAATATAACTTTTGTTTCTGGACATTCATTAAAGAGAGAATTAAGAAAAGGTACAAAAGTAATCTATGTTGGTATTTGCACACAAAAAATTTCTAACAACAAATACATCCAAGGGTGTCCACCAGAACCTGATTTGATCATTGAAGCTATTCGGAAAGCTTAAGAATTCAACCTTTTCTTCACAGACATAACATCTTTATACAAACCTTGCAAACTAGAAAGATTTCTAAAAGGACTACATAATGTAGAAAACCTGACATTATTATTAGCTTGATCAAAACAACAATTACAAATTGGATAAAAATCTCTTTTAGCTAACTTCCTTCGAACACAATTAGCTTTCTTCCTTTCATCCCTCAAACATCCATCACGAACATTACCTTTTGGCTTCAATAACAAACAAGGCAACAACCCACCATCATAATTAATTATCACATAAGAAAAAGGAATAAAACAAAAATAGTTTTTCATAACCCTATCATGGAAAAAACCTTTCTTCAACTTCAAATTCTTAAAATATTCAACAATCCATTTCCTATTAAACTCTAAATCACAATCAACATCCAAATCAGAAGCAACAGCAATCCCCTTATCAATATACTCAATAATAGAATCAACATCATAATCAGCAAACTCACTTTTATCACCAACAGCACCTAACTGAGGAAAATTACTCTCAATATTAATTGGTCTAAACATCACCTTACGAATACCTTTCTCCTTAGCCAACTTAACAATCTCAGGAATTTGTTTATAATTTTGACCCATTATAATCGATTCAAAAGAAATATTATCAAAACCTTTAGACTGGAACTTTTCAATACCTTTCATAATCATTTCATACAACTTAGGAGTTCGCCTACAATGATTATGCTCTTCAGCAACAGAAGAATCCAAAGAAATAATCAAAGAATCTAAATTCTTTAACAAAACCTCCATCTTATCATCAGACAAAACAGGCAACAATAAACCATTTGTAACAATTCCAACCTTAATTCCAGCCTCTTTCAACTTTTCAATTATCAAATAAATATCTTTTCTTAAAAAAACCTCACCACCACTCAAAGTCAAGTACTTAATACCCATGTCCTTCATCTCTTTAATCAACACCAAAGCTCTTTCAGTGCTAACTTCCTCTTCAGGCTTATACATATTCTTTATCCCCAATTCACAAAAGGGACACTTACAATTACACTGTGCTGTAATAATCCAATTAGCAATAAAAGGAGAATCCTTTTTACCATAATAAATATTCAACAATTTACCCATCTCTTTAACATTACTCATTTCAAACTCCTCTTAACCCTTTTTTCAATAAATCTCCTCAAATAAGTCTTATGTATTTTAATTGCATCCTCAGGACAAACTTCATGACAACAGAAACATTTGATACACTTACTATAATCAATAACAGGTTTTTTATCTTTAGGACTAATAGCTTTTGCAGGACAAATCTTTATACAATTAAAACAAGACACACACTTATCAAGAACAATCACAGGTTTTGCATCAAACAACCTTTTAGCTAAAGGATAAGATATCTTCTGAACTTTCCCAAAAATAGGAGAGCCAGTAAAAGAATCAGGCATTTTAATTGTCTTTCCAATGTAAACATGATCACCAACAACTTCAGCCTCTTCATAAACTCCTCTTTCCTTAGCAATTCTCTGAATAGGAATCTCTGAATCTTTTTGACCAACAATTTTAACAACAGCACTATCCAAAGCAAAAGCACTTTTAGAACATGCCATAAAGCCAAACTTCCTAGGAACACCATTTGAAGGACCATTCCCTTCCATCCCAACAACCCCATCCAAAATTGTCAAATCAGGTTTAACAAAATTAAAAACATCAATCAACATGTGAGCAAAAGCATCCCTATCCCTTCCAGTTTTGAAATGCATTTGATTTCTATTATCAGGCTTAACCAACCCAAACATGTTTTTCACACCTAAAGTCAAACCCATCAAAGAATGTGTTTTCAGTTTAGCTAAACTAACAATAAAATCAGCCTTTGCTGCAACAGGAACTGCCAACTTCTTAAAATGCACATTAGAACTATTTTCAACAAACTCAAATTCTCCCAACTCTTTAATCTCAACATCCAAATCAGAACAAATTTTATCAACACCACACTTCTTTGCAGCATTCAAAGCAGAACCAATACTAGGAATCTCATAAATAAAAGGTTTACCACCCTTCTCAATAATAACCTTCAAAACAGCCTCGATAACAACAGGATGAGTGATAACAGCACTAGATGCATCTTTAGCCAAAAGAAAATTAGGCTTAACCAAAACAGACTTACCTTTCAAGTCCATATCAAAACAATCTTTAACAAAATCATAAACTTTCAAATCATAATTTTCAACATTCCTAATTAGAACTTTTTCCATTTCCTGCTCCAAAAAAATAATAGTAAAACACTTTAGTCAACTCTTTTGGACTCAAAACAGTATCCAAGAAAGATTGCCCTACTAAAGGACAATGACACTGGTTAGATTTTACAAACTTTCTCATCTCATTTGCTCTTTCAGAATGCCACAACTTATCAAAATCAAAAGCAAAGTCTCTAACATTACCCATCTCCTTCTGAAAGGCTTGCACATTACACAACCACATTCCACCCCAAGGATTCAAATGAGAATTACTTATTCCAGCATAACAAGGAACAACTCTTTTACCACCAACCATAACTTTTTCAGCTCTTTTGTAATACACCAACCTCAAAGCCTGAACAAACCTACTAAACTTCCTATTAACTTTCATTTGCTCTCTAACATCATCCAACAAAAGACCAATCACTTTTTCATAATCATTTCCAGTCGGTGTAACATGCAAATCACCCATCACACCCTCAAACTCATCTTGCAATTCTTTATCAGTATCAACATTAAACAATTCAGCTCTAGTGTCAGCAATCTCATGCAAAAAATTATCCAACCTAAACTCTTTTTCAACATACTCAGTAATTTCTTTAATATCACCAAGGTTACTCATACTAACAGTAACACCAGCATCCAAGTACAAGTTAGGATGCAACACTCTAATCTTAGCCAACCTTTTGTAAGTATCAACCAACTTATCAAAATTACCTTCAACACCTCTGATCTTATCATGCTTTTCACCAATCCCATCCAAAGACAACTTAATTGTAAATTTAACATCCTTAGGAATCCTTCTCATAATACTCAAAGTCAACTTTTCAACTTTTTCAGGTGACAAACAATTAGTAGGAGTGTGAATCACTGTAGGCTTAAGATGTTTACAAGCAAGAACACAAATTTTATCCAAATCCTCTCTCAAAAAAGGTTCACCACCACAAATACTCAACTGAAAAACAGGATCCATAGTCTTAAACACTTTTTCAATCTCATGCAAATTCAACTCTTTCTTCTCTTTTTCAGGAAACTCTTTATACAACTTCCAAATATTACACATTGTACACTTAGATTGGCACTTATTAGTTATACTAAAATTAAAAAACAAAGGATGAGGAGGCCTAGCTAATCCCCACATAGCCAACTTATACTTTACCAATCTTGGAAAAACTTTCAAACCATATTTCAATATCATTCTAAAACCCTCTCATACACTTCTGCAGTCTTTTTTGCAACTCTTTCCCACTCAAACTGAGAATCAGCAATTCTTGCACCTAAAGATAACTTAGTTTGTAATTTTTTATCATTTAATAACTTTATCACACTATGAGCCAACTTATTAACATTACCACCCTCAACAACCATAGCATTCTCACCATCTTTCAAAACTTCCATTATACCACCAACATCAGAAACAATAATTGGTTTGTTAAATGCTAACCCAACCAAAAGAGGACCACTTATAGTTTGTTCAGTGTTATGATAAGGCAAAACCATTATATCAGCCAAATCAAAATACTTGTGAACATCTTTATCTAAAATGTAATCAGGAAACATCCTAACATACTTTTCAATCCCTTCTAAATCATCTTCATACTCTTGCAAATCTTGCCAAAGTTCACCAGCAACAACCAACCTAGCCTTAGGAACCTCTTTAATCACTTCTTTCATTGCCCTCAAAAGATATCTCAAACCTTTATACTCTCTAATATAACCAAAGAACAAAACAACTTGATCATCATTTGACAATCCCATTTCCTTTCTCAAATCAGCCTTACTCTCTTTCTTCCACTTAGTAAAATATCCAAAAGTACCATGAGGCACAACATGAACATTAGAATCCTTAATCCCATAATCACCAACCAACCTTTTCCTATTCTGCTCAGCATGCACAATAAAATGATCAATCTTAGAAAAAACAGCTTTAGTAAAAACTTTATCAACAGCAGTTGACTCATGTGGCTCAATATTATGACAAGTTAAAACAGTTTTCTTCCTAGCAAAGAATTTATTCAAAACAAGAATCACATACTGCAAAGGTGTAAGCAAAGGTGAAACCCAATGTAAATGAATCACTTGATTATTTTTCAAAAAATTATAAGCCTTAACCCAAGACAAAGGATTGTACCAAGTTACAAAATTATAACTTCTCTTGTAAAACCTAATCCCACTTCTATCTTTTGTAGGCAATTTACCTTTGTAAAAAAATGGAGGATACAATTTATCAAACCCAACCAACCTATGATCAACATACTCTTTCATAGAATTAGCCAAAAGTATACAGTATTGCACAATCCCACCTTGAAAAGGAGGATTATGCACCAACATTCCAACTCTAATCATCTTTCTTAAACAATATCTTTCCCTTTATAATAGATTTTGCCCCCCTAAAAGTATATTTGAAATCTTCATAATTCTTAATCTTTGCAACTTGCGACAACACATAAGATGGCCTTAAGAAAAACTTAGCATGTGCATTACTTACAATATCCTTCATCTCTTCACGAGGGATTATAGTTTTCAACACAGGCCCTGAAGTCATGTCAAACTTTGAACAATCATTCAAAACATCACTATAAAACCAATCATTCTCAATAGCCTGATCATACATCTCAGAACCAGGATGTGGAAACACTAACGAATACTGCACAGTGTCAGCTTCTAACTTCAAACCAAAATTAATAGTATTATCCATCTCAGCTTTAGTTTCCCAAGGAAACCCAACCATCAAATTCACATGACAAATGATTCCAGCCAACTTAGTTAACTTAACTGCCCTTTCAGTCTGACCAACATCAATTTTTTTATTAGTTTTTTCCAAAGTTCTAGGATTCGCAGACTCAACACCATAACAAATCAATTTACACCCAGCTTGTTTCATTAACTGCAACATTTCCAAATCAACACAATCAACCCTTCCACTACAACTCCACACAATATTAACATCTCTTCTTAAAATCTCATCACAAAACTCAACAACTCTTTTCTTAGAAATATTAAATGTCCCTTCATCAAAAAACACCTCTTCCATCCCATACCTCTTAATCAACCACTCCAACTCATCCACAACATTCTTTGCAGACCTAACCCTCACACTATGCCCATAATACACATGAGGCCAAAGACAAAAAGTACACTTGTTAGGACACCCTCTTGCAGCCATCACAAAAGTAAAAGGAAAATTTCTAACATGCCCTTCAATATACCATTCATGTGGAATCAAGTCTCTATCAGGAAAAGGCAAAGTATCCAAATCCTTGATTAATTCAGCAGGTTCATTATTAACTATATCATCACCATCCATAAAACAAATCCCTTTAACTTTCTTTAAAGATCTTTTTTTCTTAATTGCATTAACAACATTCAAAGTAGTTTGATCCATCTCACCTTTAATCACAACATCAACTTTACTATTTTCAACAGTTTTTTCAGGGAATTTGGTCACATGACTACCAGCCATCAAAACTTTAACATCAAACCTATCTTTAATTTTATTAACAACCTTCAAATCATAAGCATAAGTTGGAGTTGCAGTTTCAATAAAAATAACATCAGGATCAAAAGCACCAACTTCATCCAAAGTTCTTTTCAAATCAAAATCCTGAATCACAGAATCAATATATTTTACATCATAGCCATTCTCTTTAAGCAAAGTAGCCACATAACACAACAAAATCGGATATCTATTGGTTTTATCCCCTCTTTTCCTAGGCCACCTATTCTGGCTTCTAAGCCCATAACCCTCTCCAGGCCATGGTGGATGCAAAAATAAGATTTTCATTATAGAATTTTATTAATTCCTTCTTTTAAATGTTGCTAATCTCTAGTATTAGGTACTCGTAGACTTTACTAATTGTAAAGAAATATCATTAGGTTGAACAACAGTCCCATTCTTTCCAACAGGAATACCATCAGCAGTTATTTGTTCTAATTCAGACATCAACAGATCTACTACCTCATGAGGATGAGGTTCATCACCAACAAGCCTTACAGGAATAGAATCAAAATGCTTTTGAACACGATAATTATCCAAAAAACGAGGATTTAATTCATAATCATAAGTTGTTTGTCTACCAAGTAAACGACCTATTAGAGTAGGTGTTTTTACTTTTGGACCTGTGTAATAACCAATTAAAACATGCATCTCCCAAAATGTTCATTCTTTATTTAAAAAACTTTCTACTAAGTCCTCAATAATAAAACTTTTATACCCCTTAGATTTCATAACAGGATGCAAAAGCTAAAATTAATGGCAAAAACAGGAACAACCATCACAAAAGTAGGCCTAGGCTCAAGAATTCCACTAAGAGTAACTCACATTGTAACAAATGCATGCAACTTAAGATGTAAATATTGTTATGCAGAATCATTCCAAAAACAAAAAGAAATGTCAACCAAACAAATCATGGACATGATGCTTGAATTCAAAGCAATGGGCACAAAGATTTGGAAAATTGGAGGTGGCGAACCTCTTCTAAGAAAAGACATTGACAAAATAATCACATTTGGCAAAAAACAAGGGTTCACTATAAACATGGACACCAATGGAACACTTGTTAAAAAAAACATTGAAACCTTAAAAAAATTAGACCATGTACAAATTAGCCTTGATGGCCCTGAAGAAGTGCATGATAAAATCAGAGGAAAAGGTGTTTACAAACAATGCATAGAAGCTTTTGACTTATTAAACAAAGAGAATGTTAAACCGCTAATCAACTGTGTTATTAGCAAACACAACATTGACCACATTGAATACATGTGCGACCTTGCAAAAGAAAAAGACACTTTTATCAATTTTCAACCAGTTGTTCCAGTTACAAAAGATGCAGAACAAGAATTTTCAAAAGAAATCATAGAAAAAAAAGTGTTTGACAAGATTTTAGAGTTGAAAAAAACCAATAAACACATTGCAGTTTCAGATGCAAGCCTAAAAAGGTTCAAAGCATTTTATGAAGGAAAGATTACTAAGTTCCAAAAAAACTGTTTAGCAGGAAAAATATACTGCATTGTTTCGCCACAAGGCAAAGTTGGCAGATGCATTGACGAACTTGGAACAAAAAATGTTGATGCTTTAGAACTTGGTTTCAAGAACGCATTTAAAGCACTTTCACAAGACTATTCCTGCGACTGCACTTTCTGTTGCTACTATGACTTATCAAGAGTTTACTCACTCAACCCAAAGCACAACCTAAGAGCTGCCTTTAATGTCCTTTCTGGCAGATGGGTCTACAACTAACTTCTTGTAAACCAAAGAAGGCAAACCAACCACCAATTCTGAACTTAACATCAAAACCCTATGCATCAAAGAAACAGTGATAGCTAATGCAGGATCAACAGAGAAAAATACCAAAGCTCCAACCAGAGTAATATCCCTCACACCCAACCCAGCAGGTGAAAGAGTAACAAACACAAAAAACTGTGAAGCATAAAATAGTACTACAGGCAATAGTATCCCCAAGTTCACATCAAAAGCAAACAAAATAAAATAAAAAGCAAAGCCATGCAAAATAGCTAAGATCATGTTTAGAAAAAATGAATAGTAAAAAGTCTTAGTTTTTCTGATTCTAGAAAACTGTAAGATTAATTTTTTAATAGCTTTTATTGGAACAAAATAAAATATTTTGGGATAGATTAAGAAACTAACCATTGTAATCAAAGCTACAAATCCTAAAACTTGCACCCAAACACCATAATCAATCAAAAACAATAAAAAGGTAACTGCGAAAAGACAAGCAGTCAACAACTCAGCAAAACTTTCAGCAAACATTGAAGAAATCTTTCCATCAAGATGTTTATAATAATCACTGCAAAGCTTGTACTTCATAACATAATTCATTCCTTTAGGTGGAATATACTTATACATGTTTGAAATGAAATAAATAATGAACAAATCTGAAAAAGAAACCTCTCTGTTAAATATTTTTATCAAAATTGACCACTTAAAGGCGCAAATAGTAACTATGATTAGGAATAAACCAAAAGCATAAGCCAAGTAATTCAAGTTAGCATTCTGTAAAGCATAAACAATAGTAGAATAATATTTACTAGCATAGAATATCAAAGCTACAAACAGAGCCACATTCAGGAAATAAAAAAAATACTTAGTAAATGCCTTTTTCATGTCTAAACTTTATTATTTTAGGTTTAAAAGATTTGTGCATAATTCTTATAAACAAAAAACTAAAAAACAATCTAATGAAAAAAGCACTAATCTTTATATTTCTAGCATTAATAGTACTAAAACTAATTCTATCTATATTCATCCAAGTACCATTAGGATACTCTGACTCCCTTGCTTACATGCAATCAGCAGGTGACTTTTTTGAAGATAAAAGCCTGCTAGACCAAGCTGAAAACAAATTTCCCTTCCTTTACCCAATAATAATATCCCCAGCATACTTTTTCAATGACATCCACTTTGGAATCATTCTAATCAATGCAATCCTTACCTCAGCAATTCTTTTCCCAGCATACCTTTTTAGTAGAGAATTCCTAAACAAGAAAAAAAGTTTAGCAATAGCATCAATAACAGCACTGATTCCACCAATCTTCATATTCACATTCATTTTCATGAGCGAAAGCTTGTTTTACACTTTATTCCTATTCACAATATACTTCATTTACAAAGCATTCAAAGATAACACACTCAAATGGAACATCCTAGCAGGAATTGGAATTGCTTTATGTTTTCAAACAAAAATATTAGCACTATTCTTATTCCCAACAATAATAATTCTAACAATCCTAAACAGAGAAAAAATATACAACAAAGTAATACTATTATTTACAGCACTAATAGCAACCCTACCATGGATAATTGCAAGAGGAACTTTGTATGGTTACAAAATATCAAGTGTGATTGGCTACCCAGACTCAATTGAAGTGAGCAGTGGACTTCACCTAACCTCAAAGTTAACCTGGTTCTTCCTACACATTGATTACCTAATCATTGCAACAGGAATAATTTTCTTAATCCTAACACTACAAGCAGTAATCCAATACAAACAACTAACACAAAACCAAAAATTGTTAACACAAGTAACATTGATTTCAACTTTCTTCCTTTTCCTAATCACAGCAAACCACAGTGGATCATACCAACACTACTATGACTACAGAATTGTTGGTAGATACATTGCATGCATTTTTCCATTATTCATACTACTAGGTGCAACAACTTTAACAAAATTCAAAAAAATCTCAAAAACAGCAACCCTAACAACAGCAGGATACATTGCACTAACAACACCATTTTTACTTTATGACACTTTCTTCCCAATCAACAATTCATCCTGGGCACACATTGGAATTTTAAAATACATCCTACCCTCAACAGCACTAATTACAATACTTTTAGTAATAGCAACTTTAGTTTTCCTAAAAAACATAAAAATACAAAAATTGTTAACACTAGCAATTATATATTTTTTATTAATGTCTTTGTTAAGCACAGCAATCATAATTTATGACACAGAGTACAGGTGGAAACCAACAGAACCAGTACAATTAGGTTTATTCTTTGAAGAAAATAAAGGAACAGTACTAATTGATGAAACTTTGACAGAGTTTGAATACAACAAAACAGAAGATCTCACAGATCCCAATGAAAGACAGATTGAAGTAATGGCTTATTGGCTTGAAGAATATACAATAGGTGAAATAGCAAGCTACCAAGAATATGATTATATTGTAACAAAGCAATCACTTTCATTACCAATAGTTTTTGTCACAGAACAAGCAACTAAAGTGTATTATAATCCATAGGATCAGTAGAAGCTTTGACTACTATGATTTGAATTGATAAATTAATTCTCAACTATACTATCAATACTTACAAAAGGCAAAGATGGATTTACAGGATTACTTTTACCCCTTCTTCTAAGACTTCTATTACATTGTTCCATATTTTTCCCCCAACCATCCACAGATAACAAAGGGAAATAACAAACTTGACCTTCAGTTGTTGTACTATGTCCAAAACCAAATCTAACAAATCTCTCACCCTCAAAAATAACTCCTTGTCCCACATCTATTTCATCAATACCTTTACCATAAGGAAGATCAACTGTTCTAATAGAAAAAATCCCTGGATTCCCAGGATCATCAGACCATTCATGAATAACTACTCGTGTTCCAATATAATCTTGTTCTGTCATACAATTATATAGTGCAAGATCTTATATAAATTTTATCAAACTACAAACAATCCCTAGAGTCAATATAAACTTTGAAAACTATGTGTCCTACTTAAAGGAGTTATAATATCTGAAGCCGGAATAAATCTACACCCAAAATAACCCTCTCTTTCTAAAATTTCACAACCTACCTCAATATCTTCTTCAAAAGACCCCTCATTTTCTATAGCAGTCATTCCTACATCAATATATATCCTTTCAGTCAAAGGCTTAACAACAAAAGGAGACAAATCTTTAAAGTATTGATAACCTTCATCAGTTAAAGTTATTTCAACAACACCTAAAGGAGAAACAATTCCACTAACATAATTTCCATCAGGATATTTTTTCCTAAATCCTTTATTCCTTTCCACCATTGCAGCAAGATCTGTCCCAGAAGGTAAACCAATTAACTGTAAACCTCCTAATCTTCTTTCCCAATCTTCATCATTGTGATTATGATAATCTCCTATAGAATCACACCTATCTACAACATAACTCCAGTAATCAAAATTAATTTTTGTACTATATTCATTTGACACTATCCCAGCTTCATGCCAAGTTTCTTCACAATGAGAATAAAGCCAACTATCCTCCATATCAGAAGTCCTTGACAATTGAATCAATGTTACTAAACCATCTCTTTCATTTTGATAACTTATTGTTCTAAAAGAATCATTAAGATTAATAACAGGTTCTTCCACCACTATTTCTGTTATTGGTTCTTTCCTAAAAACAAAAGGATTTTTAATGATACCATATGAATATGCAATTACAACTCCAGCAATAATAGGACCAACAATTGAGGGTATTATTGATTTAAATATAGAACTTCTTCCCATTTTATAAAAATAATATTTGTAGTTTATATTTAAAGGTTTAGAACTTCAATTTCTTCAAACCTAATACAAACAATCCATAAACCTTAAAAAACAATCTTCTATTAACTAAATAATGAAACACCCTCTTAGAAACATTGCAAAAGGTGCAGGTATTGTACTCTTTGGAATAATCATCTCAAAATTCTTAGGTTATCTTTACAGAATCATCATTGCAAGGCTTGGACCAGAAGCCTATGGTGAGCTATCCTTAGGCCTTGCAGTTTTCGGAATTCTAAGCATTGTTTCAATATTAGGTCTGGACATGGGAATTCTCAGATACATTTCAATATACAAAAGCAAAAACCAGAATGAACAAATCAAAGGCACAATAACCTTTGCAATGAAAACAACAGTAACAATAGCAATAATACTAGGAACATTACTATTCATTTTCGCAAACCAAATATCAACATTTTTCTTTCACACTGAAAACATCACAATCTTAATAAAAATAATAGCATTCGCACTACCATTTGAAGCAATTCGAGTTATCACAGTAAACACATTCAAAGCATTCTCAAAAATCCAATACGATGTTTACACAAGAATTTTAACAGAAAACACACTAAAAATAATTTTAACCCTAATATTCATACAACTAGGACTGAGTGTAACAGGAGCAATACTAGCTTTCACCCTATCAATAATAATCAGCACAATTTTCTCATTAACAGTATTACAAACAAAAGTATTCAAACTAACAAACAAAATAAAATCAATCTGCAAAAGAAAAGAAGTTCTGCTATACTCAATCCCATTATTATTCAACTCATTAACAATCATGATAATAACTTGGATTGACACCTTAATGCTTGGCTTTTTCAGAACAACAGCAGAAGTTGGTATTTACAACGCAGCAATCCCAACAGCAAAACTAATCTTAATCCTACCAACAGCAATGATTGGACTTTTCATTCCAACAATCTCAGAATACTTAGACAACAAAACCCAACTAAGAAGACTGTTTTACATAACAACAAAATGGATTTTAATAATTAACCTGCTATTCCTTTCACTAGCAATAATTTTCAGCCAAGAACTACTAACCATCCTATTCGGCTCACAATACACAGCAGGTTACATAGCACTAACAATCTTAATCACTGGATATTTCATAAATGGCCTTGTTTACACATCAAGAGACATCTTAATGCTACTCAAAAAAAGCAAAATAATCTTAATAGCAACTTTAATAGGCGGTACGCTAAACATAATCTTGAACTACATCCTAATTCCAATATACGGCTTCAATGGCGCAGCAATGGCAACAGCAATATCACTAATAATCCTAAGCTTAATCCTGTTCATAAAAACAAAAATAAAACTAATAAACTTTAAACTAATCAAAGTATTCATAGTTGGAGCACTGTCAGCTCTATTAACATACTACATAATAACATTAATAACAATACAAAACCAAATCTTACTAGTATTAACAGGAACCATTATAATGCTAACAATCTATCCAATAGCATTATACATAACAAACAGCTTTGAAAAACAAGACATAACAATAATGAAGACAATCAGAAGCAAGCTAAAATGAACAAATACACCTATGAGATAAAGAAATCACCTAAAGCAACACCAATCAAAGCTTACAGATTCTTCAGAAAAAAAGTAGTTCTAAACATAAAAAGCCAATACATCAAATTCAAACCAATAAAAGTAAGTGACCAAGACTTTTACAAACTTAACAATGTAAAAACAAAAAAGCAACTAATGCGAAAAATAAACCAAAAATTCCTTTTCATAAACACAATCAAGCTAAGAGATAAAGAATTAATAGAAAAAGCAAACAACATTTTAAAAAAACAATACACTTACCTAGGAAAAACATACAAACTCAAAACAATAAACTGGCACCAAGATTTCAACTCAAAAAAAGTTTGGCCACTAGAACATTTCTCAACAATGCAATATGAAAATCTCAAAGACAACTCAGACATTAAAATTGTATGGGACTTTAACAGATTTCACCATTTCCCAATCTTAGGTATAGCATACCAACAAACAAAAAACAAAAAATATGTTAAAGAATTTCAAGAACAAGTTATTAACTGGATAAAAAACAACCCAGTAGAATTCGGACCAAACTGGCTAACTCCAATGGAAGTTTCAATCAGAGCAATCAACTGGATCTACGCCTACCATCTTTTCAAAGATTGCACTGACATTGATGAAAGGTTTTGGAAAGAATACTTCAAACAACTCTACTACAAAGGCAAATACATTAGAAACAACCTAGAATGGAGCCCAAAAAAAGAAAACCATTACATTTCAGACATTGTAGGCTTATTTTTCATAGGAACCACATTCAAAAACACAGACTTTGGAAAAAAATGGATCATATTTGCAAGAAAAGAACTTGAAAAAGAAATAACAAAACAAGTTTCAGAAGATGGAGTAGACTATGAAGCTTCAATCAACTACCACAGACTTGTAACAGAACTATTCATGCTTACATACTTACTTGCACAAAAAAATAAAATAAAATTAAGTGAAAATTACACAAAAAGATTAGAAAACATGCTTGAATTCATCATGTACTACACAAAACCAAATGGCCAAGCATCAAGAATTGGAGACACTGACAATGGCAGAGTGATAGACTTATGGACAGAAGACATCAATGACCATAGAGAACTCCTTTCAATAGGAGCTGTACTTTTCAGTAGAAGAGATTTCAAACACCATAGCAAAGATAACAAAACCTTACCATGGATAATGGGCTATGATACTTATAAGAAATACAAAACCATGAAAAAAGAAAAAAAAGAATTACAATCAAAAACATTCAAACACTATCATATCATGCGAGACAAAGACTTTTTCTTAATGATACACTGTGGAGACATTGGAAGAGCTGGTTTTGGAGGCCATGGCCATTGCGACCAACTTAGCTTTGAACTTTACTACAAAAAAGACATTGTAATTGACCCTGGAACTTTTTGCTACACTTCAAATGTAAGACAAAGACACTTGTTCAGATCAAGTGCATACCATAACACAGTAAAAGTCAATGGAACTGAAATGGACGAAATAGAAATAGGCAAACCATTCTCAATGCTTTGGAAATCAAAAGCAAAATGCATCAAATGGGAAACAGGAGAAAAAGATGTTTTTGTTGGCAAACACCAGGGTTTTGACCCACACACTCACCTAAGAAGAATCATTTATGACAAAAAAAGAAAAGAGGTCTTAATTACAGACAAAGTTACAAAATTCCCCAAAAGATTAGAGATAAACTTTCACATAGACAACAAAGACTTCAAAAAAGCAATAACAAGTAGTGTCAAACTAAAACCAATCAAAGGCTGGAAATCAGATTCATATGGAGTTAGAAAACCTTCAACAATTCTACAAGCAAAAACAGGTGAAATTGAAATAACCACAATTATCAACCTACAAAAAGCTTAAAAATACCACAAAAAACTTGACTACAATGCGAATACTATTCCTTATTCCAGAAATTCGAATTGCTAGGTACACACTACCCTTCTGGCTAAAAAGGCTAAACCCACCAGAATCACCACACCTAGGTGTAGCACAACTCTGCGAAATCTTGAAACAAAATGGCCATCTAGTAAAAGTTATAGATTTGCAACTAAAAAACAAAGCTTATGCTAATAGAATTATCAAAAAGTTCAAACCAAATGTAATAGGCTTCACAATAACAAGCTACTGCACAGAAAAAGTTTACAATCATATTAGAAAAATAAAAGAACAACACCCAAGAACACCAATAATGGTAGGTGGTGCACACCCTTCTTGTGTTGGAAAAGATGTTCTAAAACAATGCGAAAAGATAGACTTTGCAGTTGTTGGTGAAGGTGAACAAACAATAATTGAATTGTTAAATGCTATTAAAAAAAATAAAGGTTTTTCAGATATTGATGGTTTAGGTTGGAGAAAGAATGGGGAGATTATAGCTAACAAACCAAGAAAATTCATTGACAACCTTGATGAAGTACCATTTCCAAAATACCATGAATTCAATTTACCCAAATATCAAGATTGGAAACAAAATAGTATATCAATGATAACTTCAAGAGGTTGCCCTTTCAGTTGTGTTTACTGTTCTGTGTTCCAAAGCATGGGGAAAAAGTTTAGAGTTCGTACAGCAGAGAATGTTGTAAAAGAAATTGAATACTGGCACAAAAGAGGGATTAAGAAATTTAACTTCAATGACGACTGTTTCACACTAAAACCAAAACGAGTTGAAGAAATCTGTGACTTGATTCTTAAGAAAAAATTGAAAATTGAGTATAGGCTGTACAATGGGATTAGAGTTGATTTATTGACCAAAGAATTAGTACACAAAATGAAACTAGCAGGTTGCACATCAACTTCTTTAGGTATAGAGACTGGAAATGAAGAAACAATGCGACACATTAAGAAAAATATTAACTTTGACCAAGTTTTTAAGGCTATTAAATGGTTAAAAGAAGAAAAAATTGCTACTGTTGGAAACTTTATCATCGGTCACCCATATGAAACTTACGAAAAAGGTTTAGATACAATCAAAATGTCAGAAAAAATAGAAACCGACTATATTAATTTTAATAATGTAATTCCATATCCAGGAACAGAATTATTTGACTGGATAAAAACTCATGGTAAATTTACAATCTCTCCTGAAGTTTACCTTAACAATGTTTCAGGCAAAAGAATGAAAATGCCTCTTTTTGAAACCAAAGATTTTTCAGTTAAAGAAAGAGAAAAGTTATTGAAAAAAGGAGTTTATAATTTCAGGAAAAGGTACATTAGGAGCAAAGTTAGAAAACCTTTTTCAGAAATTTTAGTATATTTAGCAAAGTCCGATATAGCATTTGGTTTAATCGAAACAGCTAAAAACATGAAGATATTTACTATAATTAAGAAGAGTTTGATGAAATAAAATGGCAAGAGTAATAATACCAAAAACATGGGTTCCAATTGATGGACCCTTTGTATATCTAGCAGGACCTATTAGAGGTGCACCAAATTGGCAAGATGAAGCTGTAAAATATCTTGTTTCACAAAAACAAGATATTACTATTATTTCACCAAGAAGAGAGATTAGAGAAGCCATTGAACGATATGTTGTAAAAGGAGAAGAAGGTGCATTTGATAGACAAAGAAAATGGGAAAGGCAATACATGGACATGGCTATGATTGGAGGACAAGGGGTAATTATGTTTTGGCTACCAGGTGAAACTAATCATTTATGTCAAAAACCATATGGTGCAATGACAAGGTTTGAACTTGGATATGTATTAGCAAACCATAGAAATGACAGATCAGCAAAATTTTGTATAGGAAGTGATGGAAATTTTCCTGAATTAAGAACTATAGAGGTTGATTTGAGTATAGATTCACCTTTAACAACAGTTTATGAAACTTTAGAAGCAACTTGTTATAAAGCATTAAATTTAATGAAATGAAATTCTATCAACATCCATACTTTCCATATTAGATGGACAATCAGAACACAACTTAATTCTCATCTTATCTCTTAAAATCTGTGTTCTAAAAGCAACAAACTTTTCATTATTCCAAACAGACATAAATCCACCATCAGAAACATTACCAAACTTAAAATGTTCAAAAGCATCAAAACAACAAGGAACAACATTACCATCATAATTAATACTAGCTCCAACCCACAACCCATCACACCCATTAACAATGTTTTTCTTATAACTCAACTTCCCATCAACAATCCTATACCTAGAATACTTTTCATTAGGTAAAAACTCTTTAGCTCGATCCTCATTCCCAAAAAGAAAAACAGTTTTCAAAATCAACTCATTCACACCTAGCTCTTTAGCCAATTTCTTAATATCCTCAATCTGATCCTCATTCTGCTTCATAACAATAAACTGCATTGAAACAAAAGGAAAATACCTATCACCTTTCTCTTTAGCCAACAACTTCAACCCTTTCAAATTAGCATTAAAATCACAATTCCCTCTATACTTCAAATAAGTTTTCTCATCAACACCATCAATAGCAACAATCAACTCATCCAACCCAGAATCAATAATTTTTTTAACATTATCCATATCCCTAAAAGCAACTCCATTTGTACTTGTAATGACTTTCAACCCTTTTTTCTTAGCCAACTTAATCATTTGAATCAAATTCTTATTCAAAAAAGGCTCACCATAATTCCACAAAGTCACAGAAAATGCAGTATCACCCAACTCATCCAACAACTTTTTGTACTCCTTAATTCCCATAACACCTTGCTTCTTAGTTAACTTTCCATTACCTCTAGGACAAAGACAACACTTAGCATTACAAATATTAGTAGGCTCAATAAACAAAGAAAGAGGCTTACCCCAAACTTTAGGCCTTTTCAATTTCAAAGACAAATGCACTAAAAAGTAATTCCACATTCTTTTCAAAGTTAAATTCTTTGAATAAATCCTAAATTTCTTGACTAAACTCATTCAGAATAAGCAATAAACTACTCTTTAAAAGATTTTCCAAGCTAATCTCTATATCCACACTTCTTTGCAGCTCTTTGAGAAAAACCTTCTAAACAAAAAAAAGAATACCAAACCCCATATCCAACACAAAGATCACCAGTTTTACCACATCTATATTCAGTTCTAGTAGGAACAGTATTTTCAACTACAACAGGAGTAGCTACTGAAATATCTGAATCATCAACACTTAAAGTTACAAAACTAGTAGCATTTTGTATACCTTTCTCAAAATCACTCAAGGGAACCTTTTCTTTCAAAATATGTGAACAAACATCTTCAACTGCCATAAACACTTCAAAAAAATGTCCTCTTATAAAGTTTGTGTATTTAACACATCACTCCACTCTTCACTCAACCTAGAAACATCATACTTCCCCTCAACAAACTCTCTTCCTTTCCTACCCATAGCAAACATTTTATCTTGATTCTTAGAACACCAAATAATCCTTTCCTTCAAAGCTTCCTTATCCCTCTGCCCAACCAGAAAACCATAATCCTTTCCAACAATCTCCTTAGGACCAACACAATCAGTTGAAATCACAGCAGTACCACAAGCCAAAGATTCCAATAAAACAATCCCATACAACTCTTCCCACCCTTTAATTTTATAAGAATTCAAAACAAAAACAGAACTTTCACCAAACACCTTAGCTAACTCATCCCTATCATTAATATGACCTAAAAACTTAACATTAGGCAAGGTGCAATCCTTAAGCTCTGACTCCATTGCCCCAGACCCAGCAAACCTAAAATCTATTTCAGGCAACTCCTTAGCAATCTCTAAAATATCTTTAATCCCTTTCTCCCTAACCAACCTACCAGTGAACAACACAGTAAACTTCTCTAATTTTTTACAAGGTTTAAACACTTCAAGATCAACAGCATGTGGTATTTGTACAACTTGTCTAGTATACTTTAACAAACCCTTTCTTGCAGTATCAGAAATGGTTACAGCTTTTACATTTTTTAAGAATCTCTCCCAAAAAAAGAGTTTGATTTTGTTAGGCTTGAAAACATAATCTCTACCATTCCAAAAAGGCCAAGAAGTCATATACACCAGATCTTTTTTGAACTGTTTCAACAACCACAGATAAACACCCATCCAACTATAAGGTGCAAAAAGAACAACCACTTTCTTCTTAGTAAACAACAACTGAAAATAAGAAAAAAATGAATTAAACAAAGTACTAAACTTAACTTTCTTCACATTCAAAGGTTTACCTAAAAAATCATGCGCCAAAATCCTCAAAGAGCCAAACCGAGAATAAATAAACAAGAAACATAAGTAAAAAAACCTAGAATCTCTAAACTCAACATTACCTTTAACCCTTCTAAGAGCTCTATAATAATCCTTTGTTGGACACTCAGTAAACACAATCACTTCCATAAACCTTAAAAAATAAACTCCAATTTATAAAACCTATGGAACAACAAAGAACTCATTATATGAATAAATATAAGGAGAATAAGAAAATTCATAACTAGTACTAAAATTCTTTCTTGTATAATTTTTTCCAGTAATAATTGCTTGTATACTCCCTCTATTAGAATGTATTGCAGAATTTACAGGAATCAAAACCCCTTTTAGTTTTAACAACCTAACCATAGTTTTACTATATTCAATAATTGTATCATACAAATGAACTGGACTAACCTCATTTAATATTTTATAATTTGGTTGTATACTCAAAACTAAATAATTATTCACATTTCTAAAAATGACTCCACCACAAGCATTTTTATCTTTATCCCATATAATCATCTGCAAGAAATCAGGCATATTCCACAACCTATCATCAGGAGCAACACAAACCCCCATATTAAACATTGCAACAGAATGCAACTTTCTCTTACTTAACATAAAAGTATATTTTATTCCTCCTCTCCCTTGAGCATGATGAGTATGCTCAAACTTATCCACCTCTTTATACATTTTGTTATAATCTTCACCAATCAACATAGCAAATATGTTAGTCATTGTTTGCTTGCTCATAGTTCCAGCAGAATGGTGTTCTAACCATGATTTAACATCTTCCCATGAAGAAACATGCCAATCAATTCTATCTACTAAAATCCCATTCTTAGAAAGTATTTTTTTTATCTTTTGCTCTTTATCTGGATTTTTAGACATCCACAAACCATACAATTGCTTAGCTAATCCAGTAAACTTCTTTGGTTTCTCTATTCTAGCAACTAAATCAGTGAACTCTTGTCTTCTATTCTCATGAGATATTTTTAAAGCACTATAAATCAAATCATTTTTCAACCTGTCTCCAACAAACTCTTTATATTTCATCAAACTACTATGTTCAGTATTAAAATCAGGTAAACCCTCTCCTCTTGTTAAGGAAAATAAATATAATTTCTTCAAATAATACTTCTTTCTCTTCCTTAAATCACTAGAAGCAAAACCTCTTAATAATTCTAAACCAAGAGTTTCTGTATCAACAGTTTTTGTTTCAGAAGCATTTACCTCTTTAACAACTTCAATCAAATCATTCCATGCTTCTGTATTAATCTCCTCATTTTCTTTTAATTTATATCCTCCTTTAGATATCTTAACAGTAATTCCAGATAATCTATTCAATATATTGGGTATATCAACTTGCCTATCATTTCTTTTACCATAAATTTGTTTGTAACTCTCTCTTGAAACAGTTAGTTCAGGAGAAAATACAGAATACAAAACAGCTGAGAGAATATTTTCATCATATTTTTTCTTTAAAATACCATTATATATTTCCTTCTTTACTCCTTTTAGATCTTTAAACATCTTTTTTAAATTTTTTTCATCACCCTTTTCTTTTAAATTTTTATATTTTTTGTAGATTTCTAATTCATCTATAGGAGAATGTTTTAAAAAATAAATTATATGTTCCTTTTCTTCTACCATAGAAAGAATAACTTTTTTTTGTATTCCAGGAACTAAAACTTGCTCTAAAAAATCATTTGCTTTAAATCCTCTTCTTTTTAATACTTGTAATATAACTTTAATATCCTCATTTGTTTGAATAAATTCTTCAATTTTTATATAATTCTTAAAACATAAAAAAGAAGCAATAGTTTGTGACTTTAGTGTTGGAAAAATTAATAAATCAAATAATCCAATTCCAAATCTATTAAATAAGGGTTTTAATTTTTTTAATGAGTCGATTGTTTCATTCTCTACACCTTTGCAATAGTCTAACACCTTTAGAAGTTTTTTAACTAAAATTGGCCAAGTATTTTCAGTAATTAAATAATTTACTGCATAAATCCCATAAATATATAAATTAGATGCATTCTCACCAGCAGTTTTTGCTATTCTGATAAATCCATCTACAAATATTAAAAAATTGTCATTAGTAATCAAATGTTTTACAGAAGGAATTCCAAATTGAAACATACTATGTGCAGATTTACCTGCAGCCTCAACCATCCTAACAAAACCAGGCCAAGTTTCTTCGTTAATCAAATAAGCTATTTCTGGGAATCCATAGAAAAAAAGATCATTTGAATTTTCACCAGAAGCCTCAGCCATCCTAACAAAACCAGGCCATCTTTCTTCAGTAATCAAATCCCTCACAGCAGGGATACCAGATCTAAACAGGTACCTAACATTATCATTCTCACCAGAAGCCTTAATCATTCTAATAAAACCATCAACAAACATTGGCCAAGTCCTCTCATTAATCAAATCTTTAATAGCTGGAATAGTAGGTTCAAATAAATCCATTGAATAAGAACTAGAAGCTTCAACCAGACTAATAAAACCATCAACAAACATTGGCCAAGTCCTCTCATTAATCAAATCTTTAACAGCTGGAATTGTATATCTAAACAAATAATTGAAATTATTACCAGCCTCAACCATCCTAACAAAATCAGGCCAAGTCCTCTTATTAATTAAATCCTTAACATTATGAATATCATATTGAAACAAATAATGTGAATACTCACCAGCAGCCTCAACCATCCTAATAAAACCAGGCCATCTTTCTTCAGTAATAAAATCCCCCACAGTAGGAATACCATCTCTAAACAATTCTGTTGAATACTGGCCAGTAGCCTTAATAATCTTAACCAAATCATCAGAATGTTGAGCAAGAAAATCAGCTAACTCAGGATATTCATTTATAGGAAATTCATACTTACGCAAAATTTCATAACCTTCATCAACCATATAAATAATAACACATACAACCCTTAAATACTTTACTCAACAATCCATAAACCTTAAAAAATAAACTCCAATTTATAAAACCTATGGAACAACAAGATTTCGAAGAAAATTACTTCACAAACTACAAAGAACAAACTTTCAGATGGAAATTTTGGAGCAATTACATAAAAAATAATTTTCAAGGTCCAATCCTAGAAATTGGTTGCTCTTATGGTTTTCTGTACAAATACCTAAAAGATTACACAGGTATAGACATTTCAAAACATGCAATAAAGATAGCACAAAAACAAAACAAAGACAAATTCTCAGTAATGGACGCAGAAAAACTTGATTTCAAAGACAACCAATTCAACTTAATCCTAACCTTAGACTTACTAGAACACCTAAACAACCCAGAAGAGTGTATCAAAGAATGTGCAAGAGTACTAAAAAATAAAGGATCAATAATAATTAGCACTCCAAACCCAGAATCAAAAAGTAAAAGAGTAAAAGGAAAAAACTGGTTTGCAAACAAAGACAAAACACATGTTTCAATTCACAATGCAAACTACTGGATAAAACTTCTAAGAAAACACAATTTTGTAGTCACAGTCAACAAAACAATAGATCTGTTTGACTTCCCCTACTTCAACAAACTATTCATACTAATCAACCTAATCCTATACAAGATAAACAAACCTTTTTTAAAAAAATCAGGTGACAACTTAGTAATAATTGCTAAGATCGATAAAACTTCTCAAACTCAGTAACAACATTACTAACCAAATACTCCTTAGCCTTAACAGAATTATGCTCCTTCATCTTATCAACTAACTTCTTATCATTAATCAACCTTAACATAACTTTTCCCAACTCATCCAAATTCCTATAATCAAAAAGAAAACCTTCATCAGCACCAACAACAAAACTTCCACCCTCAGTTCGAGTACTAACCAAAGCACAACCTCGAGCCATAGCTTCAATCAAAACAATACCAAAAGCCTCCCACTCAGATGGCAAAACAAAAATATCAGTCGCATCCAACCCAGCCAACTTTTCAGAATCAGAAACCCGACCAGCAAGAATTAAATGCTTCTCAACCTTTAACTCCTTAGCCAAGCTTCTAAGCTTAGCATATTCACCATCAACCTCACCCCCCATTACCAAAAAAACAATAGAAGGATCCACTTTGACCAAAAAAGGCAAAACTTCAACAATTTGCCTCAACCCCTTATACTTCTGAACCCTACCAATATAACCAATAACCAATTTCCTTTTCAAATTAAAAAATCTTTTCTCATTAACATCAGAAAAAATACTTTCAGGAATAGAATTAGGTATAAACTTAATTCCTTGCTTGCAAAACCCGTACTTCTCCATCCATCTATACTGAGAAGGATTTACTTGCACAGAACCATGATACAACATGTTAACTGGATACTCAATTGTAACATATAAAAACCTCAACAAAGCTTGCCACCAAGGATACTTTTCAAGCGCCATAAAAGGACCATGTGGAGTGTTAACCAATTTCGTTTTAGTAAACAACCTTCTAAGCAAAACACCAAGATCTTGAAAAATAAAACCAATACTTTGCACATGCAAAACATCTAGCTTATACCCCAAATGTTTGAAAGCAATTCCAGGATTAAAATTCAAATAATATTTATAATTTAAAAAAGACCTACTTCTATGGATTTGTACACCATCAACAGTTTCATCTTTAGAAAACACTTTACCACCCTTCCGATCAGAGGTAAACACATGCACTTCATGACCCTTTTTAGCCAACTCTTTAGCAATTCCAAAAGTCAACTCTTCCATCCCACCAGTTGCAGGATAAAAATAATTTGCCATAAACCCAATTTTCATAAAAATGAGTTAAAATAACTATTCTTATACCTTTTGGTTACCAAATAATTATTTAACATACATAATTCTTATAAACCCTCTTCCAAGATTTCAAAGGGATGAGAATAGCTATAGTTAGTCAGTTCTTCCTACCAACAATTGGTGGAGTAGAAAAGGTAATTGAAGTTCTAGCAAAAGAATACATTAAACAAGGCCACACAGTAGATGTTTTCACTTCAGACACTGACAAATACAAAAGAATAAAGAAAAAGTTTGAAATAATTGATGGTATAAGAATTCACAGATCAAGATACATAGCAAAACTATCATTCAACACATACATATTCCCAGGAGTGTTTCTAAAACTACTAAAACATGACTTTGATGTAATCCACACACATGTTGGAGCAAGAGATTATGTTTTATACGCAGGTTTGATTGCAAAATATAAGAAAAAACCACACATTCACACAACACACTGCCCATGGACAGACAAGTTCAGACCACTAGCAGTAAGAATACCATTATTTTTCACAGACAAAATATTCAACTACATCTCATTCAACCTTTGCAACAAAATAATTGCAATCACACCCTGGGAAGTTCCAATCCTAAAAAAATGGGTTAAAGAAGAAAAAATAAAAGTTCTACACAATGGAATGGAAGGTTCTTTATTCAAAAAAATAAAAAATAATCCTTTCAGAAAACAAATCATGAATGATCCAAAGAAAAAATTAGTTCTATTCTTTGGAAGACTACACCCAACAAAATCACCTCACCACTTTGCACAAGTTGCAAAAGAAATACTTGATGAAAGATGTGATATTGAATTTGCAATGATCGGTCCTGATGAAGGTATGATGGGCCAAGTTAAAGAAGTTGCAAACAATCACCCAGACATTCATATTATAGGCCCTTGGCCATATGAAAAAATTGGACAAATGTACCAAGGTTCAGACCTTTATGTTTTAACTTCATACAGAGAAGGTCTGCCACTAACTCTATTCGAAGCAATGGCATCAGAACTACCAGTTGTTTCAACCCCAGTGAATGGAATTTCATATGAAATGGAAGATGGTGTCAATGGCTACCTTTATCCACATGGTGACTTAAAACAACTCAAAGAAAAAATATTGAAAGTTATAGAAAATCCAGACTTAGCAAAAAAATTCTCACAAAACAACATCAAAAAAGTTAAAGAATACACCTGGGAAAACATTGCAAACGAAACACTCAAAATATACAGGGAAGAAATGAAATGAAAGTATTACTAGTCTACCCAAACATTGTAGAATCACCTAAAGACATGTCTATTGGACTAGGTATCATATCAGCTATGTTAAAAGAAAAAGGACACAAAGTTGAACTAATTGACACAACTTTCAAAGTTTCAGATGACGAAATCATAGACAAAGTTGACCAATTCAACCCAGACCTAGTTGCAGTCACTGCAGCAACCAATGACCTTCAAAACGCAATAAGAATCTCACAGATAATCAAAGAAACTAAAGAAGTACCAATCATCTGTGGTGGTTACCATGCAACTGTTGCACCAAAAGACATCATAGACCAAGATTGCTTTGACATGGTTGCAATTGGAGAATCAGAACAATCACTAATCAAACTAACAAAAGATCTAAACAACACTAAAATTCCAAACATCTGGTTCAAAAAAGGTAAAAAGATAACAAAAAATGAAATAGGAAAACTAACTGAAGATCTAGACAAACTCCCTTTCCCAGACAGAGAAATATTCAACTACCAAAAATACATTGACTCAAACAGAGGCTTAGCAACTTTCATGTCAAGCAAAGGTTGCCCTTTCTTATGTTCATATTGTATAAACAAAGTTTTGATTGACAAATACAAAGGAAAAGGAAAATTCCTAAGATTCAGATCAATTGACAATTTAATGAAAGAAATGAAAGAAGTCATAACAAAATACAAAGTTAAAGAAATTGAATTCTACGACGACACTTTCACTATAAACAAACAAAGACTAAGAGATTTCGCAAAAAGATATCCAAAAGAAATTGGACTACCATTCTACATTAATGCAAGAGTAAACGCAGTAACAAAAGAAGATTTCAAACTATTGAAAGAAGCAGGATGTGTAAGAGTATCAATTGGAATCGAAGCAGGCGACCCATACATAAGAAATGACATTCTAAAAAGGTTTCAAAGCAACAAACAAATCATTGACACTTTTCAATGGGCAAAAGAAGAAGGACTAAGAACATACTCATTCAACATGATAGGAGTTCCATTTGAAACACAAGAAAGCATAAAAAAAACAATTGAACTCAACAGAAAAGTTCAACCTGACTATGTAGGAATTTCCATTTTCAATGCATTCAAAGGAACAGAACTGTACGACATATGCAAAAAGAACAAATGGCTAAAGGACAAAGCATCAGCATCATACTTCCAATCAAGTAATGTTAACCATCCAAACTTCACAATAAAAGAACTAAAGAAAATAAGAGACAGTTTCGGATTCGAAGTTTACAAAAATGCAGACAAAAAAAGAGCATACATTGACTTGATAGACAAAAAACTAACAAAAGTCCCTTTATACACAAAAACAAGATCTTTACTAATAGAAAAAGGGATTAAAAAACTCATAGAAAAATGATCACAGTAATTATAACTGCATACAAAGAGGAAAGAACAGTTGGCAAAGCAATCCAAGCTTTCCTTAACCAAGATTATCCAGAAGAGATAGAAATTCTAGTAGCTTGCCCTGACAAAGAAACAAAAGCAGTGATAGACCAGTACACAAAGAAACACAAAAATGTAAAATATGTTAAAGACCCTGGAAAAGGTAAACCAATAGCACTTAACATCTGTTTCAAAAAAGCAAAAGGTGAGAAATTAATTCTAACTGATGGAGATGTATATGTCAGCAATAACAGCATAAAAGAATTAATGAAACAACTAAACAAAGAAAACATTGGAGCAGTCACTTCAAGGCCAAGATCAGTAAACCCAAGGACAACAATGTTAGGCTATTTCTCGCACCTTTTAACAGACATTGGAGCTCATCACACAAGACTAAAATATGTCAAAAAAAACCAATTTATCGTCTGCTCAGGCTACTTATTTGCAATGAAAAAACTATTTACAGAAATTCCAGAAGATGCTCTGTCAGATGACGCTGTGATGTCGTATATGATAGCAAACAAAGGCTACAAAATTGGATACGCACCAAAAGCACAAGTTTATGTTAAATTCCCTACACACCTCAAAGACTGGATTAAACAAAAAAGAAGGTCAGCTGGAGGTTACAACCAAATTGAAACTTACTTCCCAAAACACAAAAGAATGCGATCATTCTGGGAAGAAATAAAAGAAGGTTGGTACAAACCATTCACATACCCAGAAAACTTTCAAGAATACACCTGGACAGTTTACCTATACTTCATAAGACTATACCTTTGGTTCTTAATTTACAAAGATATTAACATAAAAAAGAAAGACTTCAATGAAATTTGGGTTAGAATAGAATCAACAAAATAAAAAATCCTGATTTTTTATCCTTAATTTTCAATTAAGATATAATTATTTCTTAAAAAATCTTAACTTTTTCTTAATCTCATTAATCTCACTATCTTCTTTAGAAATTTTAGACTTCAAACCATCTTGCCTAACTGCAAACTTCTTCTTAATATCACCTTGCTTTTGCTCAAACTTCCTTTTATTACTATAATTTTCAAAATTCTTTTTAACATTACTAAACACATTTCTCTTAGATCCACCCATCATACTCTCTCTTTCAAATTCAATTTTGTTTACAAACTTTCTTTTTTCAGTATCCATTTTTAATTTCAAAGATGTTAACCTTTCAATATCTCTTCTTTTCTCATCCTCAAACTTATTTTCAAGTTCTTCCAACCTACCTTTTTGATCAATAATCATATTTTGTAATCTTCTCTCATCCTCTTCCTTTTGCTTCTGTATAACCAACCTTCTCTTCTCTTCTTCTTCCTTCCTTCTTTGAATTTTAGCTTCCTTCTCTTTTCTCTCTTTTTCTCTTTGCATCTCCCTATACTTTTTCCCAATACCAACATAAGCACCAATAATAGAATTCCTGACATCCCTTCTAAACTTCTTAACTGCCTTTTTCCTTCTTTCTTTTCTCTTAAGAGCATCAAACCTTGCCTTCTTCTTCTCTTCTTCTCTTTTTTTAGCAGCTTCCATATCCAACCTAACCTTCTCCTTCTTCTCTTCTTTCTCTTTCCTCTCTTTCTCTTTTTCTTCTCTCTCCTTCTCTCTCTCTTCCTTTATTTCTCTTTTCTCTTCAGCTTTCTCTTCTTTTAATTTTATTATTTCTTTTTCTTTCTCTTCCTTTATTTCTTTAATCTCCTCAACTTTCTCTTCTCTTAACTTTCTTTGTTCTTCCTCTTTCTTCTCTTTCAACTCTCTTCTTTCCTTATCCTTTTCCTCTCTCATCTCCTTTTTTGCTATCTTAATTCTTTCCTTCTCAGCTTTTCTCCTTGCCTTCTCTTCAATTCTCCTTCTCTTTCTCTCCTCTTTCCTTCTCCTTCTCTCTTCTCTAATAGCAAACCTTTCTTGTTTTAATTTTTCAAGTCTTTCTTGCCTCTCATTCTCTTTTTTCTCTTTTTTTACTTTCTTTTCTTCAAGAAGTTCAGCCTTTTTCTTATCACTCTCTTCCCTACTTTTCTCTCTCTCTTCTAACATTTTTTGCTTAAGAACAATTTCCTTCTCTTCAACACCTTTTAATTCTTTCAACCTTTTTCTTTCTAACAATTCTTTCTTTCTTTCAAAACTAGCTTTTGCCATTCTTTTCTTCCAACCAACATACCATCTTCTTACAGGAGCATAGGCTTTGGATAAAAAAGAACGCATAGCTTTCTTCCTTTTTGCTTCCAACATCTTTTTCTTAAGAGCATCTTCTTTTTCTTCAACATGTTTTAATTGTTTTAACTTTTTACTCTCTAATTGATCTTTTTTCTTTTCAGCTTCAGCTTTTGCTTTTCTTTTCTTACTATGAGCACGCCATTTTTTTATTGGATTAAAAACTTTAACAATATGCATAAACAAGGCATGATTAACACTCTTACAATCTTTCTTAAAACCTTTAATTCTCAATCTTAAACTCTTTTTCTTAGACTCAATCTTCTTAGAATGCCTTCTTGGAATAATAACTCTCAAATAAGCCTGGATAAAGAATATGAAATAAGTTAACACAAACAAGAATAATAATATTACAATCAAACCAACTAACCAACAAGTAGGATTTGTCCATGAACAGAAAGCAAAGCTAGACTGTAAACCTGGAGAAGCTTCAACAACATCAAACACATAAGATGAAGTTCCAGTTGATCCAACATAAGAAGCTATAGCACCAAAAACATAAGTACCAGTTCTAAAATCAGCAGGGAAATCAATAGTTTTAATAAAAGAAACTTGAGAATCAACAACAACAGTTTCAGTTTCACTATATAAACTGTTTCCATTTAAATCTTTAACAAAATATTCAACATCAATACTTAAAGCATCTTCATCCATTAAATTGTACATCCTAACTGTTGGATTAATTTCCATTCCAGGAACAACATCAACAGTAGGAAAGTTAATATTCATATCAAACAACACTTCACTACTTTCAACCTCAACAACAACAGGAAGCAGATCAGTAGAATCAACAGTATCAACATCAACACTACCAATATAAATTCCAGGCAAATACTCAATATCATCAATAGCACTATTAAATTGCATTGTAACAACTTTAGTCTGGCCAGGAGTTAACTCAAAATCAGTATCAGACAAACTAAGTATTTCACCAAAGTTAGAACCAAGATTAACACTTTCAGTCGTATCACCTGTGTTCATCACCCTAAACTCACTCTCAAGCGATTCTTGCTCATTCAATAAAACTTTAATCATGATCTGATCAATCTCTAAATCACTAGTAGAAACATCAGAACCAGGAGATAACCCTATATTAGAAACAAACAACACCCCAACAAGAGTTAAAATTAAAGCAAGCAATACAAAGAATAAAGGAACAATCCTAAAGGCAGTCTTGTGCTTCTTAGCTTCTTTTGCCTCTTTCTTTTCTTTCCACCTTTGTTTTAACTTTCTCTTTTTTCTCCAAGCAACAAAAGGATTTCTAATAGCATTATAAATTTTCTTGTAAACTCCAAAAATACTAAACAATGATTTAAAATAATTTTTAATATTCTTTCTCTTTTGCCTTTTCCTAGACATAATTAATTTTCTTTTATCTTTCAAATATTTTTCTTTATCAGATAACTTTCTCAATCTAGCCTTCTCTTTTTTACTTTCCTCAACAGCCTCTCTTCTAAGATCAGCAGGAGTCTTAAACAAACCAAATATTCTAAAAATAGACTTAAATCCATCAATTCTAGCTCTTCTACGAACTTCTTTTAATTTTTTCTCCTCTCTTAAGAATTTTAATTTAACAGAAATATCCTTCAATTCGTTTTGATGCCTTCTTTTATCAGCAGTTGCCTCTTTCCTAATCTCATCTTTAGTTTTGAAAAACCCTAAGAAATGGAAAAATCCCTTTACCAAAGAATCTCTTTTCCTCTTCTTCAACCTATGCTTTAACTCCCTTTTCCTTTCAAGTAAATGCTTCAACTCTTTTTCTTTTTTCAATTTAAGAATCTGTGACTTAACTCTTTTTTCTCTCATATTAGCTAAAACTTTCTTAAAAGAAGAGATAGCTTTTGAAGAATAATGTGCAATTATAGACAATACTAAAATAATTACAATACCCAAAATAAGGAAATAAATCTGTACAGGAACAGAAGAAAACAATGCAGTTAAATTAATAGAAACATCAGCTCTAAATATATAAACAATCAAAGCAATAACCAAAACAAACAAAACAAGAATCAAATAATGAATAAGTTTAAACCTTTCTTTACTCTTAACTTTATCAACAGTTCTTCTATAAACTTCCTTAGGCTTCAAAACAACAAGCTCATGTAAGTAAGCTCTGAAGTACAACACAACATAACTCAACACAAATAAGAATAATAAAGCTAAAATGAAAAATATCAACCAACAAGAAGGATTACCTGAAGAACAAAAACCAGCACTAGCCTGAACAACCTCTTCTTCTTCCTCACCAACAACATCAAACACATAAGATGAAGTACCAGTTGATCCAGCATAAGATGCAACAGCACCAAAAACATAAGTTCCAACCCTAAAAGTTTCAGGAATTTCTATTGTTTTAGTGAAGGACACTTGATTATCAACTACAACAGTTTCAGTTTCAGAAAAAAATGTATTTCCATCCAAATCTTTTACAAAATAATCCATTGTAATACTCATAGCAGTTTGATCCATCAGATTATATAATCTTACAGTTGGATTAATTTCATCACCAGGATCAACTGTAGTATCAGGAAAATTAATATTCATATCAAAAAGAACTTCAGTACTCTCAACTTCAATAACAACAGGAATTGTTTCTACATCACCTTCACTTTCAATTTCAACACTTCCAATATAGATTCCAGGAATATATTCTATATTGTTTTCTTCAATAATACTATCAAATATAATGCTCACAACTTTAGTTTGCCCAGAAGACAACTCAAAACTACTTTCAGAAAAAGTTAAAATCCCTCCCAACCCAGAACTCAAAGAAATACTCTTAACACCATCACCAGTGTTCATAACTCTTAATTCTCTAGTTAAACTTTCACCATCATTTAATAAAAGTTTGAATATTGCTTGATCAACTTCAACCTCATGAGCAACAACCTCAGGCTCACTAGTTAAATTCATATTAAACACAAAAAATACACCAATCAAGATTAGAACAAGTACTAGGATTACAAAGAATAATGGGACTAATTTATTTATATGACTATTTCTATTACTGCTTTGCCTCTTTTGGGTCACCAATTCCACCTCTTTTAATTAATTATAAACCAAATACAAGCATTCTATGTTTATAAAACTTATCTTCCAACTATATCTTCCAATTAATTAGTTTAGAATAACTTATTTTTTCTAAATTTTGCTTTTAATTCCTTTTCTAGCTCTGATCTAACCTCTTTCTGTGTTTTACTTTGCCAGAAATCTAACTTTTTTTCCATTTCTTTAACAGATTTCAACCCTTTCAAAGCCTTAGTTTGCTTAAACTGCCTTCTCTTCAACTTCTGCAACTCTTTCTTAATCATCAATTCATAGTCTTTTTTAACCTTCTTTGAACCTCTTGCTTTCTTCAAAGCTACTTTCTCTTCTTTCTCTAAATCCTTCAAAGAAAATTTATACTCCAAAGAATGTTGTCTAGACAACTCAGCTAACAACCTATTCCTTTCACCAACAGTTCTCAAAAATAAAATCAAAATTACAACCAAAAAAAGAAGAATTGCAACAGAAATAATCCCTGTATAAACCATATTATTTTCTGAATAAGAAACTTTTTTATCAACTACACTAAAGAAATCACTAGCAGTTCCAAAAGACTCTTCATTCTCAACAAGAACAATAAAAACATAATCACCTAAATTAACATCACTAGGCAAATTAAAACTTTTTGTAATAGAAATATCAGTTCCAACAACAATACTTTCACTCTCGGTAAACAACACTTCAGAATCTAAATTTTGAATCTGATAAGTCACATCCAAAGTATGATCTTTAGTATCTTTAACATTAACAATTCTAACAGAAGAAACAAAATCATTACCAGGAACAACTTCCTTATAATTATGTGAAACATCTAAGTTAGGAACAAAATAAACATTTTGTGTTTGAACCTCAATAACAATAGGAACCATCTCAGAAGTAACCCCAGTAGAGACAGATAAATAACCAACATAAACTCCAGCTTCAACATCAACAGCATTAAAACTTAGTTCCACAACCCTCTCTTCACCCTTACTCAAACTAAACTCACTCTCACTTAAAGCAAAAAAATCAAACCCTACAACATCAACACTATAACTAGTATCAGTAAAACTTTCTATAGTAATATCCTGACTAATTTCCTCACCCTGCTTAACAACTGACTTCAAAAGAAAAATATCAACCTCAAATTCTTCATTACAAACTAAACATAAACTTAGAACAATCAACAAAATAAACAAAACTACTCCAATCAAACCAAGAATATACCTCTTTTTCATTTATTTATCTAAAGGGTAAGAGCTTTTTATACTTTACGATTACTATAATCAAGAATATAAGTACAACAACACTCAAAGTTAAAGTTAAAATCCACTGTGATTCTGATAACTCTGTATCTACAACAGCAAACTGTTCACTCGCAGTTGCAACACCACCAGAGTAAACAACCTCAGCACCATACACATAATCACCAACAGGTAAACCACTAATATCCAACTCTTTGTTAAACAATGCTTGTTCAAACACAGCAATTGTATCACTTTCTGTTAACAAAGTGTTACCATAAAAATCCTTAACAACATAATTCAAAGTAACATCCTCTTTCTGTTGGAACCCTGCTTGTAATAAGAAAATTTGGCCAGTAATTTTATCACCAGGTGCAATCCTTTTATCAAACAAGTTTACATTAATATCAAACAAACTTTTTTCAGACTGAACATTAATTGAAACAGGAATATTAAACACTTCATTACCATAATACAACTTAATAGTACCAGCAAACACACCAGTTTCAGTCGGCACTAAATTAAAACTAATGCTTCTTGATTCACCTGGCTGTAAAGTTATTACACTGCCTTCAATGTCCAGAATATCCAAGCCAATTAATTCAATAGTAACTTCAATAGGGACTAACAAATTATTATTTATTTCAAATGAATCACTTGTTATAAATCCTTTAACAGCACTAAAATCAAATGAATATTCATCAACTGAAAAAGATTGAACAGGGATTTCTGGTGCCCTAATTATACTTTCATTTTCATCATCATCTTTACTGGATCCTCCACCGCCTCCACCACCACCGCCACCAACAGCAGCAGCCTCTTCCTCTTCAGCAGCAACAGCAACAATAGTAACACTCAAATTATCACTCCAAGAACTCCAACCATTACCATCATAAATTCTTACAGACAAACTCCAAACATCTCCACCAGTCAAATTAGCAGAAGCAACAGTTGTAGAATTTAACAACCCACTCTGTAAAGCATCATCTTTTGACCACCTAGTTTCATTCAAAACCTGACTATCTCCATCAATATCACTAAAAGTCCAAGAACTTTGTAAATTTCCACTAGTTAAATTCTCATCAGAACTGGAGTTCATTGTAACAACAAAACTTGGCAAACTATTCAAAACAGTTAAAGAGTTAGTCCAAACAGTAGCACCATCAACAAACCCATCATTAGGTGTAACAGAAGCATTCCAAACATCACCACCACCAATCTCTTCAGCAACAATAACATTATCACTAGCATATATAGCTCTAACTTGTTCAACACTTAAACTTTGATTAAAAATCATAACTTCATCAAGAGACCCATTAAACTCAAACCTAGAATAACCATAAATATAAGAACCAATACAAAGTTCTTCACCAGTAGCATTAAACCCATCCATAACACCAGAAAGAGTTATTGATAAAGCATCACCATCAAAATAAAGACTATAATTATATCCTTCAGTATAAACAGCAGCAACATGATGCCAACCACCATCACTAAACCCTACACTATTAACATAACCAGCACCACCAACATCACCAAAATAAAGCCTATCATTACTAGCCTGATAACCAACATAATACCCTTTATTATTACCAACTCTACCATTTGAAACCATTTTCCTTTCTTCAGTATCACTCACAGGAGCTAAATTTTTCATCCAAAAAACAATTGAAAAATTTTCATCCTCAAAATCATACCTTCCATCATTTGGAACAGCTATATAATCTTCATAAAACACATAAGCACCTGACCCATCATAACCACCACTTTGATTCCAAACAGGTTTAAATTCAAAAGTAGCATTACCTAAAGTACCATTATTACTATACTCAGAATAATCCTTAACACCACTAGAATTATCTTCACTTCCATTAATATCAAAAGGCATATTTAGCACAGTAAGAGAAGCACCATCTTTGTACCAATTAACAATATTTTTAACACTATCACTATCAACATCAGAAGAATAATTATACAAAGTAATATTATCAGTTGTAATATTGGTTCCACTAAAATTCAAACTAGGCACACCTTGGTAAGGAGGAGCATTCAAAGTTGTAACACTTAAATTGTCAATCCAACCACCCCAAGAAGTCCCATCAAAAACTCTAACAGAAAAATTCCAAACTTCTTCTTTACTAACATTACCTTCAGTAACACTTGTAGAATTTAACAAACTACTCTGCAAAGCACTATCCTTAAACCACCTAGTCTCATTCAAAACTTCACTATCACTATCTAAATCACTAAAAGTCCAAGAAGTTTGTAAAGTGGAATTACTATAATTAGTAGAACTAGTTGCATTCATAGCAAAGTTAGTAACATAAGGAGCAGGATTATCCAAAGTAACACTAACATTAGAACTCCAACCACTCCAAGAAGTACCATCATAAACTCTTATACTAAGATTCCAAACTTCACCACCAGTTAAATTGCCTGCAACAACATTTGTTGAATTAATAATCTGTAAAGCACCATCTTTAAACCAACGAGTCTCATTCAAAACCTGACTATCACTATCCAAATCATTGAAAGTCCAAGAACTTTGTAAAGTGGAATTACTATAATTGTTAACACTTGTAGAATTCATTACTAAATTAGTAACATAAGGAGCAGGATTACTCAAAGTAACACTAACATTACTACTCCAACCACTCCAAGAAGTACCATCATAAACTCTAATACTTAAATTCCAAACCTCACCACCAGTTAAATTTCCTGCAACAATAGTAGTAAAATTTAACAAACCACTCTGTAAAGAACCATCCTTAAACCAACGAGTCTCATTCAAAACTTGGCTATCACTATCCAAATCATTGAAAGTCCAAGAACTTTGTAAAGTTCCATTACTATAATTATTAACACTTGTTGAATTCATAACCAAATTAGTAATATAAGGAGCAGGATTACCCAAGGTAACACTAACATTACTACTCCAAGAACTCCAAACAGTACCATCATAAACTCTAATAGACAAGTTCCAAACTTCACCGCCAGTTAAATTCCCTAAAGCAACATCAGTAGAATTTAACAAACCACTCTGTAAAGCACCATCCTTAAACCAACGAGTCTCATTCAAAACTTGGCTATCAGCATCAGCATCTCCAAAATCCCAAGAACTTTGCAAAGTACCATTACTGTAATTATTAACACTAGTTGAATTCATTGTAATGTTACCAACAGTAGGAGCAGAATTTGAAATAGTTAAAGAATTAGACCAAACAGAAGCACCATCAATTAAACCATCATTAGGTGTAATTGTAACATTCCAAACATCATCAGAAGAAATTTCTTGTGAAACAATCTTGTTAGTTTGATTCATATAAAGAGCTTCAACTTGTTCAGCTGACAAACTTCTATTCCAAACCATAACTTCATCTATTGTTCCATTAAACTCATAAGTATAATCTCTAGTCCCAACATGAAATTTACTTGTACTCCCTTCAATAGAAGAAATAGTTGAAGTTGTTTCTGTACTTAAATTACCATTTCTATACATTTTCATTCCATTAGTATTAGTAGTTCCATCCCATGTTGCAACAATATGAACCCATGTATTCAAAGGAACATCTGTAGTATCTGTTGCTTGAGTTCCAGTAGAAGAATCTGCAATTATAAAAATTGGATCTCTACTAAACAACCCAATATAATAATCAACATCAGAATAAGGCCCTAAATCTTCATCTAATTTCCCAGCAATATGTGAATGATCAGAAGGTCCATAACCTTTTATATAAATCCAAGAAGAAATACTAATAGGACCAGTAATATTCAAACTAGAAGACCAACTAACATTTATTGAATCTGCATTTCCATCAAACTCATAAGCACCAAAACCATCATAGCCACCAGTGCTATTCCAAGTAGCACCTATATTAGTTCCATTATTACCATACCCAGAATAATCTTTTCCACCCTCATCACTACCATTATTTTCAAAAGGAATATTCAACACAGTAGTACTATTCCCATTTAGATACCAATTATAAACATTCTTAACATTATCACTATCAGCGTCAGCAGTACTTACATTATACACAGTTAAATTATCACTAGTAGTATTACTACTAGTTGTAGCATTCAAAATAGGTGTTCCTTGTGTAGGAGCACTATTCAAAATAGTAACAGAGTTAGACCAAACAGTAGCACCATCAATCAAACCATCGTTAGGTGTAACAGTAGCATTCCAAACATCACCTTTAGAAGTTTCTTGAGAAACCATTTTATTACTCTGATTCATATAAAGAGCTCTAACTTGCTCAGCAGAGAGACTATGATTAAAAACCATTACCTCATCAATACTTCCATTATAATCTCTAGCACCATTCCCATTTAAACCAATAAGTAATTCTTTGGTAGTATTTATGTCACCAATACTTGATATATCAGAACTTACATCAAATGCTCCATCAACATATATACTCATATCTGCATCTCTATCAAAAGTAACAGAAACATGATGCCAAGTACCATCAGCTACTGTTACAGTTCCAACCTTAAAAACTTCATCAAATTCAGTATCAGAAATCTCACAATAAACTTTATCAGTTCCTGCATTACTACAAAAAAATCCAGGAGCACTACTCAAACCATTCCTTTTAGAGATTACATCTTCACCAACACCATCATCATCATTTATCCAATAAGATAAAGAAAAGTCAGTAAAATTCCCAAAATCAAATTTATTATTATCAGATACAACAATCTTATCATTCACTCCATCAAACTCATAAGCACCAAAACCATCATAACCACCAGTGCTATTCCAAGTAGCACCTGCTTTAGTACCATTATTCTCATAACCGGAATAATCTTTTCCACCTTCATCACTACCATTATTTTCAAAAGGCATGTTCAACACAGTAATACTTGTTCCATTCTTATACCAATTAATAATATTCTTCACAGCACCACCATCAGCGTCAGCAGTACTTACATTATATACAGTCAAATTAGCACTAGTTAAATTTGCACTTGTGGTAGCATTCAAAACAGGAGTTCCTTGATGAGGTGCAGAATTTAAAATACTAATACTAACATTATAACTCCAACCACTCCAAGAAGTACCATCATAAAGACGAACAGACAAATTCCAAACCTCAGCACCAGATAAATTCCCTGCAACAACAGTTGTAGAATTTAATAACCCACTTTGTAAAGCACCATCCTTAAACCATTTTGTTTCATTCAAAACTTGTGAATCACTATCCAAGTCACTAAAGGTCCAAGAACTTTGTAAAGTCCCATTACTATAATTGTTAGCATTAGTTGAATTCATAACTAAATTAGTAACATAAGGAGGTGGATTTCCAAGACTAATACTTACATTAGAACTCCAAGCACTCCAAACAGTTCCATCATAAACCCTAATACTAAGATTCCAAACTTCACCACCAGTTAAATTCCCTAAATCAACAGTTGTAGAATTTAAAACTTGCAAAATGCCATCTCTAAACCACCTAGTTTCATTCAAAACTTGTGAATCAACATCAGCATCACCCATATCCCAAGAACTTTGCAAAGTACCATTACTATAATTGTTAGAACTAGTTGAATTCATTGTAATGTTTCCAACAGTTGGAGCAAAATTTGCAGCAACAACAGTAACTGAATTAGACCAAACAGTAGCACCATCAATAGTACCATCATTAGGTGTAATTGTAGCATTCCAAACATCAGCTGCAGAAATTTCTTGTGAAACAATTACATTAGTTTGATTCATATAAATAGCTCTTACTTGTTCAGCAGATAAAGATCTATTCCAAATCATAACTTCATCTATATTTCCACTAAATCTATGGGATGAATCTCCATCTCTAGAGCCAATATACAAGTCATTGTTAGTATCAGAAGTAGCAGATTGAATAGTACCAGTTACTGTTCCTCCTTCTTCAACACCATTTATATACATAGTTATGTTAGGTACTGATGTATCATATACCGCAGCCAAATGATACCAAGTATCTACTTGTAAAGAAGTTACTCCAGTTTTATAAAAAGAATTAGAACCATCATTCATATAAAATCTCATAACATCCCCACCATTAAGAACAGCCACATACCAATTTCTAGGACTACTTTGATCTTTAGATATCACATAAGCATCTTGAGTATCTGATGGAAGTGAATAAAAATAAACCCATGTTGATATTGTCCTATCTTTGGTCAAACTTAATGAAGTAGAATCTAGAACTTTAAAATAAGTTTGGGAGGCACCAGAAAAAGTATAAGCACCAAAACCATCATAACCACCAGTAAGATTCCAAGTTGCAGCAGCATTAGTTCCATTATTTTCATAACCAGAATAATCTTTTCCACCTTCATCACTACCATTATTTTCAAAAGGCATGTTCAACACAATAGTACTATTTCCATTAAGATACCAATTATAAATATTCTTCACAGCACCACCATCAGCGTCGGCAGTACTTACATTCCAAACAGTCAAGTTAGCACTAGTTAAATTTGCACTAGTTGTAGCATTCAAAGTAGGAGTATTTTGTATTGGTGCAGCATTAACAATACTAATACTTACATTTGCACTCCAAGAACTCCAAACAGTGCCATCATAAACTCTAATAGACAAGTTCCAAACTTCATCCTTACTAATATTACCACCAGCAACAGTTGTAGAATTTAATAACCCACTCTGTAAAGCACCATCCTTAAACCACCTAGTTTCATTCAAAACTTGACTATCAGCATCAGCATCACCCATGTCCCAAGAACTTTGTAAAGTACCATTACTATAATTATTAACACTAGTTGAATTCATTGTAATATTACCAACAGTAGGAGCACTATTCAAAACAGTTAAAGTATTAGACCAAATTGTAGCACCATCAATCAAACCATCATTAGGTGTTACAGTAGCATTCCAAACATCACCAGTAGAAGTCTCTTGTGAAACTATTTTATCAGTTTGATTCATATAAAGAGCTCTAATTTGTTCTGGAGATAAGGTTGAATTAAATACTAAAATATCATCTACACTCCCTTCAAAATAATTACTCTTCCCACCATTATTAATCTCTCCTGTCCCTATAAATCCATTGTCTAACCCAGTTAAATCATTAAACCATTTAGTTTTGTCATTTGAACTAATAAATGTTTGAGCAACCTCTACTCCATTAACATATACTACTGGACTAACCCCATCTTGAACTAAAGCTACATGTGTCCAAACGCCATTAGAAAAGGCTGCAGAATTAGTGTCAATTTGCCATTGGAGTGAACCAGCATCATATACAATTGCCCTGAATTTTGCATCTGTTGATACTTGTATAAGTACAAATTCATTTGCATTAGTATCTGCAAAACCAAAAACTCTATCATTAGATGCTGGTGTAGCATCGACAGGTTTCCACCACATTGACCATGTTCCTTGTGTTGTACTCGATAAAGAGTTTGTTAAAGAATTTGTAATTTCAATATAACTACTACTACCATCAAACTCATAAGCACCAAAGCCATCAAAACCACCAGAACTACTCCAAGTTGCACCAACATTAGTTCCATTATTATCAGAACCAGAATAATCTTTAGCATTTGTTGAATTTGTATCTCCTTCAAAAGGCATATTAAGAACTGTCAAACTATTCCCATTTAGGTACCAATTATAAACATTCTTAACAGCACCACCATCAGCGTCGGCAGTACTTACATTCCAAACAGTCAAATTAGCACTAGTTAAATTTGCAGTAGTTGTAGCATTCAAAGTAGGAGTACCTTGTGTAGGAGCACTATTCAAAACAGTTAAACTATTAGACCAAGTTGTAGCACCATCAACAGTTCCATCATTAGGTGTAATTGTAGCATTCCAAACATCACCAGTAGAAGTTTCTTGTGAAACAATTACATTGGTTTGATTCATATACAAAGCTCTTACTTGTTCTGCAGATAAAGAACTATTAAAAATCATAACATCATCAATTGAACCATTAAAATAACTTGTAGCTGAAGAACCAAACCTACCAATAGCCAAAATACCAGAAGTATCTAAATTCCCAACTGAAGATATGCTATCTCTATCTTCTTCAATACCATTAACATAAATTACTTGATCACCATCTCTATCTAATGTCCAAGCAACATGATACCAATCATTATTACTAACATTTGTAGTTCCTATTGAAGGGATATTATTTGAACCATCATTAACTCTTGCAAGAATTGCTCCAGTTGTTGTTACTTGTAATCGATATAATGGGGTTGAACCAGCACTCTTAGCTATAATCTCCTGAGTATTTTTCAAAGTTTTTATCCATAAAGAAATACTCAAGTCAGTTGCAGTCCCAATGTCAATTTTATCACCCAAATCAATATAGTCACCACTTCCATCAAACTCATAAGCACCAAAGCCATCATAACCACCAGTTCCATTCCAAACAGCATTATACCTTGTACCATTATAACTCAATTCAGAATAATCTTTAGTATTAGAAGAGTTTGAATCACCTTCAAAAGGCATATTCAAAACAGAAATACTTGTACTATTCTTATACCAGTTAATAATATTCTTCACAGCACCACCATCAGCATCGGCAGTACTTACATTGTATACAGTTAAATTACCACTAGTTAAATTTGCAGTAGTGGTAGCATTCAAAATAGGAGTATCATGTATTGGTATAGCATTAACAATACTAATACTAACATTAGAACTCCATGCACTCCAAGAAGTACCATCATAAACTCTAATACTTAAATTCCAAACTTCACTCTGACTAATATTACCACCATCAACAGTTGTAGAATTTAACAAACCACTCTGTAAAGCATCATCCTTAAACCAACGAGTCTCATTCAAAGACTGAGAATCACCATCAGCATCACCCATGTCCCAGTAACTTTGCAAAGTACCATTACTATAATTGTTAGAACTAGTTGAATTCATTGTAATGTTACCAACAGTAGGAGCAGAATTTGCAGCAACAACAGTAACAGAGTTAGACCAAGTTGTAGCACCATCAATCAAACCATCATTAGGTGTTACTGTAGCATTCCAAACCTCACCAACAGAAGTTTCATTTGAATGTATAAAATTAGTTTGATTTTCATATATAGCAAGTATTTGATTTGCACTCAAACTCCTATTAATAATCATTACTTCATCTATAGTTCCATTAAAAAAACCAGCACCTGCAACATTATATTTTCCAATAAATACATCATTACCATTAACTATTGAACCTGGAACAGAAGTTTGAGTCCTATCAAAAGCCCCATTAACATAAAAACTAAGATCAGTACCATTTTTTGTAACGGCCAAATGATACCAAGTCCCATCATCAATTCCACTTATTGCACCAGAACTAGTAGTTAAGGAAGTACCATTATGTATTAACAGAAGTTGCGCTCCACCAACCCCTATTCTCCAATGCCAGTAAGGAGATGAATTTCTTTTTGATACTATTGCAAATGAATCTCCTCCAGGAACTTCGCTATCAGCTTTTACCCATGCTGCCATTGTAAAAGTATCACTCACACCTAATGTTGTAGGATTACCTACATCAATATAATCATCAACACCATCAAACTCAAAAGCACCAAAGCCATCATAACCACCAGTTAGATTATGATAAGCACCAGGATTAACTGCGCCCCAAACTAAAGTACCATTATTTCCATAACCAGAATAATCTTTAATAACAGAAGTATTACTATTATGTCCTTCCATAGGCATATTCAACACAGCTAAACTAATACCATCCTTAAACCAATTAATAACATTCTTCACAGGGTTACCATCAGCGTCGGCAGTACTAACATTATACACAGTTAAATTTGCACTAGTTAAATTTGCAGTAGTGGTAGCATTCAAAATAGGAGTGCTTTGTGTAGGAGCACTATTCAAAATAGTTAAACTATTAGACCAAGCAGTCGCACCATTAATATAACCATCATTAGGTGTCATTGTTGCATTCCAAACTTGACCTGTAACAGTTTCTTGTGAAACTAAAACTTCAGTTTGATTCATATACAATGCTCTAATTTGTTCAGCTGACAAATCCCTATTATAGATAACAATCTCATCCAACCAACCTGTAAAATAATCACTAACAGCCTCACAAGCCACATAAATCATTTCATTATTAACAATGCTACCACTATCAGCTTCACTAACTTCAAAAGCACCATCAATATAAATACTCTTTGTTGTTTTATTCTTAACTAAAGCAACTTGATGCCACTGTGAATCACTCACATCAGTTGTTGAAACTAAACCATCATCAACAGCAACAAACTTAATTTTTCCATTTCCATTATCTAAAGCTACAGCCCAACCTGCATTTCCACCACCAGCCTGGTCCCTTTCAAATAAAACTTTACTAGAATACCAATCACCACTATCTCCAGTATCAGAAGTGTTAACCCAAAAAACAATAGTCATAGCTTCAGAATCTAAAGAAGCAGAATTAGCAATTGTAAAATAATCTCCACTTCCATCAAAATAATAAGCACCCCAACCATCATAACCTGAAGTCCTATACCATTTAGCATTAACTGCAGAACCGTTATTCCCATTTCCAGAATAATCTCTTACAGCATCATTAACTCCACCAACAGTACCATTCAAACTTCCACCCTCCATAGGAAAATTAAGTTCTGTAATTGAAGTACTATCATTATACCAATTGATAAGATTTTTTACAGGATCACCATCAAGGTCAGCAGTACTAACATTATACACAGTCAAATTATCACTTGTAGCATTACTAAGAGTTGTAGCATTCAAAATAGGAGTACCTTGTGTTGGTTTGTTTGAAGCATCATTATGAGCATAACCAACCAAGTCACCAAACCTAAACTCTAAATCATGAACACCAGAAGTTAAAACTAAAGACTCTTCATAACCAACCTCACCACAACTATAATTACTAACAAACACAGTTCCATTATAACTTGAATTAACAACCTCAGAACCACACCTTATTTCTAAAAACTCTAAATCATCAGGAGTAGAATTACCAAAAGTAGTTTCATTAATAGCAACAACCATCAAATCAGCATTACCAGTAGTATTGAACCTAACAATCCAACTACCACCAACAATAGGATAAGACTGAACATTCAAGATTTCCAACTCAATCTCAAACTCTTGCTCAGAAGTGTGAGGTGTAACCCACTCCAAATAATCAACCAACCCATCATCATTAGTATCATAACCATCAAACTCGAAAGCAACACGAGAACCATTCACAATCCAATACAACTCAATAGAATCAAGCTCAGCGTCAGGAATAAAAGTATAAGTTAAAATATTTTCATAATGAACATCAGAACTAACAACAACCTTTTTACCATAAACAGTATCTTCCTCAACAGCTAAAGGAGCTTCAGTATAATACTCAACCTCAACTTCAGAAACCTCTTCCTCAATTATCAAACTAACATTACCTTGTTCTTCAAGAACAAACATTCCAGTTATAAAATTAAAAAATCCAGTAATGAAAGAGAAAAACCCAGAAACTTCATTAACAACATAATCAGTATCTTCAATATCTTTAATAAAACCAGAATCATTAACTTTAATATCACTTAAGGGAACATCAACATCATTGACAACATCTTTAACAGAAACATTCTCAGCATTTTCAGGAATTTCAACAGTCAAGTTAGCAACTTCCTCAGATGCTACAACCTTTTTCTTCCACTTAACAGGTTCACCAATCACAGCACCATACTGCACAACCTCTTCAACAACATCCACACCAGAGATAGAATAATTAGTAGTTACATTAAGTTCAACAATTTCATTAGTAATGTTTAAAACAATTCCAACAGTTTCTTCAGTAATATTTGGCGAGATGTTAACAACATCTTCAACAGTTTCATTAGCAGTCAAGTTTACTAAAGGTACCTCTACAGAAACATTCAAGGATTCATTTACTTCTTCAACACTTTCATTAACATCCTCAATAATTTCAAACCCAGAATCAATAGTCTCGTTAGAGACTACATCATCAAGGGTTAGGTTTTGTACACTCAAAGATTCTTCATCCAAACCTAAATCAACAGAGTTATCTAACTCTGCATCACTAATGGCCAGATTTTGTGCACTCAAGGATTCATTGAGTGAATATGAAGCATAGCCAGTCATATCCATAGCCATACCAAATAAAGATAATACAAGTAACAACCCAACCAAACCATAAATCATAAACATAGAATTCTTTTCACCATTCATTTCCCTCTCCTTTTGTAAAGCCAACTCCTTATCACTACCTAAATACTTGCTCTTAACTTTACCATCCTCTCTATAAGAAGCATAATAATATTCCTTCCCATGAATAATTTTCTTATGCATTCCTTCTCCTCCTGAAAACAACAATGATTCCAATCAAACCAATCAATCCAATCAATCCTAATACCAAATAAACATACTTAGACTCCATTGTAGGAGCACCATATTTCACATCACCAACAACATCAAACATTGCACTTGAAGTTGCAACAGAGTTAACATAAACAACCTCAAGACTCAAAACATAAGTACCATCATTCGCATCACTAGGAACATAGAAATCTCTAGTGTAAGAATACTGACCTTCAACACCAACAGTCTCACTTTCCTCAACAATAACATTTCCATTAATATCAGAGATTATATAATTCAACAACACATCAACCTTACGAGGACTACCTATATTAAACAGAGTAATTTGTGCAGGTATACTTTCACCAGAACTAACCTCTTTATACTCAGCTGGAATATACACAGTACCATCAAACAACACAACTTGTGATGAAATCTCTACAACCAAAGGTAAAACCTGAGTTTCATATTCAGATTTAACAACCAAATTTCCAACATGAACACCAGGCTCTCTATCTGAAACAGCATGTAAAGTAATATCTATACTCTCAAATGGACTCAAAGTAAACTCATGTGAAGATAATGTTAACACAGAACCAATATACTGTGTTGATAAAACAAACTTCTGATCAGAACCAAGATTATTAGTTATAGTTAAAATTTCTTCTTTACTTTCTTCATAAGATAAATCAAATGTAAACTCATCAGAGCTTAAACTAAAGTTAGTTGGAACATAAAATTCTGCAGCACGCATTACATCATCATCTCTACTAGCACCTCCTCCACCACCACCGCCACCACCAGCAGCAGCTTCCTCTTCCTCCTCAGCAACAGGAATTGCAACAACACCACCCATAAAGAAAACACTCATATGAGTAATATTCAACTCTAAATAATTCAATGCAGTATTAGCAACAACAGTTTGTTCAGTCCAACTATCAGCACTATCATTATAATAATAAACAGTCAAATCACTTTCAGTAATTCCTAAATCAGTCAAATCTGATTCAGAATAACCAAACTGTAAACTAGCAGAAGTTAAATTTCCTCTAACCTCATCAGCAGTACTAACAGAGAAATAACCCAAAGAATCAACATTAGAACCATCAACACTCAAGTTATCACCAGAAGGATTTGAATCATACTCAGCACCCAACAAATACGAACTACTATTTTCAGTAACATCAACACTTGCATTAAATGTATTCATTAAGTTAAAAACAGCAGTACCACTTGTGTTAAAATTACTAAAATTAAAATTACTTCTTCTTGCATTAACACCAGTAACATAGAAATGAACATTACTAACATTGATATTTCCAGTTGAATCATTACACCTAACTCTATAAGTATGCATACCATAACCTAAATTCAAAGTATGATTATGATTTGTTGTACCTGTTGAACCAAAGTCAATAAAAGAAGTGTTCAACCTTCTAAATTGACAATTTACATTTTCATTTGAAGTAACCCTTAAAATAGGATTTCTATTTTTAACAACAAATCCAGGACCAACTTTTGTAACAATAGGAATTTCAGTATCATTAATTGTATAAGTCATAATTTGTGAACGATTATTAGT
>JABHYY010000019.1 GCA_018653605.1 archaeon
ACACCACCCTTATCTATTTCAATCTGAGTTTCATCCTCTTCTTCTTCATCAAAAAAATCTAAAATGTTTTCATCTCTTTTATTACCAGGACCAAACCTTTCACCAGGCACTCTTCTTTCATCAACAACACTATCAAAAGTATTAACTCCAAAAGGCTGTGCCAATAATGTAGTCTCAACTGTGGTTGCATCAAAATCTATAACACCAACAGTTTTAGGATTCTCTTTAATTTTAAATCCACTATTCAAAACAGTTCCACTTTCATCAGATGCACCCCAATACCAATTCCTACCTGTAACATCATTCTCTTGCACAACAAAAAATTCTTCACCTTCAAAACTAGCATAAGAGAAACTTGACCTAAAATCTCCAACACTTTGAACACGAATAACATCACCTTGATAAACTTCAGCTTCAGAATAACTACAATCCACACCATCACACAAAAATAACTCAGGCCTTGCAGGTAAAGCAACAACACTAAAAGCTAATATTACTAAAAGTACCAAATAAAGTAACCATCTCATTTTCATTTTTATATTTGAAAAAGTTTTATATTTTTCATTTTTTCTTAAACATTGATTTGCTTTCACCAAAAGACTTTTCCAGCTTTTCATCAAGTTTACTTTTTACTTTAGGCTTTGAAACAGGATTAGAACTTTGAGCAGGTTTTGAAATAGGATCTACAGCATGCCCAGGAACTTTAACTTTCATAGGACCACTAGTAGGAGCCTGAGGTTTACTCACTTTAAACAACCCTTTGGAATAAGCAAAATAACCACCACCACCCAAAACTAAAAGCACAACAACAAAGATTATAATATACATAAAACTACTATCATCAGAAGAACCAGAAGAACTCTCATCAAAATCATAATCAACCTCAGCAACATCAGTATCTTCTTCAAGATCATCTTCAACACCATCAACTTCTAAATCAACATCAGCATCAACTTCCCCTTCAACAGTTTCATTAGTTCTATCAGAACCTGAATCAGAATCAGAAGAATTAGAATCAGTAGAATTAGTCAAAGAATCAGGCTCAGCACAGCTCTCATCATCATAATCAGTCTTACCATCACAATCATTATCTAAACTATCACCACAAACCTCATCAAAAGGTTCAACATCACCAACACACTCACTCCATGATCCATTCAAACAATCTTGCTCACCCTGTTGACAAACCCCAATATCAGAACCACAAAGTTGAGTTAAGCCTTCAGTACAACCACAACCTTCATCAATAGTTCCATCACAATCATTATCCCATCCATCACACTCTTCAATCATTGCTTCTTGATAAGAAACACCAAAACACAAACTCCAAGTTCCATCTTCTTGACAAATCTGCACTCCAGCCTGACACAATCCAACATCAGTTCCACAATCTCTAATCTCATCAGTTTCACAAGTACAATCCTCATCACTTGAACCATCACAATCATTATCTAACCCATCACAAAACTCAGTTGCAACCTCAACTCCAGAACACTCTCCCCAATTACCACTAACACAAGTTTGCTCACCTAAAGTGCACTCACCAACATCAGTGCTACAAGCCTGAGTCTCACCATCTTCACAAATACAACCTTCAACATCAGCACAATCAGAGTCAGTGCAATCTATAAACCCATCACAATCACCATCATACCCATCAGTACACCTTGTTTCAATATCATAATTAGAATCACAATAACAAATATCTAAACTATTTGCATTAGAACCACAATAAGGAAAATCCACATTACAATAATAACTAGACTTCCACTCACTATCCTGACAATACTTCAAACTAACATAATCACAAGTCCCTTCCACACAACTAGTCTCACCACAACTATAATCTACATCACCACACATTTCACAATAATCTTCAGTAGTTGGATTTGAAACCCAATGCCCAGAACTATCACACCAAGTCTCCAATTTCAAATGACAATCATAATTTGAAGCATCTGTATAAGTACAAGAACCATCTGAAGGCATACAAGCACCACCAACACAACTATAAGCACAAGAAAGATAAACTTCACTTGACCTAACAGCTTTATTACAATAATATTCTCTTAACCCGTGATCTCCATAACAATGATCTTGTGTTTCAGAACCATAAGTAGTTTTTCCATAATTTTCAGGATCATTCCCAGAATCAGTTTCACTACAACTAAACCCAACAGTGAATAGTAAAATCAACAATAAAACTATTACCTCTCTTTTCATTCTATTAATTAATATAAAACAGTATATAAAATTATCTGAAGCCTAGGGTTCAGATTTGTAAATATAAGTTTACATTGTCTGTGAAATAATAGAAACAAATATAAATAAAAAAATATGCAAAAGACTAATTATGGAACCAACAACATCAGAATGGATAATAGTGAAGACATCTAAAGTTCACAACAAAGGCATATTTGCAGCAAAAGACATACCAAAAAAAACAAAAATTATAGAGTATGTTGGTGAAAGGATTACAAAAAGAGAATCAGAGATAAGAGCAGACATAGTGATTGAAAATTCTATAAAAGACAAGAAAAAAGGTGCTGTTTACTTGTTTGAAATTAACAAAAGATATGATATTGATGGCAATGTTGAGTATAACACTGCAAGATTCATTAACCACTGTTGTGATCCAAACTGTGAAATTGAAATTGAAGATGAACACATTTGGGTCTATGCATTAAAAGATATCAAGAAAGGGGAAGAGTTAAACTACGATTATGGTTATGACATTGACAACTATGAAGATCACAAATGTTGCTGTGGTGCAAAAAATTGCAAAGGTTACATTGTTTCTCAGGAATACTGGCCAAAGCTAGAAAAAAAAATAGCAAAGAAAAAAGCAAAAGAAAAAAAGAAAGCTTTGCGGGCTAAAGGATAAATTCTACATTAAGGGAGATTAAATCTAGTTTCTTGATTTTTGTTCTATTTTAAAAAGTTAATTCCTTTAAATTGTTAAGTTATAAAAGTTAATTCTCAAAAAAGAAAATATAGTTTACTTTTCAAAAAAGATTTAACACCCAAACAACAACTTAATAAATAACCAAAGTTATTTTTATAATATGGAGAGGTATTCATATACTCAATTTATGAAAGATGTATTCCATTTTATTGGTAACCATAAACCTAGATTTATATTTTTCTCAATTATTTTAACATTGGGTATTTTGATAGGATTAATCCCTCCATTAATTTTGGCAGAAATTATAAATTTCTTTGTTGACGGAACAAAAGAATTAAATTATTTTTATCTTTTATTAGGGGGATTTTTCATTTCAACAATGTTTGGATATTCTTTAATTAGTCTTTCAAAATATAAATTAGAGATTCTTTCAAACAAAATACAAAATGAATTAAAAGTAAATTCATTTGAAAAAATAATTTCAGGGAATTTAGCTTGGCAAGACAAGGAAAAAACAGGAAATAAACTTGAGAAAATCAACTCTGGAGAAAAGGATTTTCAAAAACTTATGGGCTTATATATCCATAAAGGAATGGGGCAGATTATCACAACTTTAGGTGTTTTGGCAGTATTCGCTTTCTTTGGGTTAAAATATCTTCTTCTTTCAGGAGTATTTTTATTTACCTATTTATATTTAGAAAAAAAATTTAATAAAAAGATGGCTGATATCTCTCTTAAACTAAAAAAAGCTAAGGAAGAATCATTAGGAAGTAGTTTTGAAATTTCTTCAACAATTTCTACAATCAAATCATTAGGGATGGAATCCCATTCCCAAAAGAGAATTTTTGGATTAGAGGATAAGATTTTTAGATTAAAAAATGCAAGAAGAATGGCGAGTACAAGAAAATGGTTTGTGGTTACATTTACTCAAAGTATATTTTTTGGGTTATTTCTATTCTTAGTAGGAACAGATATCGCTAAAGGGGTTTTAGCAATTGGGATTTTTGTGGTTTATATAGACTATTTCAAAAAACTTCATAATTTTCTCGGAATGGTTTCATTAGAATCAAATACAGTAATTGATATAAAATCTAGTTTTAATCGTATGATGGAATTGCTAAGAAGTATACCTGAAGTTAAAGAGGAAGGAGCACATAATCTCAAGACTTGGAAAAAAATTAAATTTGAAGATATTTCGTTTGGATATAATAAAAAAGAAACAATATTAAAAAATTTTAATCTAGAAATAAATAGGGGAGAAAAAATTGGGATTGTTGGATTTTCGGGAAGCGGGAAATCCACATTTTTTAAACTTCTTTTAAAATTATATCTCCCAAAAAAAGGAAAAATCTTGTTCGACAATAAAGAAATTAAAGAAATTAAAAGAGAATCTCTTTTGCATAAAATTTCGTATGTCCCTCAAGATGTAGAATTATTTAATTTAAGTATTAAAGATAATATTAAAATTTCTTCAAAAAATAATAATCTTAAAAAATATAAGATGTCTTTAAATACATCACTAACTAATGAGGTGATTAGTAAACTACCAAAGAAAGATTTAACAATATTAGGAGAAAAAGGCACAAGAATTTCTGGGGGTGAAAAACAAAGAATTGGAATTGCTAGAGCATTATATAAAGATTCTGAAATTCTCATCCTAGATGAAGCAACTTCAAACTTAGATTTTAATACTGAAAGAAAAATACAAAATAATTTAAGCATGTTAAAGAAAAAGACTTTAATTGTTTCTGCACACAGATTATCCACATTACGAAATATGGACAAAATTATATTTTTAGAAAAAGGAACTATTATTGAACAAGGCAATTTTAATCAACTTATAAAAAATAAAGGGAAATTTTATATATTATGGTCAAAAAACAAAATAAAGAAAAGGTAGCTCAAAAAAGATAAAAAAATATTTTGGGCTAAAAAATAGAACCAAGTAGTTTTTCTTTCGTAGTATTTATATATGATTTAAATTCATGTATTTATATGGATAAATTAACAATTCTTTATCATGGAAGTCCAAATAAATTAATTGGCGATAAATTAAATCCTTCACAAGGAGATGATTCCGATGAAAGACCCGAAAATAAACAATTGGGAGTTTATGCAACAGATAGAAAAGATTTAGCAATTGTGATGGCTATTCTTGGTTGTGAAGATGTAATGGGTGGAAGCATAGATGAATATCAACAAGGTAAATTGAATGCAAGAATTTATGGTAATTATCCAAAACAAGAATATATTTATGTATATCACTTACCCATTAAAACATTTAAACAAACCCAAATAGATAAACACCAGTTTGTATCACTGGTTGCAATCAAACCAATTAAAACAGAAAAATTAAAGGTGAAGGATTATACGCATTTAATCCGAAAAGCCACAAAAAAAGAAACTGATTATTGGATTAAAAAATATAATAAATAAAACAGTTGTCAAAACAAATACTAACCCTATTCACCCAAAGGCAACTCACCCTTACCATAGAATAAATGTTCTAAAACTTCTCCATTAGTTAACTGATGAAAACCACACCTTTCTAAAACAGATCGACTAGCAGTATTATCTATATGAACTTCAGCTACAACTCCAAATTCAAAACCCATTTCATTAATAGCAGAATCTACCAAACAATTAACAGACCGAGTCATATATCCATGCCTTTGAAACTCTTGACCCAAATAACAACCAACTTCAGCCTGTTTAATTGCATAAGGAGTTAAATTAACAGTTCCAACATAAGTATCATTTACCCAAATACCATACCTTAATTTTTCTGGTTTTGGAGGATCTACAAGACTTTCAACAACTGACTCCCTTGTTAAATACTTATCAGAAGTACCCTCACCAAATTGATTAAGATGGTCCCTATTTCTATCAATTAGATCAAAGATTACATCAGCATCTTCTAAAGTATACAACCTTAAAACAATTTCATCATCAACAATTAATTCAACTGGAACTACCATATAAAACCAAAATAAACTTCTCTTATTTAAGCCTTTAGAACACTAAAAAAATAAAGAAAAATTACT
>JABHYY010000020.1 GCA_018653605.1 archaeon
GAAAGTACAACTACAACAAGTGATGACGATGAAGAAGAAGTTGTAAACCTAGAAACCAACACTGATTGGGCTGACACAGGAGAGATTACATTAGAAGAAGTTGTTGAAGGCGATGCATTCGAATTCAAATTCACCATTACAACAGAAGATGGTGAAGAAGAAGAGGAAGCACACTCATTAATCATTGATGAGATTACAGAAGATTCAGTAACCCTAACAATATACAGTGACCCACAAGAAATAACATTAATGTTAGAAGAATCCAAAAGTGTTGACTTAAATGCAGATGAAATAAATGATGTCCTAATAACTTTACACAGTATTGAAGATGGTAAAGCAGATATTACATTCCAAAAGATTGGAGAATGGGCACCAGTTATTGAAGAAGAAGCAAAAAGTAAATTATGGCTTTGGATTACAATAGCAATAGTAGCAGTACTTCTAACTGCAGTAATAATTTTCTTCCTTAGGAAGAAATAATTTTTTCTTTTTATTATATAATTTTTATTCAGAAATATTTAAATAGTTCTTTATTACTATTATTAATAAATATTATTTAAGAGGTGATATAATGAAAAAGAAAAATAATGCTATAAACATATATTTATTTGTAGGTGTTGCTCTTGTTCTAGGTCTATTTGTTGGTTCAATAATTGGTTCAAGTGTAACTGGTATGGCAGTTGGTGGAAGAGGATTTTTAGGAATCTTTGGTGCAGGTAGTGATGAAGTAGAAGTTGATCAAGGTGAAGTTGAAGAAAGAGCTAGTTTTGAATGTGAAGAAGAAGGTGCATCTGGAACTAATTCTTTTGTATCTAATAAAATAGTAAATGCTTGTGGATATGCTTCTACTGCAACAGGTATAGATAGTACAGCAAGTGGAGATAGTTCTACTGCAATGGGTTATCATGCACAAGCCATTTATGATTATTCTATGGCTATTAGTCTGCGTCAAAGTACAGGTTGTGATACTACTGAAGAAAATCAATTCATGGCTTGTGCAGAAAGTTATGTTCTTAAACGTTTACCAACATCAGAACCAGATGATTCAGGAACAAAAGGAATGGTTTGTATCACAAATTATGGAGAACTTTGGGTAGACAATGATGGCACATTTGATTGTGCTTAATTTTTTTCTTTTTATTTTTTATAAAATTCTAAAATCTTATCAACAGGATTAGCATCAACTACAATGTTCCAATCTTTAGGAAAACAACCATGATAATTTTTCCACATATACCTTTCATCAATAAACACAACAACCCCACGATCAGTCTCACTTCTTATACACCGACCAGAACTCTGCACAGCTTTAATTATAGCAGGAATAACATAACCATAATCCCAACCTTTTGCATACCTTCTATCATAATAATTAATTAACTCCTTAGTTTCAAGATCAGGAGGAGCCAAAGGCAAACCAACAACAACAACCCCATTCAAAAGATCACCAGGAAAATCAATACCCTCTGCAAAACTTCCACCAACAACACCAAACAAAACAGCCCCCATTTTCTTATAACCTTCAAACTTTTTCAAAAGAGCTTTCCGAGCTTCATTCCCACCATAACTATCTTCTAACAAAATAGTCTTATCACTCTTATCCATAAAAAAACTATAAACTTCATCCCTAAGATAATAACTAGGGAAAAAAACAGCAACATTACCTTTAACAGAATTACAAACATCAGCACAACGCTCAGCAATCTGTTTATACATCATAGGAGACCTAGAATTATACTTAGTTGTAGTCCTAGGCAAAACAATATTCAACCTATTCTCTTTAGGAAAAGGACAAGGAAACTCTAACAACCTACAATCTTTCAAACCCAACAAATCAACATACATTCCTAAAGGGTTCAAGGTACCGGACATACCAACAAAAGCAAATGACTCATTGACAACCTCACCCAAAGCCAACTCAGGAGCTAAACACCGATAATCCAACTTAACAAAAGACCTTCCAGTTTTACTAACACCTTTTTTCAAAATTCTAACAAACCCATCATCAGGTCCAATCCAATGTTCCAAGAACCCAGCTATAGCCAAAGCATAAGACCTCTTTTTTTTCTCCAAAACAGCATCAGAAATATAATTCAAACTTCCAATCAACTCTTCATACCCATCAATTAAATTATAAAACTCTTTCATCCTAAAAACTTTTTCACCCTTAACATTCTTTGCAAACATCTCCAACCCTTTCTTAATATTATCCAAAGCATCAACAGTATCTTTATCACCAAACTCTCTAACTTCATTCATTGCAAAAGACAAAGTAACTGTAGACAAGCTAGCACTCAACTCATCACGAGCCCTCTTAGGCAAATTGTGTGCTTCATCAAAAATAAAAATACAATCATCCAACCCTTTATCCAACCTAGTCAAAAGATTTTTCCTAATCCAACCATTCAAAGCATAATTATAATCAGCAATAATAACATTAGCTTTCTTAGCCATAGTCAAAGCCATATCATAAGGACAAACTTTATCACAAACCCCACAAAACTCTTCAACAAACTGTGGAGACTCAGCTTTCAAATCATCTAATAATATTTTTGCCTCAGGAGTCAACTTTCCTTTCTGTTTCATATAATTCAAATACTCACAACCATCCTTTTCTTTCAAACTCTTACAATACTCAGCAAACTCACCAGAAGTTAACATTTCAATACCTGACTGATTACACATATGCCTTTTACCCAACAAGTCAACAGCAACAAAGTCCAAACCAAACTTTTTCTTAATTTCCTTCAAAGTTTCAATAACAATAAAATGTTGAGTGTTCCTAGAAGTTAAAAAAAACAAAGTTTTTTTCTTTTCAATAGCCAATTTCAAAGCAGGAGCTAACACAGAAATACTTTTACCAACACCTGTCGGAGCATGTACCAATAACTGTTTTCCTTCAGAAACAGCACTATACACCCCATCCATAAATAGATCTTGATAAGGTCTAATTTGTTCATATGGGAAATAATATTCCATAATAGTTTTAACCAAAAGTAGCTTTATAAATTTTTATGGTATGTAGTCAAAGAAACAACTGACCCTTCACTCTAATAAATTTTTTAGTTCTTTTTTCCTAGTAGGATGCTTCAATCTTCTCATTATATCCAGTTCAATCTGTCTTGCTCTTTCTCTAGTAAACCCAAACACTATCCCCAATTCATCAAGAGTGTGTACTTCATAACCAAGCCCCCTCCTCATCTTAAAGAGTCTGATATTTCTTGTTCCATCTTTATCCATCGTTCTTTCAAGATTATTTAAAACAGTTTCAATTCCTTCTCTTCTTTGTTCTACATCCATTAATCCAACAGGATCATCTACATCAAAATCCTCCAATATCTCAACAAATCTTCTTTCATCTTCTTCACCTATAGGATTATCAAGTATTTCAAGTGCTTTAGGTAAAGAAAGAAGCTTATAAATTTTGTCTCTAGGAAGATTAGAAAAATCAGTTAAATCATCTAAAGTTGGTTCTCTTCCTAACTTCCCAAATAAGTAATGTTGTATTTTACGTAATTTACTTAATACCCCATATTGATGAACTGGAAGTCTTATTATCCTCCCTTGATTATAAATACCCCTTGTTATACCTTGCCTAATCCACCAAGAAGCATATGTACTAAATTTGAATCCTCTATCATAATCAAATTTCTTTACAGCCTTAAATAATCCCAAATTCCCTTCTTGAATTAAATCTAAAAAACTTACTCCATTTCCTTTATATTGACTTGCTATAGAAATTACTAAACGCAAATTATGTACTACAAATTTATCTTTTGCTTTTTCCTTCTCTCTATTATCACCTTTTACTAACAGTTCTCCATAAAACCTTTCTTGCTCATCAGTTAATAAGGGAAATTTAGCCATCTGTTCAAAATAAGTTGCTAAATGTCTTCGTTGATCTTCATATCTTGGCATATTAAAGGGATTCAACAGTTTATTTAAAAAAGTTGCCTATCTATACATAACCATCAGCCTTAGCCAACATCAACCCAGAAAGTGTAGCTTCATCAA
>JABHYY010000021.1 GCA_018653605.1 archaeon
AATATGCAAGTAATCTCGCCATTACGCATGTTTCTTTGGACCTAGATAACACCTCTTTTTTTGAGGCAAGCTGATAATGGAATTCAATATATTTGAAAATGGTTGTAAAGATCCAGAAGTAGTTGTTCTAGATACTAAGTTGCCTTATTTTTGTGATAATGTTAGTAAAGTTGTTGGTAATAAATCTTCTGCAGAGATCCACATTGTTGGTTCTAAAGAAGAGTTTTCTAGATTATCTGGCCAAGAACATAGAGGAGAGTGTTCTTTTTGTGCAGAAAATAGAGTTGTAATTTTTTCTCCTGCTAAAATAGAGAGTGAAACACACCATTCTCGAGATGAATTTTATCATATTTTGTATAATCAATTATTCCATGTTATGATGAAATCTAAAATGTAGTTGGTTTGGGTCTTTTCTTGGTGGCAGTATAGGTGTTTTAAGCGAGTATCCTTGATCTTTTGCTATTTTTTGTAGGTTTGCTTCTAGGTTGAAATAATTGTCTAAACCTCCTGCAACAGCCATTCTGGCTGTATCAGATACATCTAATCTTATTTCTTTAGATATAATGTCAATTTCTATTGAAAATCTAGTAAAATGGCTTGTTCCTGCTATTTTGTATTCTTCCTGGCTTTCACTTATTTTAGGATTATCTAAGTATTGGGACACCTCTTTTGTTAATTCTTCTAAAAAATCCATTAAAGTTTTTGTGTGTAGAGGGTTTAAATTTATTACTCTTCTATTAAATATACTTTAAGAATTAAAGTGGTTTAGTATATGAACATCACAAGAGTTTATTGTTTGAGTTATAAAAAGACAATAAGAAACAATTAGAGAAGATTGCTTCTTATTATTTATTAGTTTATTTCCAAGTTCGATATGTTGGATGTACCTTTTATAAAGTTTTAAAGAATTTAAAGTTTTAATATTCTTAAAGAAAAGATCAAAAAAAATGTTTGTTTCTTCTAAATAATTTAAACTCTCTTTAGAGATCACTTTTTTTTTAGAGATATTTTCATAAATAAAGTAGTAGTTTCTTGCAATAGTACTTAGATTATAAGCAAGCAAGTAATAAGGAAAGTAATCAAGTCCAAATAGTTTTTGATCATGAATAATTCTTGAGATTAAGTCCCTCTGTTTGAACACATTGTTTTTGTATTCTAAGATTTGTTTAGAATCAAATTTTTTATTCCTTAAATCTTCTTTTATTGTAGATTTAATTAAATTAATAGAATGGATCAGTCTATTAAAATGAGAGTGAATGTCTGAAGAATCTCCATGATATAGAGATTTCATTTTACAAGAATTCGCACTAATGTCAAATATTTCAAAACCATAAAGAGAATCCACCGCTTTTTGTAATTTTTGAAGTAACTCGGGAGCTTGGTATTTAATAATAATTTCATCATATCCAGCTCTATAAAAACTTCTAATTAAACTAATTTCATTAGAATTTCCTGTTTCAACATGTAAAACTGTTGATTTTTTTTGTTTTGAAAAGTCTGAAGTTTGTAAGATTAACTTATTATCTTCTTCTTGAATGTTTAATTCATCACCAGAATTTAGATTATTAAAATCAACCCATTTTTTGGGAACATAAAGGGTTAAACCTCCACCACCTTGCTTTATTAGCTTTCTTTTCATGTTTTTTTAGTGTATTTTCTACTATTTAAGGGTTTTGTTTTTTGATATCAATCATATCATTAATATCAGAAAGATATTAATAAGGTGTGTTCTTCCTACAAAGTAATAACAATCCAAAAAAGGAGATAAAAAATGATAAGAAATATGATTATTACAGCAGGACTTGCTTTGCTTGCAGGTTGTGCAACTACAGGAAATATTAGAGAAGACAGAATGCCAGGTAGACCTACTGAAGGTGTTGTTGAAACAGATACAGGCTACAAAAGTGTTGCTTGTGCAGAAAATTATGGTGATTTTAGTATGGCTAAAGCAGAAGCTGAAGCTTTGGCTCAAAGTGCTATTGTACAACATACAGGTGCTACAGAAGGAAGAGTTGTAGGTTCTAGATTTAGCCAATATTGGCACTTACCAGATGCAGTTAATCCAAAAGAAATCTGTGTGGAAGTTAGTGTACCTTATGGAGGAGTGAGATAAAATGCTAACAAGAAAAGTAAAAGATTATGTAAAAGATTCTGTTACTCAAGGTATTGAGGGAGCAGAAGGAAGACTTAAAGATTATGTTGAAAATAAAGTTACAGCTGTAGGTGGAAGAGTTTCAGCCATTAATGAAAAGTTGACTAGTAGGTTCGAAGGATTGTCAGGAAGATTAAACAGTTTAGAGAATTCATATGGGAATAATAAGTCCAAAGTTAGTGAAAGGTTTGGCTTACAAGATCAAAAAATAACTGGTGTTGAAAATAAATTAGAAGCTACAGAAAGAGCTGTTGATGAAAGGTTGAGCCAGTATGATGGCACTTTAGAACAACAAGAAGCTTTAGTGCAAAAGGGATTAGATTCTATTGATGCTAAGGTTGAGGAAGGTGTTGAAGCTAGTGTTAAAGGATACTTATCTTCTCAAAATTTAAGATTAGTTGAGCCTGGTGAAAAAGATAAAACTTTTCAAGAAGTTGTTGGTGCTGCAAACGAGGCTATTGGTGGAATGCAGTATGAACAGATCATGAGTTTTTTTAGAAATGCTGCAGCAGGAAGATTAGCTGATGAAGTCACAAGTTATAGTGAAGGGACTTCTTTATTATTTGGTGGAAGCCACTTAGGATTTAAGGCCAGATTTGGAGAGAATCTTCAAGGACTTTTAATTGCAAATAGATATGAATCTCATAAAAACCAAAAAAGTATTAGTAAATGCCTATTAAGACAATTTGGAGAATTAACAAAGAGTAGAATTACAACTGATCAAGGAGTAGTTAGGAGACCCAGTAAAAAACCAGCTCTTTATGTTTTAATGAATGATGATGCACCAGCCGCAATTTCAGGTGTAGGTGTTGAAATAATAACAGAGGACAAAAGGTCAACACAATTTAATTCTTTGTTAGATGACCAAGAGAGATTTGCTTCTGAGGCTGTTAAGGCATTGTATTTAGGTACTGTTGAATGGACCTTGAGAGAAATGAGTGAATTTGAGGAGGTTCCAGTAAATAATCCTTGCAAGAGCCAGAGAGAGATGAACTCAAACTTTGCACAGATGTTAAAGAATGGAGTAGAAGAGTTATTTCCAGAAGATCAAGAGATCCATGATTTGGCTAGAGATGTTGTTGCACAGCACCCATACTTAGCTGAATATATGGGTGAAAATTCTGTTCAAAAAATGGCATATAAGCGAAAAGAAGGAGGTAGGCCTTAAGATGAAGAGATTACTATTAGGACTTTCAAAAAAAGAATTTGAAAAGTATCAAGGAGCAATAGAACAAATTGGTTCATTGAATGATTTAACCGATCAAAATCTGAACAAAGAAGTTGAGATGGCTGTTATGAGAGATATTCAAGCTCAAAGATTGCCACCAAATGTTCAAGTTCCATCAAGAAGACAAGTTTTACAATATTTGGATATCATGCAACAAAATACAGGTAGTTTGAATTTAGCTATTAGATCTTGGTTGTCATCTGGAAGCTGGACTACAAGTGGAGGCTCATTTAAGTTAGCTGAAGATGCTGGATGGAGATTGGCTGAAGGAATTGGTCAAGATTATGAAAAACCTACTGTTTTGGAAGTTGGTGCTGGTTATGCTGGTTTTCTTACTGAGAAAGGTTTAGCTAAAATGTACCAATCTTTAAGAGATTCAGGAGAGGAAACTGATTTGCATTTTACTAATTTGACTGAATGGTTTGATGAAATAGATCTTCCTGAAGGTGTTACTGAACATCCAGGAATCCTTGCTAGAAATGTTGCTAGTTTACAAGATGAACTTGGTGGTGTAGACCTTGTTTACTCACAATGTGCTGCTTATTTTGATGATAAGATTGAAGAGTTTGTTGCTGGTGTTTATTCAATGTTGAATGACAGGGGATACCTTTTCTTTAATGCACCTGAAAGTAAAGCTGAAGCTATCATGGAAGCTGCTGGAGATATGAATTTAGTTGAGAAGGTTAGCCTCGGTGGAGAGAATGGTGACTTTTATGGTTTTAGGAGATTAAAATGAATAGAAGGCAATTTTTAGGAATAGCAGGAGGAGCTGCACTTGCTTTAGTTGCAGCTAATGAGATTGCAAAAAGCTATTTTGATCAGCAAGATACTAACTCTGTTGAAGCTTGTTTTGAAGGCCTTGGTCCCGATGTTCCTAGTTTAGAGAGAAAGATTGAAGCTATGAAAGATAGCAGAGCTTTTCCTAGAATGAATGATAGAGTTGATAGTGAAGCTTGGTCAAGAGTGATTAATAGTGCTTATATGGAAGCTAATGGAGAAAGTCTTGAAAATGAAGCATATCAAAATTTGATTTTAACAATCATGTATCAAGAAGCTGGTTTGAGAAGTGAAAGAAGAGCAACACCTTTCTTGTTTGTTACTGAAGATATGATTCCAGGTATGGATAACTCATCTTTTGGTCCAATGCAAGTTAAGTTGTTGAGTGATTTTGAAGGTGATCCAGAAAGCATGGAAGATATTTTAGTTTATTCAATGCAAAGATTGGACAAAGTTGTTGAAGCTTATGGTGGAGAAGTTACTAATGATAATTTGCAATTCCTTTTTGGAGATTGGGTTGCAGGTGATTATGCTTGTAGAGCTGCTGCTGTACAGAACATGTTGAATAAAGAATTAAGTAGAGGACTTAGCTTAGATGGAGACTTAGGTCCAATGTCCAAAGGCGCTTTGAAACAATTAAATGACCAATATAATCTAGGCATGGATAGAGAAGAAATTGATAGTTTTGAAATTGGAGATAATGGTGAATTTTTTGAGAGTGAAGTTTATAGAACTTTAGTTGAAAATTTTGCTTATGTTGAAAATCCTGTTTTGGTTGAAGCCCATATGACAGGAATTGAAGGAGAATTAGCTCCAGTTAGAGGAGTTCCTGGAAATTCACAAGAATATGTTTCAAGAGCTCTTGAAGCTTATGATAATATAGGAGGATTGCAAAAATGAAAAGGAAAATAATTGGAAGTGTAGCAGGCATAGGATTAGCAACAGCTTTAGGTTGTAGCGAAGAATCAGGAATTGGATACCATGGATTTCCTGAATTAGAAAGTGGAAATTGGGAAGTTACAGATATAAGAATCCCAACTAGAGGTAGTATCAATAATGTTTGGAGATTGGAAGATAAAACATATTCTGTTACATTAAAACAAAATGGAGACCTGAATATTTCTGGACAGTATAAATATGAAATTAGAGAGAGTTATGACTTGATTCCTGATGGCCGAGTGTTAGAAGGTGAAGAAAAACAAAGTTTTTGGGTTGATGAAAGACATGGAACTGTTACTCTAAGAGAGGTTGAAGAATGAAAGGGAGATATATTTTAGGATTAGCAACTGTAGGTTTAGTTGGTTTAATTGGTGCTTTAAGTACACCTGTTTATAGAGACCATAACCCTAGTTATTATGCTATCACTGATAATAGAGAAGAAGGAAGTAATTTACAAGCTGGTGAAAAAGATTATGATGTTTGGATACAGCAAGGTACTGTTGATGAAATTAGATCTCAATTTAAGTTTGATTATAGATTAAAAAATGGTGAATCAGCGTTAAAACCTAATCGAAGAAGAGAATCAAATGTTACTGAAGAAGACATTATTAATTTTACTGTTGATTATATTGGAGACAAATTAAACTTTAGATGGCCAGTTTTATTTCCACAACCTATTGTTGATGGAATTAGAAAAGCCCCATTTGGTATGAGTGTAATGCCTAAGAAACAAAATGAATATTTTCAAAACACAACTCAAATTGATGTTGAAGGCGAGTGGGATATTCTAACTGATTGTTGGGATTATAGTCAGTTGTTCAAAAATGCGTTTAATGTTTTAGCACAGGATTATGGTGTTGAAGCTGAGGCTTTCAGAGTGACTGGTGACACTTATTTTAATTTGTTTGGTTTGGACAAAAAAGTAGGAGATCATGATTTTAATTTAGTTATTGATTCTGAAGGGAATCATATCTATATTGATACAAATGGTCCAGATACACTTTGGATTACTAATCCACCAAATATTACTGATAAAGTTGTTGTGAGGGAAGAAAAATGAAAGCAATTGCAACAGGATTAGTTGGTGCTGTTTTAAGTTTGAGTAATGTTTGTGAACAACCAGAAACAATTGAAGAAACTGTAGAAGAATGTCCAAGAATTGAAGGACCAAGAGTTTTACAAGTTGGTCAAATTGGGGACTATTCTTTTGTTAATGAGAATTGTGAAACCCCTTTTGCTGAAGAAGGAGAGATCCCAGCAGGAGTTTGGTTACTTTATACACCAAATTTTTTATCACCTGAAGACAAAGACAATAACCAATATACAATAAGTTTAGGTTTTAATGAACCTGGAAGTTATGAATTAACATTCAAAGGTGATTTTACTACAATAACAATTGAGGTTGAAGAATGAGCAAAGATATAATTTATATGACTTGTTTGTTGGCAACCACTGTAGCAACTTTAGGTCTTTTTGCTTGGAATTCAAGAGGTTATGTTGGTGAAGTTGCAGAAGATTTAGTTCCATTTGAAGAAGAGTTTAGCCAAGAGTGTGAACAAAAAACTGTGAATACTCTTTATGATGGTTCTTTAGATGCAATTGTTGATAGAAGAGATGAGTTTTTAGAGAGTCGAAATGTTCGAACTAATTGTGAAAAATGGGTTTGTTCAAAAAATTATCCTGATGGCTATAAAATGCTTATTACAAATAGTAGGAGTTGTCGAGGAGAAAAATAAAAATGAATCAATATTTCGAAAGAGCAGATGATTTTTTGACTAAACATTTACTTCCTGGTATCAAAAGAAGAAGAGAATACTTAGAAAGAGTGTTGGACAGACATAGAGAATATTTGTCTTATGCTATATTTGCTGAAGATGCTGATGGAGTAAAGAAAATTAATGAAAAATATGTTGATTTTAATTTTCCATTAAGATGTTATGTTGAAGCTAAGCAAGGAGAGATTGAATATTCTTTTCCTGTTAATCAAGAAAATATTACAACCCCAGAACAACAAAGGTTTGTTGATGAAGCTCAAGCAAGTGCCAATAGCAAATATTGTACAAATTGGACTAAAAATGCTAAAAGATGTGAAGAAACAGATGATTTGGTTTTAAGATTTTTAGCTGGTCATTTACTATCAGAAGTTGCTGCTAGATCTCTTTCTGGAGAAAACCTTATTGGGGATTTTAAAGTTCCTAGTTTAGAAGATCTGCAAAGTACTGAATCTTTAGATGAATTGTTTGACCCAGCTAATAGCTTTCTAAGAATTTCTCAGAAATTAAGAGCTCGTTACATTGACTTAGCTAGTAGAGATAATCTGTTTGGTGCTTGGAAATTAAATGAAGCTATTCATGAGAAATATTCTCAATAAGATAGACCTTATCATTCTCTCTTACTTTTTTTTCTGTTTTTATTCCTACTAAGCATTTAGAAGCTTTATCCACCTGTTTGTGATTAATTTGTAATTCTTTAACTTCTTGTTTTATTACACCTGTTTTGTTTCCAACAAACATTATTTGATCTTTTAATTTGAGATCTTTGTATAATTGAATTGCTGCAACACCGTGTTCTTTGTAGAAGTTTATTACTTTACCAATTTGGATTTTTTTTGTTTTTGAAATATTGCCTTCAGATTCAGTAAACTCATTGAATGGTTTTCCTAGGTAAAAGCCTGAATGGAAGCCTCTGTTGTATGCTGTTTTTAGTTCTTCTAATAGTGCATTCTTATTCTCTTCTGTAAATTCATTATTTTTTATTAGTGTAAGTGCTTTTTTGTATGTTCTGACTACAGTGTCAACATACTCAGGAGTTTTTGCTCTACCTTCGATCTTTATACAGTCTACAAACTGTAGTTGGTCTAGGAAAGGTAGTGTGCACAGATCTTTTGGTGACATTATGTAACCTTGTCCTAACTTTAATTCTTTGTTTTCTTCTGTGTCTGTAATTTTGTATTCTCTTCTACAAGGTTGTATGCATTTTCCTCTGTTTGCACTTCTTTGAAATAAGTGTTGTGATAGGAAACATCTGCCTGAATATGAAACACACATTGCACCATGGCAAAAAACTTCTATCTCTATGTTAGAATCTTTTATTTTTTTTATCTGGTTTATGTTGAGTTCTCTTGCAAGGATTACTCTTTCAACACCTAGTTCTTTGTATTGTTCTATTGCCTTTAAATTAGCAACTGAAGCTTGTGTTGATAAGTGAACTGGGATTTCTAATTCTTTTGCAATTTTTATAACTGCTAAGTCCCAACATATTACTGCGTCAATGTGGTCTTTTAGTTCTGTTAAAACTTCTTTTACCCTGTCCAACTCTTCATCATAAATTATTGTGTTGATTGTTAGGTATTTTTTTATTTCTGGAAATGCTTTTACTTCTTCTATTGTAAAGTTTTTTGCAGAATCTCGCATGTTAAATTCTTTGATTCCAAAATATATTGAATCTGCTCCTGCATTGATTGCAGCTTGAAGCATTGCTTGATCTCCTACTGGTGCTAGTATTTCCATAGTTAAAATTTTATAGATAAAACTTATAAACCTGTTGTTTTGTGGTGAATTTATGGATGGGAGATTAGAAGAGTTAGTTCGAAAACAGTATAGATACATAGTTCCAGATTTAGCTGAAGAAACATACGATAGGTTAATTGAGTTTATGAATTCTAATACTGAACTGAATAGTGTGAGTATTGTAACACTTAAAGCCCTAACAAAAGTAGGAAAACAGCTCTGTAGGTCTTATGGAGAAAAAGTTGAAGATGCTTTTTGGGAGAACTTATATGACTATAATGCTTATGGTGCAAGAGTTCTTACTGATAAAAGTATGCCCGAACACGAATCTAAAATAAAACAAGTTAAAGGCGTAAAACCCAATTATCTTGCTTCTCATTTTTGGATGAATGCTTCAGATTCTGCATTTGAACTCTATAGAAAAGCAAACAAAAGAAGAGATACAAAAAAGAAAGAAAAGCATAGGACTATATTTATGAGTGCTGGATTAAATGCATTGAGTCTATTGCTCAATGCAGATGATGATAATTACTTTGACCCAATATTGAGAAACTGCAAGGAACTTCGGAGAAGGGCTTTATATTGTTTTAATTTTGGAGGAGACATAAGGGGTGCAGAGATGGATTATCAACTTGTTCTTGCTGAAGCTGAAGTTTATGACCATATGGGAGAGTTTGAATCAACCAGAACAAATCCAAGTTCAGAAAAAATAAGAGAATTAGAGTTAACTAGACTTGAGGCACTTGAAGCTGCAGCAAAAAAAGCCTATGTTGTGTATTCTTCTACAAAAAGATCTGAAAAAGGGAAATGGTTTGATAGAGTTGTAGATTCTGTTACTGAAGCTTCTTTAGAATATCTTGAATTAGAAAAAGTAGATGAAGCTTTTGCTGTTGCTGGAAAATTAGGTATGGGGAATGAGTTTGCTGCAACCTCTGATCCATACCCTAATGAAAAAGCTGCAGACCTTTGGTTGAAAATGGCAGAGAAGCTTGAAGATATTGATCTGGAAAAAATGGTTGAAGCTACTGAAAAGGCTGCTATCACTACTACCATTATGTATTTCTCTCCAGTGATTGCAAAAAGAAAAAAAATAAATTATATTGAAAAAGCTATAGGGTTAAGAAAAATAGCTTTACAGCAAGCTTTAGATTTGGGATTAGATCCTAAACCAAGAATAAATTCACTTTTAGTTCATTACCAGCATGCTTGCGATGATAAACCAAGGAATGCTAGAAAGTACCAAGGAGAAATTGCAAAATATCAAGCAATGATGGCTGAACTTTAAATTATTCTTCTTTTTTTACCTTGCCAAAAGCCAGTGCAGCATAAACTAATATAGAGTGACCACCAGTTTGTAAAGTGTTTCCTTCTTTATCAACACGAGGAGATGTTGGTGACCAACCATACCTTATTCCAAAAGGGACTAACCCACCTATTTTTGAATTAAAAGAAAGGCCTACATTAGGTAACACATTTGTATCAAATGTTTGTGAACCTTCAACTTGATTATCGCCAAGAAGAGTTAAAACTCCAACTTCTGGCCTTAAGTGATAATGTTTTGCTATTAGAAAGCCTAATGAAAGGTTGGCTTGAGCCCATGTAGAGTGTCTAAATTCATCATAATATGTCCCAGGTGCAGCTCCTTGACTATTCATAAAACCTCCTTGGTACAATGCATTAAAAATATCAACACTTTGTTGTGTTCCAAACCTGCCTTGAAGATGTAAGTTTAAAACTTTTCCTTGAAAATAAACTCCTGCCATCATTAGCAATTTTAAAGAATGTTCCTTATCATCAAATCCATCAATGTTTGATTTAAATCCAGGTCTGTGTGCATATTCTCCAAATCCACTAATTTCAAAACCCTCTTTTCTTTGTAATAGAACATCTTGTTCAAGATCTGAAATATCTGCTTCTAAAGTTAATTGTTGTTCAAAATGATTACTAGGAAAATTTGTTTCTGGTTTTGAAGGAAAACCATACACTTTTGCATAAGGTGAGTACATTAAACTTAACTCCAAATGTTCTGCTGGTGCTATTGAAGAGAATACTTCTACTCCTAATTCATTTGCTTGGACTTCTCTTTCTTCTGCACTAGATCCATCTTGATTAAAGTCTAAGTAATTTCCTTGAATAATATATCTCACAAAAGGTCTAACTCCAAAATCAACTTCTCCTCTTCTTAAAAATTCAACTGATAAACCTGAAGTACTTATTGACCCTAAAAAATCCCAAGAAGGATCAGCAGGAAATCTACTATATACTTGAACCTGAGCAAGAGGTATTGTACTTCCTTGACCAACTAAAGATGTTTCCATACCACCAAAAATGCTTACATGATATTCATTTCTGGGTTCTGGATTTTCTTCAGCCTTTGCAACAGACCCTAATAATAATGTTGCTAGGGCTGCTCCACCTAATAAATTACGAATCATATAAAAAAAGAATAAAAGTTAAGTTTAAAACAATTTCTATGATAAAATCTGTTTGAAAACCATACCTTTCATGTTTTTTACCATGTACTCTTGTGCTTTTTTTGTGGTCTCACCATTTGTTAAGAAAATCAGAGGTAATTTTTCATTTTGTGCTTCTGTGAATGCTAGCAAAAGTTCACCTTCGTTTAATTTTTTCTTGTTTTTTGCTTTAACCATGTAAGCTAAGTTTCCAATATCTGTTGGAATTTTTACTAAGAAATTAATTTCTCTGTTCTTTCTTATTACTACTATATTTTCTATGTTAACATTGTTTTTATTCAAATAAGCAATTACTGTTTTTGCAAAATCATCTTGTACTTGTTGAGGAGGTAGTGTTACTTGTTTTGGTTCTTCTTTAGGTTCTTCCTTAGGTTCTTCCTTAGGTTCTTCCTTAGGTTCTTCCTTAGGTTCTTCCTTAGGTTCTTCCTTAGGTTCTTCCTTAGGTTCTTCCTTAGGTTCTTCCTTAGGTTCTTCTTTAGGTTCTTCCTTAGGTTCTTCTTTAGGTTCTTCCTTTGGTTCTTCCTTAGGTTCTTCCTTAGGTTCTTCCTTAGCTGGCTGAGGCAGTTCTTGTTGTTTTGGTTCCTCAGCCTTTGGTTCCTCTGTAACAGGAGTCACTGGTTTATCTTCACCATACAATCTTTGTAAAATTTCTTCAATTAATTCTTTTGCTTCATCATCGTCAACTAAGTACCATTTCCAAAAAGTTTCAAGATTACCCTTTATTTGTAAAGGAAGAGGTTTTGCAAAGTCAGGTATTTCTTTTAGTGCTACTCTTATTGCTGGTTCTTGATCTCTTTCCCTTAAAACTTTATTCTCTTGTAACAAGTCAAATGCTCTCTTTGGAAATTCTTTCAAATGGTCCCTTAACATTGTTGCTAGCTTAGGTTCTTGGCCAGCTGCATAGTACAAAGGTGATCCACCAACTTTTGCCTTTGAAATTTTGAGTTGTTTTCCAGAAGTTAGTTCTGATAGTAGAGCTGAAATGAAAAGTGTGCTAGTTCCAACATTTTGTTTAACTTTAACTGGCAAAATGGGGCCTGCTCTCTTTACATAACTCAATACTTGCTCTTTTAATTGGAGAACTTTGTTCATTAGAAGTTTGTTGTTTTTTAGATTTTTAAGCTTTTAGATAGAAAAAGATAGGGTTTAAGGTTTAGTCCAAGAGACGCTGTAGTAAGTCACATCTCCTTCGTCGTCAACAACACCAATAAGTAATTTTTTTCTTGTAGAATGAGCTACTCTGTTTTTTGCTGAGAAATTGTACCAAGTTTCCATTTCTGTTTCTAATACAGGATATAAAATCCATTTTGCATGATCTTCTCCAGGCTTGACTCCTCTGTCATACACTCTAAAATCTGCTCCAAACTTAAGTGCTGTTTTTACAATATAACCCCTGTTTCTCATGTCTTTGTAAACATTATATCTTGTCCAGAAGTTAGGTTCTAATTTTCTTGCTTTTTTTAGATATTTGTCAAGATTAAGGATTGTTCTGCCTGAAATAACTTGCATTTTTCCTCTTTCAATCAGGTAAAGTGCTTCAACTAAAGAGTATTGGAACTTGTCCTTGTGGAATGGTTCGCCCAATCTTGACTTTTCATAAAGTTCTCTAGCTAGATCGCAAGATCCTGCAATAACTTTCTCATTTGAAAAGATACCTTGAATTGGTTCTCTCACTTCTTCATGGACTTGTTTTTTCTTCTTTACCATAAACTATAGATTCCAAAAGCTATATAAAAAGCTTTTCCTTTCTAAAATTCTATGGAAATCACATTTTTGGGTACAACTTCAATGGTGCCAACAAAAGACAGGAACCATAGTGCAATCCTGTTGGCATTTAAGGATGAAAAGATCTTGATAGACTGTGGAGAAGGTACTCAAAGACAGCTTAGGATGGCTAAGATTGCAGCTCCTAGGATCACTAAGATCTTGATTACTCATTGGCATGGTGATCATGTGTTAGGTTTGCCTGGGTTGATGCAGACTTTGATTGCAAATGATTATAATAAAGATTTGGAGATTTATGTGCCTGAAGGTACTAAAGATAATTTCAAGAAAATGTTTGGGTTTTTTGTTTTAAGAGGCGATACAATTAGGCACAAAGTTATTGAAGTTCCTGAAGGTAAGTTTTTTGAAAGTGAGGATTTTGAGTTGCATGCTTTCAAAGTTGATCATACCTCAAGCAGTGTGGGTTATGTGTTTAAGGAAAAGGATAGGAAAAGGATTAATCTGCAGTACTTGAAAAAGTTTGGTTTGAAACAGAATCCTATTTTGAAAAAGTTGCAACAAGGTAAAGATATTGTTTGGGAAGGTAAGAAGATTAAAGTTAAAGATGCAACTGTTCCTGTTAAAGGGAAGAAGATTAGTTTTGTTTTGGATACTAAATATTTTGCAGGGTTAGTTAAGCCAGTTAAAGATTCTGATATCTTGATTGCTGAGTCTACTTATTTAGATGATATGAAAAAGGTTGCTGTTGAAAGGAAGCATATGACTGCTCAGCAAGCTGGTTCTTTGGCTAAAAAGGCTAAGGTTTCAGAGTTGTACTTGACTCATTTTTCTCAAAGGTATCAAGATTTGAAACTGTTTTTGGATGAAGCTAGAAAAGAGTTTAAGAATGTTAAAGTTGCTAGAGATTTTCTAAAAGTTCGTGTTTGATTTCCATATAAGTTGCAAAAGCTTGTTCATATAAACCATTTTGTGCATACAAAGGTTCTAATTGTTCTTTTTTGACTTCATGTGCTTTGTCATGCAAGCCATGATCACATAATAAATCTGCTCTATATAACAGAGAAATAATTTTTATCTTCCTTACAATCCTATCTGCTAAAAGTTCTTTTGAGGCTACTAAATTATCTGAAGGCATAAGTACCCTTTTAATCTTAGGTTCTGCATTTTTTAGAGCCATTTCAATACCTTCTAATATTGCTTCTTCTCTCATAAAAAAAAGAATTAAGTGTGATTTTATAAGGCTTACTGTTTCATATCAAACAAGTAAATTTGTTGCCAAAGTTTTGGTACTAAGTTGAATAGAGTGAATGCTATTGTCCAAGCCACACCAATTGCTGTTGCTAGTACTCCTTCTGATATAGAACCTGTTAATCCGGAGTAGATTGCACTTAATAAAATCCCAGTTAAAATGAAAATTACACTTACACAAAGGATGATTAGCCAAGAAACTATTACATGGCCTGGTTTTGCTCTGAAATATTTCATACAGTTTTTTAGAACCTTAACTGGATCTGGTTGTCTTGACAAGTACATTAAAGGGTATCTGAAAAGTAAAACCCATTTTAGTAATAGTAATATTGACAATGCTAATACAATTGCAACTAAGAATGAAAAGTATGTTGCGAAAACTGGATTGAATGGATTGATTAGTAAATATAATAATGATGATGATGCTAGTATGAATAATATTGCTAGGATTGAGATTAGGTATATGATAACTCTTAGGATTATAATCTTGTAATAGAAATGGTTTCTTTTGTGCCATGCTCTCATTATTGAAGGTTTTTTCTTATTTATGATGTCTGTGATTAAACTGAATTTTAAAGCCATTGCACCAACACCAATTAAAAAGGTTACAATTATAAATAAGGATCCTGAGATTAATACTTGTCCTAAGTTTGTTGAAAAGAAAACTGTCAATACTTCAATTATGCCTTCTTTGTCTGCTGGTAATTCTGCTAGAATTTGGTTGAATCCTGTGTAAGAGTATAATAAGTAAACTAATAGAAAGTTAATTCCTGCGTAAACTGCATCTGGTAAAAATACTATTGGATTTTTGAAAAGTTTTCTGAATGCATCTGTAACAACTATCATCTAAATGTTTTGTATTGTTTGGTGTTTATAAAATTTTTGCTTACAATCCTTTGTTTTGAATACTGTTTTAGAAACACTTATAAACTTATATATTATATATACTTATACTATGAGAACAAAAGTATTACACTATCCTCGTTTGGACACTATTTTGAATGTTGAAAGAATAATTAGAAAAGCAAAAGATCCTCTTTCTAAAAATGAAATTGATAGAAGGTTGAGTAAAAAAATTATGAGACCCACTTTGAATGTAATCCTAGGTTATTTACAGGACAGTGGGAAGGTTGCAATGTTGAAAGAGGGAATTATTTGGATTTATTACAAAGATACTAGTGAAACTCTTCGAAAGAGAATTAGTAAGAGTGTTAGACACTGATTATCTTTTCTTGTATTGGAATATTTTATTGTAATCTTTATGATCTGTAAACTCTAAAACAAAAATGAGGATTTTTATTTCATCTCCTTCAAGTGTGTATAACAATCTCCAAAAACCCACAAGTTCAACTCTAAATATTTTATCTGTGCCATATTTTTCTATTGTTTTTTTAGGAATGTATCTTCTTGGGATTAAATCCCCATAAAAAGGATTAAATCTAAGATTTTCTAAAACCAAATCTATTGAATTTAATAATTGTGAATAAGTTGGTTTTTTCTTTGATACCTTTCCTTGGATTATTAAATTTTTTAATTGTTGGTATTTGTCTTCTGCTTCTTCATCAAAGCTAATTACAACTTCTTTTTTCATAATCCTTCTTTTTGATTGATTATTAATAAACTTAAGGCAAAAATTCTGAAAATCTTTCAGGTTTTATGAAAATATTTCAGAAATATAAATACGCCGAGACTGGGATTTGAACCCAGATATCCCGAAGGAAACAAGATTAGCAATCTTGCGCAGTACCAGATTGTGCCATCTCAGCTTAAGTGTTTTAGAAAATTAAAGAATTTATAAGGTTTTTGGGTTACTTTTTCTTAGCAATGCTTTCAAAAGCCCTTAGAACCTCTAGTGGCAATGCTAAAATTACTGTATTACTCTTATCAGAACTCATATCATTAATACTTTGTAATGTTCTCAAATGTAGTGCACCTGGAGCAGTAGATAATGTTTTTGCAGCTTTTGCCATGTTATCTGCAGCCTTTACTTCACCTTCTGCCTTAATAATAACTGCTCTTTTTTCTCTTTCTGCTTCTGCTTGTTTACCAATAACTCTTTTCATTTCGCCTGGCATCACAATGTCTTTTAACTCTACTGCTTCAACTTTTACACCCCAAGGATCTGTTGCTTTGTCTACAATATCCTTAATTTTCAAAGAAACTTTATCTCTGTTTGCTAAAAGTTCATCAAGTTCAACTTCACCAACAACATTTCTCATTGTTGTTTGTGCTAATTGAGATATTGCATAATTATAATGTTCAACTTCTAGGATTGCTTTTTTTGCTTCTGCAATCTTGTAATAAATAACAGCATTAATTGTTGTTGAAATGTTATCTCCTGTCATTGCTTCTTGATCAGGCACATCAACTGCTTTAACTCTCATGTCAACTTTTTGATAATTTTGTATTACTGGTACTACAATCCTCAAACCAGGTTGCATCACACCAGAAAATTTACCTAAAGTGAATTTAACTCCTCTTTCATATTCTTGAATTATCTTTAAAGACATTAACAGAAACAATACAAGAACTCCAGCTAAGGGATATAACCATACCATATTACTTTAGAATGTAGTGTTGTTAATAAAGTTTATGGTTGATCGAAAAGTATAAATACTCCAAAATATTTCTTTTATGTATGACAAGAGTTGATTTTGCGTGGCAATATTGAAAAGATTCTGTTAGTTAGTTTTCTATTAAAAATTTGGCGTTGGAGTTAGATATTTCTCTTTTTTTAAGGGGCTGTAGCTTAATTGGCTAGAGTCTCTGGCTCCAGACCAGAGTATCTGGGTTCGAATCCCAGCAGCCCCATATTAATATGGAGGCAAAAAATGAAATTAAATAAAATATGGGACATAATTGTTAGGCCAAAAAGGTACCTAACACTATTAGATGTAGTAATAGCTGAAGAAGAAACAGAGATTGTTTATCTTGATGCTGTAATTGATTCTAGTGGATGGACATACACTGGAAGTTATGATAGATTGAAGACTTTGGGAAGAAAAGGATATTTATTAGTCAGTGATCAAGAAAGGACAATACAAGTTAATTTCTATCTCACTAAAAATAAAAATGTAAATCTAGTACACAATCCTGAATTTTTAAGGGATGAAGAGTTGGAAAATCTAATAGAAAAAGACGAACCTACAGTTGCAGTACGATACAAAAAAATAACTGCAAGAGGATTAGTAAATAAGATTTTGTATCAGGAGAAAAAATGAAAGAATACAGGAGGTGCCCCTGGCACTGAAAAGAAAAAAGTCGTATATATTGGTCATGGAGCATGTGGAATGCTTGGTTTAGAAACTATCAAAAGAGACTTCTTAAGACATATTGATTTGTTATGTGTTGTAAATCATAGAGAAACTAGTGATAACCCTGATCTCGTACCAGGATTATCTGAAGAGTTAGGTGTTAAATGTTATGAAGGTAGAACAGAAAAACCTGAATTTTTAAAGTATATCCAAAGAGAAAAACCTGATTTTGCAGTTATTATGAGGCACCCACACAAGATTCAACCAGAGTTTTTTGAAAGTTTTAGAGAAGGAGTTTTTAATACACATCCTTCAGCTTTACCAAAACACAGAGGTATTGCTCCATTAGAATATTCTGTTATTGAAGGTGGGCCTTTGGTTGCAACAGCTTTTAAGATCTCTGCTGGGTTTGATACTGGACCAATCCTCTGTAGAACTCAAGGGACAGATATTAGAAATAAATATTTAGAAGATGTATTTCCTTTGGCTGTAAATGAAACAAATGAAGTTCTAGGATTAGCTTTTGAACATCTTTTATTAGAGGGTTATGTTTTAGAAGAACAAGATGATTCACAAGCTACATTTGCTAGAAGAAAAAATCTCCCACAAGTTTTGAGTTTTGATATTGCTAATGAAAGGATTGGTCAAATTTATAGGAAAATATTAGCTAGAGGAAGAGAAGGGACAAAATTGTTGTTTGATAGTGGGGCAAAGGAGATTAGGATAAAGAATGTTGATTCTAGGATTATTGGAGATATTGGTGAAGTGATTGATGAACAGTTTCTTCAAGGAGTTAATGGGTGTTTAGTTTTTGAAAATAAAATTAAAGCAAAAAAATTAATTGAATTGGAGGTGCCTTATGAATTTAAACAACAATATTGAAAGAGTGGGTAAGGGTCAGAAGAAGATTGCAATTGTAAGTCTTGTTCATGGAGATGAAATTGAAGGGTTAGAGATTTCAAGGAAAGTTAGAAAAAGAATTGATGGAAGAGAGATTTTTTCTCTCTATTTCATTAAAGCAAACTATCGAGCTTACCAAGAAAGAAAAAGATTTATTGATAAGGACTTAAATAGAGTGTTTCCTGGAAACAAAGAAGGATGTTATGAAGAAAGGCTAGCCTATGACTTGGTTAAAATTCTTCAACAAATGGATTTAGTTATAGATCTGCATTCAACTAAAGCCAAGAGTGATCCTTTTTTTATCCTAACTAGGAAAGATGAGAGTTTATTGAATTTAATCTCTGGGAGAGGAATAAATAAAGTTTGTTTGATGAACTCTGATGTAGCAAATGGAAAGGCACTTATTGATTTCTGTAGAGGGTTTTCTTTAGAAATCCCAGAAGGAAGTAAAATAGATAGAATTGTTGATTTTATAATAAGCTTACTGGGATGTCACTTAGAAGTATTTTCTGTTTATAGAATTATTAATAAAAACATTCTTTTTGCTGAAAACTTTAAGGAACTGAGTTTATTTGAAGAAACATTTTATCCTGTTTTGTTTGGTGAAGATGATTATGAGTTTACTTGTCTGGCTGCAAAAAAAGGAATCTATTATGGTTGATGATAGTGTTAAGATGAGGTATCTTTTGGGGTTGCAAGCTTGGTTGAAAAAGCCTTTTGTTGAAGCTTTGCATTCTGATGATTAATTTAGGTTTAGGGATAATTATGGAATAGAGTTGGATGATGCTAGAGAAAGGTTAAAAGTGTTTAGTCAAATGTTTAAAGATGTTATGCCTTGTGAAGTTAATCATTCTGATTACTTTTCTGTTGCTAGAGGTGATGTTGATAGGTTGAGGAAGTCTAGGTTAGCGTTGTTGGTTTCTGAAGGAAATGTTTTGTCTGTGGGTAGGAGTAGGTTTGCTTGGTTTGCTAATAATAATCTTTATACTCAATGTATTAATGTTTATAGCAAAAGAAGGTACAGGACAAATTATGAAAGAAGATTGTTTGCTTCTGTTATGGAAGAGATTCTTTTGCGAGGTAATCCTGAAAGAGCTAGGCATGTTTATGAAGAATGGTTAAAGGGTTTAAGAGATGTTCATAAGGTTGATTTGGTTATTGCTCGTAAACAAATGGTTAAAGATTATTTTGAATATTCTTCTATTGCTGCAAGGATTGGTTTTATTAAGCAAGCAATTTTGCATGGTGTTGAAAAAGGAGAAAGTTTGGGATATGGTTTTTCTCTGCAAGGTGAGACTGAGGTTAGTAAGTTCATGGGTGCCGAGGTTGCTTTGGAAGTTTATGAGCACAGGTTAAGAGAATTTTTGTGGCCAATTGTTAATGCTGGGTTGAGAAGTCCTGGTTTGAGCAAACAAAGGAGCTTATTTTAATTACTGGTTGGTAATTAAAAAGGTTAGCTTTTTAAAGGATGAGTTTTCTAGAAAAACATGAAAATGAGTCCATTAACTGATGATGAAAAGGCTGAAAGATTAGAAAAATTTGAGAGAGAAAGAAGAAAGCTTGACTCTTATCATCTTTTTAAAAAGTTTCTTGTCCAAAGTAATAAATCTTCACAATTAGGTGGACTTGTTGCTATTATCAAGCTTATTGAACACGACCCACAATATTTTCATGAAATTTTTGCACCTCCTAGAGACAGATATGATGGACTAAGTTCTTCATTTGAATCTTTCATGTGGACAGGCCTTCCTGAAAATAAACCTGAACCAGAAGACCCAAATAGATTTGGTGATGATCTTGAAGAACTAGTTACAAGATATTTAGGTGAAGGTACTAAAGTTGTTGATGAAATAAAAAAATTACAAAGATCAAATAGATTTCTATATAAGGATATTGGGGAAAAAGCCCAAGAAACTTTACAAGAGGATTTAGAATGGGATTATTCAAAGACATTTGACACTAATTTAGGAACTACTTTTAAATTTCTTAATAAATTTTTAGAAAAATCTTTTGGTGCAATTCCAGGAGAACTTTTATTCAAATTTTTTCTAAGTGCTTTTGAAGAACCACTAGTTCCTATTGAAGATGATTGTTATAAATTTGTACAAGAAGTTTTGGATTCTAAGTATCAGCGAGCAAATCTTGTAGATGTTCCTTCTATGAGAAGAGAAACTTCTTATCTTTTAGAAAAAAAATTCCTTTCAGGAAAACAATCATGCTTCCTTGGTGTATATCATCTTTTTGATCTTGTTAAAGCTAGAAGAATATTGGCTCATGGAGAAGCTGAAGATTTAGATGAAATATTACATTTTTCTAGGTTAAATATTCCTGATTATGATGTTATTGCAAGGCTTGGTGAAGGTAAGGGTGGTCAAACCTATAAGGTTGTATTAAGAGTTTTTGATCAAGTAAGAGTTTTGAAAGTTCTTGAAAATGAAGATCATGCACAAAAAGAATTTGAAGCATATAAAAGAATTGCTAGAGTTGGTTCTCTTCCTCATGTTGTTACTGTTTTTCATGCTGGTTATGAACTAGGAGGAGAAAGAAATATTGTTATGGAATATATGCAGGATGGTACCCTTGCTGATCAACTTTATGAATTTCTTCCTTTGGAAACTATTATAGATTGGAATACACAAATTCTAAAAGGAATTGAGGGTTTAGAAAAATTAAACATTGTTCATGGAGACCTTAGACCACACAATATAGGATTATCAAATGGAGTTTTAAAAATTTTTGACTTTGGTAAAGCAAGAAAAGTTGGTGAAGAAGGAGAAGGATCTAGATCTTATGCAGCACCTTCTGTTATAAAACAAAATGATTATTTTTCTTTAGGTTTAATTTTGTATGAAATGTTAACTGCTGAACATCTTTTTGATTTTCAATCTCGAGTAATAAGAAAAGGGTTTGTTCCACTTATGAGAAAAAAAGGAGTTAATAAATTAAACTTTAGTAGAAAAGATTTTAGAGAAAATGCAAAATCTCTTTATTATACAAGCCAAGAAGCACAAAGAGAGTATAATGATCAAATAAATACAAATCTTCCAGAAAGATTAAGTGGAGCAGTTATTGCATGTTTAGATCCAGAACCTGATCCTATTCAAATAGAATCTTATCTTAACTCTGCTCAAAGTTCTCTATCAAAATAACTCGCATAAAATCCTTTAGTATATCTAAAATTGATGCAACTGTTGACATTACTGCAAACTCTTTATGTGTGTAATCAGAGGATTCTATTTTTCTTTCTAATTTGTATCTCTCTTTGATAATGTCTTCTTCTATTTTTCCTTTTTCTAAAGAAACAATTAATTTTTTTAAAAAATCAAAAAATGGAACAATATCTTTTTTTGCTTTCCTGGTGATCCCTTTTTTTTCAATAACATCTGCTACATGAACAATCTTATCAACCATTCTATCTATTGCCATGTAAAAAGAAAATAATTGTAATTTCTTTTCATCACTTATTTCACTATTATTCAAAACTCTAAGATAATATGCAATAAATTTTGCAATATTATCATGCTGATCTATCATTGGACTTAAAATTTTCTTTTCTTTTTCATCTAAACAAGAAATAATTTCATCCATCATGTCATTCATTAAAACAAAAATTCTTCTTTCTATTTTTTTTAGATTTTGATCTTTTTCATTTAGGAAACATTTGATCTCACAAGAATTTGATGTTTGTGAAATTATTTCCATTCCAATAAACCTGTGTGTTAATTCTTTAATTCTTTTTCTTCTACTCTCCATTTTTTTATATCTATGATTATATTCTATGTCTGTATTATAATGTAATTTGATTTTTGTATAATTATTAATATAGAGTAATTCTATGTATCTAACAATCATCTTTCTGTCAAAAGAACTAATATCAAGAGAAATTTCTTTCTTTTTTTGACTGGTTTTATCTAATGAAAAGGTAATATCTTTGCTACTTGTTACTAAATTCAATTCATCTCCTTTCTTAATATTATTTGTTCTTACCCATCTTGCTGGTAAAGATACCATTAATGTTGTTGGACCTATTTTTGATACTTTTCTTTTCATGTATTTCTAGTGGAAGAGGTTATATTTAAATTTTTGGGTTAATTATAATATTATAATAGATTATTATAATATAATGATAATATTTATATATCAATTTTTGTATTTTGTATATTGGGAGGAGGAGGAAATAAAAATGGTTGAAAAAAGAACAATCGAGGAAAAGGAACAAAAATTAATAGGAATGATTGAACAAGCCTATGTTGAAGAAAGAGGAGATAGATTAAGACAAATACAGAGCTTTTTAGCTAAGTTTTATAGAAAAAGGCCAGGCGATTTGTTTGATTTTATGGAGCATGAGAATGCAAAATTTGCAGGATTGGCGACAACTGTACACTATACAATTAATGGAGATATTGAAGTTTTGCAGAGTGTTGGGTATGGAGGCCTAGGAGCAGTTATCACAGAAAGTGAAGAAGGTTTGAAGTTTAGAAGAAAACAATTACATTTTGCTAAATTGAGTGGAGATGCCCTTAGTTTATCTGAAAATTCAGGAGAAGCATTAAAATATTCTGAAAATTCTGGACATGCATTGTGGAAATCTAAAAACTTTAGAAAAGCATTACAACGTTCTAAAAATTCAGAGTCTGCATTGGATGATTCTGAAAATTCTGGAGAAGCATTGCAGAATTCTGAAAATCATGATGCATTAAGTAATTCTAAAAATTCTGGAGATGCATTGCAGGAGTCAAGAAATTCTGGAGAAGCATTGCAAGAGTCAAGAAATTCTGAATATGCATTAAATAGTTCTAAAAATTTAGAGTATGCACTTAAGTTTTCTGAAAATGAAGGAGATTCATTAGAATGGAGTAAAAATTCAGAGAGAGCATTATTTGGAGCTAAAAACTCAGAAGAAGCATTACAATATTCTAGTAATTCAGGAAGATCATTAGAAAGATCTAAAAATTCTGGAAAAGCATTGAAAGAATCTAATAATTCTGGAGAAACAATGCATAGATCTGTAAATTTTGAATTTGCTTTAGAACATTCTGTAAATTCAGATTATGCCTTAAGGAAATCTCTAAATAATATGCAAACATTAGAGAGATCTGAAAACTCAGGTAATTCATTAGAAAATTCCCAAAATGAAAATTATGCATTAAAAAACTCAGAGAATAGTGATGAAGCATTAAGATTTTCCAAAAACTCTGGAAAAGCATTGAGACAGTCTAGAAATAGTAATAGAGCATTAGAAAGAAGTGTTAATTCAGGACAGACTTTAGAAGAATCAGTAAACACAGGACAAACATTAAAAGACTCTTATAACTCAGAAGAAGCTTTAAGGTTTTCTCAAAACTCTGGAGAAGCATTAGAATATTCTGTTAACTCAGATAATGTATTGAAAAGAACAAAGAACTCTAAACAGGCATTGCAAAGATCAGTTAATACAGGATCAACTTTAGATTATAGTGAAAACTCAGAAGAAGCTATTGCTTATTCTCAAAATTCAGGAGAGAGTTTAAAGTATTCAAAGAATAGAGATGAAGCTGTTAGTAGATCAGTTAACACAGAAGAGGCTTTACATTATTCTAGGAATGAAGGAAGAGCTTTGCATACTTCTGAGAATAGTGGAAATGTTTTGAGAGGATCTAAAAATATAGACTCTGCATTGCAAGATGCAATCAATGATGAAGAAGTTGGAAAAAATGCAGCATTAGCTGCATAACTTTTCACCTTTAGAAGGAAAAATTAATTTTTTATTTTTTTAATTAGAATTGAGGTTAATGCACCTATAGCAACACTTGTAAAATTGTAATTTATTAATAATAGTAAGAAAGGCAGTGCAAACAATACTATGTTTTTCTTTAACTCTGGTTTCAGTGTTCCTCTAGGCAAGCCATATATGAAGATTAGTACTGCTGTTAAAGGATTTAATGTTGTTAGTGCAATTCCAAAGTATAAGTAATTGTAAGATAATAACCAACCCAAACCCAATCCTGCAATTATTAGTAGGTAAAAGTAAATGTCATTTGTGTAATTGAAATGGAATATTGAAATTATTATTATTGCTAAGATTATTTTTTCTAAAATTTTGAAGTAAGGTTTTCCTGGCTTTATCTCTTCTTTGCAGGTTTTTTTTAAGAGTATTCCTGCTGCTAAACCTAAGAATGCTACTATTGGGATTAAATATTGCATACTATTTCTTAGGGGAAGTTATTTAAATATATTTTCTATTTGTTTTGGTATGTTAAGTTTAACTGAGATTTTGAGTTTGGCTGTAATGACTGTTGCATTAGGTTATATTTTCTCTGGATTTATTAAAAAGCCTCGTGGTCCTTTTGAGATTGAGAAGAGGTTTTCACTTGATGATCTTTGGTTTGCTGCTATTGTTTCTGCACCTGCAGTAATATTGCATGAGTTTGGGCACAAGTTTGTTGCAATGGCTATGGGTTACACTGCAACCTTTCATGTTTATTGGTTTGGTTTAGGTCTGGGTGTGGTGTTGAAGTTGATCAGTTCACCTTTTTTGATCTTAGCTCCTGCTTTTGTTTCAATTCCTGCTGGGGTTAGTGCTTTTGAAGGATTTTTTATTGCTTTTGCTGGACCTTTAGTTAATTTGTTATTGTTTTTTGCTAGTTGGTATGTTTTGAAGTATCACAAAGTGAGTCATAAGGTTGCTGTAGGTTTGGCAATTTCAAAAAAATTGAACTTGTTTTTGTTTATCTTTAACATGATTCCATTCCCACCTTTAGATGGTTATCATGTGTTTACTAATTTGTTGGGGATGTTTTAGATGAAATTAATAATATGTGCTGGGTTGCCTGGATCTGGAAAAAGTTATCTTGCTAGGAGGTTGGTTAAGAGGTTAAGAAAATGTTTGTATTTTGATTCTGATTTGTTTGCAAAGAATTATATGAAAGGTAAGGACTGGAGTGATCCTAAAGCAAGATTAGGTTGTCATAGTGCTAAGTTGGAACAAATTTTGAGAGAGTTTAGGAAGCACGATTATGTTATATTAGATACTTGTTTTGATATGCCTAAATCAAGGTCAATGATTTACAAGTTTTGTAGAGATAATGATATTGAGATTGTTATCATTGAAGTGTTTTGTTCTTTGGAAACTGCTAAAGCTAGGATTTTGAAAGGTGGTGATGAACATAGAATGCCTGGAACAATTAGATCTCGTTGGAAAGCTCATCTTCAAATGCGAAAAAATTGGAGAAAGATTGCAAGAGTTGCTTTGAGAGTTGATTCTGAGAAGGATATTGAAAAATCTATTTCTTCTTCCCTCGAATTAATCGAGTAACTTTTTTTAGAAATTTTTTCTTAGGTGCTTTTTTTACTTTTTTCTTAACTGTTTTCTTTTTGACAACTTTCTTTTTTACTGCTTTTCGCTTAACTTTCTTTTTTACTGTTTTCTTAGCTGTCTTTTTCTTAACTTTTCTCTTCACTACTTTCTTTTTTACTTTCTTTTTTACTGTTTTCTTCTTAACTACTTTTTTCTTAACAGCTTTCTTTTTTACAACTTTAACTTCTTTTACAGGCTCTTCTTTTACAACTTTCTTTTTTACAACTTTTTTCTTTTTAACTTCTCTTCTTTTTCTTAGAACATTCTTTAGTGCACCTTCAAGTTGTAATGGTTCACTCAACTCAACCTCAATCTCTTTAATCATTTTTTGAATATTCTCAACAGTTCTAGCATTATTCTGATCTTTTAACAAAGTCCCACACTCTTGACATTTGAAATCAACTTCCATTGCTTGGTCCATCTTTAATCGCATACATCCAACAGGGCAAACAAAAAAACCACCTACTTCTTCTCTTTTCAATCTAATTTTTAAATCTATTAATTGTTTTCTTTTGTACTCTTTTAACAATCCAAAAGTGTTTTTCTTATTTAGAGTCCAGTAGTATATATACCAACCTTTTCTTTTATCTTTCTTCCTCATAAAATCAACTAAGTTGTATTCTTGTAATCTGTACAACATACTACGCACTTGATTCACAGTAACATTAAGTTGTTCAGCTATTTTAAATTCAGAAATGTTAGCTTTACCTTTAAGTAAGATATTAAGCAATGGGGGCAAATCTTCACCAACAAGGTCAACGATTGTCTCCTCTATAATTTGATTATTAATCTTCATAGTGTTACAGTAAGCTTTACTTAGGAATTAACCCCTATATAAAGGTTTTGTTCGAGAATATTTAATGGAAAAGTTTTTAAATAAGCAAGCCCATTAAAATTAAAAAGTATAATCTTGGAGGTGTACTATAATGGGACTATTCGGTTCTAAGAAAAAAGAAGGTAATCTACCACCACTCGAGTTTCCTGAATTACCAAAATCAATTCCTACTTTTGAGGGTCAAAAACAAGAAATGCCTGCAGAGGCTGCTGAAATTAAACAAGCTGTTTCTCAACAACCAGTAATGGATGCTGCACCACAGATGCCAACAACTAGTGCTGGCCCTGAACAACCTTTATTTGTTAAGATAGACAAGTATAGAGATGTTATGAATAATCTGGGGAAATTAAAGAAAAGGCTTAGTGATGCTGAAGGTGTGCTTGCAAAAATGAATAAGTTAAAGGAAGAAGAAGACAGAGAACTTGAAGCATGGCATGGTGATCTTGAAAAAATAAGAACTCAACTGTTAAGTATTGATCGAAACCTATTTGAATAAAAATGGCTACAAAAAAAAGAAGTGAAAGTGTTGTACATGTGAGGATAGACAATCCTATTAGTAAAAGGAAAGAATTGCTTTCTTCTACCATTACTGTTGTTGAACTTCTTAAGAGATATGAAAGGATTAAAGAGATCCAAAAAGAAAAAGTTAAGACTTTTGCCTTGTTTAAAACAAAGATGAGAAGTTTGAGTAGGTTAAGTAAATTAGTCGGGTTAAAAGATATGCCTATGCAAATGAGAGAAGTCAAGAAAGTAAAATCTGTGAAAGGCAAAAAAGTGTTCAAAGCTGTTAAGAAAGTCAAAGTAAAAAAGGTTAAGAAAAAAGAATTAACTGGTAATGAGAAACTTGAAGTACAGTTAGATGAGCTTCGTAGAAAGCTTGGCAGTTTGTAAAAGTTTATAAATTCTTATTCTTTTTATTTTTAATATGTTACCTGATAAGGTTATCAAAGAAAAGTACAAACCTACTTTTTGGAAGAACCCTGAAAAGTATTATGCGGTTGAAACTCTAAAGCAAGAAGGGTTTAAAAGATTCAAATGTTCTAAGTGTGGAAAGCCTTTTTGGAGTGTTAAAGATAGAGATGTTTGTGGTGATCCTGCTTGTTCTGGTGAACAGTATAGTTTTATTGGAAAGAAAGGAAAAAATCTAAGTTATACTGATGTTTGGTTAAAGTATAAAAAGATGTTTGAGAAGTTTGGGTACACTGCAATTAAAAGATATCCTGTTGTTTCTCGTTGGAATCCAACAATGGAATACACTAATGCTTCTATTGCTGCTTTTCAACCTTACATTGTTTCTGGTGAAGTTGAACCACCTGCGAATCCTTTAGTAATTCCACAGTTATGTTTGAGATTTTCTGACACTGATAATGTTGGAGTTACAATGAGTCACTTAGATTTATTTTCAATGATTGGGCAGCATCAGTTTGTGCAAGAAAAAGATTGGGATCAGAACAAAGCTTTCCAACACATGTTAGAGTGGAACAAGAAAGGTTTAGGACTTGATAACAAAGAGGTTACTTTTCATGAAGATGCTTGGGCTGGTGGAGGTAATGTTGGGTGTTGTATGGAAATGTTTTCTGGTGGTGCTGAAATTTGGAACCAAGTTTACATGTTGTATGAGCAAACCCCTAATGGTGTACAAAGTTTGAACAAAAAAGTTTTAGATATGGGGATGGGTCATGAGAGGTGTAGCTGGTTTTCGCAAGGTGCTAATACAATATATGATGCAACTTTCCCTGATGTTTTAAACAGGATATTGAAAAAAACAGGTTTTAAAGTTGATAAAAAATTATTAAAAAAGTTTGCACCTTATGGTGGATTGTTGAATAATGATGAAGTTGAAGATATGGATAAGGCTTGGAAGTCTGTTGCTAGAAAGATTGGTGTTCCTGTTAAAGAGTTGAAAGAAAAGATTTTGCCACTTTCTGGAATTTATTCTGTTGCTGAACACACTCGAGCTCTTTTGGTTGCAATTGGTGATGGTGGTTTGCCATCTAATGTTGGTGGAGGTTATAATCTTCGAATGTTAACAAGGAGATGTTTTGGTTTTATTGAAAAGAATGATTGGAATATTTATTTGCCTGAAGTTTGTGAGTGGCATGCTCAAGAATTAAAAAAATTGTTTCCTGAATTGAAAGAAAATCTAGAAACTGTTAAAAAAATACTTGATGTAGAGAAAACTAAGTACTTGAACACACAAAAGAGGGCCAAGAGCGTAGTTTCTAAACTTGGGAAGGTTTCTGAGTCAGAGTTATTAAAGTTGTACGATTCGCAAGGGATTTCGCCTGAGATGGCTGGTGTTAAGGTGCCTGAGAATTTTTATACAAAGATTGCAGAGTTGCATGAGCAAAGAGAGTTTAAAGGCATGAGTTGTAAACAACAAGTTCCTATGCCTGAGTTACCTGAGACTGAAGCTTTGTATTTTGATGATTACCTTAAGTTAGATTTTACTGCTAGGGTTTTATTTTCTAAAGGTGGTTTTGTTGTTTTAGATAAAACTGCATTTTATCCAACATCTGGTGGACAGTTGCATGATATTGGTGAGTTGAATGGAAAAAAAGTTGTTGATGTGTTTAAACAGTGTGGGATTATTGTTCACAAAGTTAAAGGTTTGAAAACTGGTGACAAAGTTAAAGGTAAAATTGATAAGAAAAGAAGAAAACAGTTAGCTCTTCATCATACTGCGACACACATTATTAACTTGGCTGCACGAAGAGTGCTTGGTAAACATATAAATCAAGCTGGTGCTTTCAAAGATGTTGACAAAGCTAGGTTGGATATTACTCATTATGATTCACTTTCTGAAAAAGAGGTTGAGTTGATTGAGAAAGAGGCTAACAAAATTGTTAAACAGAGGTTAGATGTTGTTAGTAAGTTTATGATTAGAGATAAAGCTGAGAAAAAGTATGGGATGGGTTTGTATCAAGGTGGTGCTGTTCCTGGTAAGGAGATTAGGATTATTGACATTGCTGGTATTGATGTTGAAGCTTGTGGTGGAACTCATCTTAGGAATACTGCTGAGGTTAAAGAGATTAAGATTATTAAGACTGTTAAAGTTCAGGATGGAGTTATTCGTTTAGTGTTTGTTGCTGGTGATGCTGCTAAGCAAGTTGAAGAAGAGGCTGGTTCTGTTCTTGTTTCTTTAGCTAAAGAGTTGGACTGTAAAGTTTATGAAGTGCCTGGTCGTGCTCAAGAATTGTTTGTACTTTGGAAGAAAGTTGTTAAGAAGAAAAAGAAGGATCTTTTGGTGCAGCTTGAATCTAAGGAGAAGTTTGACGGCGATGTTTTGTTGGAGACTTGTCGTGTTTTAAAAACGCAGCCTGAGCATGTGTTGAATACTGTTCGAAGGTTCAAGAAAGAGTTAGGCCTCTAATGATTGTTGAGTTATTGCTTGTGTTGTGTATTTTTTGAACAAAGAGACCACATAATCTATTGTTTGTTCTGCTGTTTGGAGATGTCTTTGTGCAGCTTCTGCTGCACCATTACTAAAGAGCAATGAGGATAAAAGTTCTTCTCGATTAGGTTGATCAAGCACTATACTCTTTACCTCTAGAGTGTTTTCATCATAAATATAGATAAAAACATCACTTCTACCAGTTTTGTCAAGATATAAAGAATGGTAACCACGATAAGTTCCATCAACCTCATCAACAATATAGAAAAGATAAATTTCTGCATCACCTTTTCCAATTCCAAGACTACTTACATATACAGGATCATAATTTGCTATTTGTTCTACATCCATACTTCCTTCAAATGCTTTTCTTTCTTCTGGATTCCAAGGCATTGTTTGTTCTGGTTTTTGACCAGTTTCATCAAATCTTAGTTCATCCAAAGAAGAGATTACTCCTGCTGAAAGCATTTTTCTCTTGAAAAGGTCTTCTATCATATGTTTTGTGTGAAAAGTTAGGATTTATAAGTTTTGTTAAGTGAATAAATTTATAAGTTTAGATATGTTTAACTTTAGGAACTATGGCATTTGGTTGGTTTAAGAAAAGAAAAAAAGAGAAATTTTTAGAGAATTCTAAAGCACAATCTGCAGAGATTGAAGCAAAGCTAAAAAATTTGAAAGAAAGGATTAATGCTTTAAAAATACAAGTTCAGGATATTAAAGATGAACAAATTGCAAAATTTATTTCTAATAATGATCTCAGAGAAGAATTAGATGCTTATTCAAATGCAATTACACAAAGTAAAGAGTTAACAACAGAAGATAAAGATAGATTATTAGATCTTTCATTTAGTTTAAGAGATTCATTAGCTAATTTTAAGTATCTCCTTAAACAAGAACAATATAGAAGAGAAGAAAAAGTTAGAGATGAAGGTACTCAAGTTCTAACTTGGGTAGAACAAGAACTTAAAAAAATTCCTTATACTGAACCATTCAGAAATATTAGTGTAGTAGGAAAATCAATAAAAGAAATTAAAGAAGTTTTATCATCTCTTAAAAAAGATTTATCAAAAATAGAAGAGATCAGAAAAAAATCTAAACTTGAAACTCTAAAGCATAATAGAGAGAGGATTTTAAATAAAATAGAATCTGCTAAAAAAAGGATTAGTGAACTCATTACAAAAGTTGAGAATGGTTTAAATGAAAAAGAGGATTTTAAAAAAGCTATTTTTAAAAGAGATCATGAAACAGTTAGGAAATTGGGTGCTAATCAAGGGAATGTTAAATTAGAAAGAAATCCTCCTAAAGTACTAATACATGGTGTCCATACCATCAGGCCAGGTTATAATGGCTCTTGGGACTCAGGCAGAGAAGTATATTCAGTTAGAGATTATGTTGATATAATTGAGGATATACTTAAAAGGGGATTAAAAGCCTCAACAAGACATCATGGTCCATCAAATCCAGATAGACCAGGATTATATTTTTTTGATTATAATACTAAAGAAACAGGATATGGAGGAGTTAAAATTGTTCTAAATACAGAAGAAATAGAACATCCTATTTTTGATGGAGGTTCTGATGCTATGGCTAGTTCAAATACACAACATATTATTTTTGATCCTTGCTTGAAAGCAAATTTTAGAATAGAACTAAGGTTTAATGAGTCAAGAAATGAAAGAGAATATATGGGACATAGTGAAAGCAAAGTTGCAAAATTCTATTTAGAAGTTAAAGCTGAATTAGATAGAAGAGGTATTCCTTATACACTTCATGATTCTTTTCACCAGTTTGAAAATGCAGCTTGAGTATATAAACTGTATATACACTTTATATATTTATTTTTAGTAAGCTTTATATAGCTGTTGTATATACACTGTATATATGAAACTAATGACTTTTAAAATATCTGAAAGTTTACTTGAAGAGATGGATAAGATTAGCAAAGAACATCATTTCTCAAATAGAACAGAATTTATTAGAAATGCTATTCGAGAAAAGATTGAAAGGTGTAAAACTGTTAATTACATTTCAAAGCATAAACCAAAGATAAAAAAGAAAAAAGAAATAATAGATTATACAGGTTAATCTTCCCAGTCAACAAAGTCGAAGATAAATGGCCTACAACTTCCAAGGCTTCTAATCTGGAATTGAATTAATTGTTCTTGTCCAACTTCATAGCCAGTAAGTCCTGTATCGTGTGTAAAATTCATGTCACTATACATTTCATATACAGCTAATTGGTTTTCATCTCCAATTAAACTTTCCTTTTCAAAAGTAAAATGGACTTCTGTTCCATCAACTTCAGTGACTGTTATTGTTGCAGTGTAAATATCTGGATAGTATTCGCAAGGTCCACCTATTGTACCACTATCACAACCAGAGACTAATACTGCGATTAGTAGTCCAAGTATTAAAATTGTGTATTTCATACAAAAAAAGAAGATTAAATATTATATAAAGTGTTTTATAGGTTTAAATCAAATTGAAGTTTAAATTAAAAAAAGAAAAAAGACTAAACAAAGTCTATTCCAAAGTTTCTGCTCATGTTTTGAGTTTTTTTAGCATCGATTTCTCCACCAAGAACATAAGGTGAATTTACTCCAGTTACAATTGTCATAACTCTGATTCTGCCCTTCATGTCACCTGCAATTCTTGCACCCCAAATAACATTTGCATCAGCGTCAAGTGCTTCTGTAATAATGTCACCAACTTGGTTAACTTCATCTAAAGTCAAGTCATCTCCACCAGCTACATGGATCAATGCTCCTGTTGCACCATCGTAAGAAACTTCTAGCAAGGGATTGCTTAGTGCTCTCTTTACTGCTTCTTCAACTCTGTTTTGTGAGTCAGATTCGCCTATTCCAATAACTGAAACATCGCCATTTGTCATGATTGCTTTTACATCTGCGTAGTCCAAGTTAACTAATGATGGAACTGCAATAATTTCTACAATACCTTTAATCATTGTTGAGATAAGTTCGTTTGCAACTGCAAATGCTTGTTGGATTGGTAAGTTTCCTGCAATTTCAACTAATCTGTTGTTGTCAATAACAATTACTGTGTCACAAACTGTTCTTAATTGTTCTAGGCCAAATTCAGCTTTTTCAATTCTTGCCCTTTCAATTTCAAAAGGCATTGTTACTGCGCCGATTACAATTGCGCCTGATTCTTTTGCCATTTGTGCGATAACTGGTGCTGCACCTGTACCTGTTCCACCACCCATACCAGCTGTTACAAATACCATGTCAGTATTTCTTAAGAATTCTTTAATTTCGCCAATCTGTTCTTTTGCTGCTTCCCTTCCTTTTTCTGGGAATCCTCCACAGCCAAGACCTCTTGTCAAATCTCTTCCAATCAAAGCTTTTTTGTCAGCTTCGATAAGATCTAAGTGTTGTTTATCAGTGTTAACAGCTACAATTTCTGCACCCTGTACACCTTTTTTGAATAACCAGTTGATAGCATTACCTCCGCCACCACCTACACCGATTACTTTAATATTAGCTTGTCCTACTTGGACTTCTTCTGTCTGTTGTTCTGTATTTTTTAACGCATCCTCAATTAGTGATCCAAAAACATTCATTTTTTTATTTCCTCCATTTTATTAGAATACTACATAGTATTAATTAACTAATTTATAAGAATTATTGTTTGGTAAAAGTGATTACATGGCAATGTTGATGTTTTCTAGGTGTTCCAGTTCATCACTTTCTTCTTCTCTTTGCAACTGTTGGTTAATTAAATACCTCTTTAATTTTTTACTCATTGGCTTTTAGAGAGGTGTTTGGTTTTTAAATATTTGTGTTTTTTGAAGTTTGTTTTAGAAGGTTTATTATTTTTTTAGAAGGGTGTTTTGTTAAGCTGACTGCTGTGTTAGCTGTTGTTTTTCTGCTTGTGAGTAAAGCTGTTCTACTTTTGTTCTGTAAGGTGTTAAGGCTTCTTCAGTGTCTGCCATTAAAACTGTAATTAAGGTTCCATTTACTAAAGCTAGAGGACCTCTCTTAAGCACCTTAGAACTTGAAACTGCTGTTACACCACCTGTTAAATGATATATTCTATTTATACTGTCCAACACACTTCCTTGAATTCCTGTTATTTCAGACAAATCTGCTGAAGTTTGAATTTCTAAAGGACTCTCTCTAGAATTATGTTCACAGAAGTAATCATATAATGCACCCTCTAATTCTGCATAAACAGGAGGGATTAATTCTTCTACTTTGAAAATTTTTTCTGCCATAGTTTTGAATTTTTAGTTTGTATTTATAAAGTTTGTGTAGGGTGTTTTTTGCACATATTTTAAATAATATTAAACTTCTAAGTTCTTTATGAAAAATTTAAGAGTTATTGAAGCCTCTGGTAGCAATTATGAAATTGGCTTTAAAATAGGTAAAGAAACTAAAGAAGAAATTAAAAAAGTTTTAGAAACTACTGGATATGTTAATTTGTCTGAAACATATGAGATTAAGATAGCTTATAAAAATTTCTTATCTATTCTCAAAAAAAAATTCCCAAAATATATCGAAGAATTGCAAGGGATGGCTGATGGTGCTGAAGTAGAGTTTAGAACACTGATGAAACTAAACCTTCCTGAATTAAAAAAAATATTTAAAACATCTGATTCAGAACATGATCAATGTACAACTTTTGTTTTAAAGGACAAAGATAGAGTTTTTATTGCTCATAATGAAGATGGACCTTTTACTGCTGATATTTTTTTACTTAAAGTTAAACTTCCTTCAGAAATTCAAGTTCTAACTGTTTGTTATTATGGAGTTTTAATGGGATTTTCTGCAACAATGACCTCAAAAGGCCTTTTTTATGTTTGTAATGCTTTAACTTGTAATGATTTTAAAAATGAAGGAATCCCAAAAAGATTTATTACAAGATCAGCAGTAGAATCAACAAGCTTTGAAAGTTTTGTTAAAACAGTTACAACAGTGGAAAGATCAGCAGGACAAAATTATATTGTTTATCATAAAGAGAAAGTTTATGATGTTGAAGTTTCTGGAACAAACTATCTTATAAAAGAAATCCAGGATAAATTTTGTCATGCAAACCATTTTATCCTTAGTGAAATGGAAAAGTATGAAGGGAAAAAAGAGAAAAATGTTGGGAGTTTTTTAAGATATAAGGTTGCTACTGAAGGATTAAATTTGTCAAAAAATGAAAAAGATTTTATACAAATTCTTTCATCTCATCAGAACAGACCCTCTTGTTTATGTTCACATGGAAAAGAAACTGGAGATTTAAATAAAACTTTGGGACTAGTTCTTTTTGATAGTTCAAAGAAAAACCAAATAAGTATTAGTAAAGGATTTACTTGTAATGCAAAAATAAAGGATTATTTATTAAATAACTAGAGAATCAACTATACCTTCTAATTCTTGAACTTGTCTATCTCTTTCTTTTGCACTTTCTGCAACTGCAACAAATTTTCCTAAAGCTTCACCCTTCTTAACTTCAGATCCATCTTCAACCATTCCAACAAAAGATCCTTGCTTTCTCTGAAACAAATCTGTTTCATCAGGAATTAAAATTTGAGGATGATTTATTCTACCTGAACATTGTGCATAAAGTTCTCTTCTTAAAACAAAAATTCCTTGAGGTTCTTCCCAAAGTTTGAAACCGTTAAAGGTTCCATCAAAAATAGCCATTCTCTCTAAGTCTAAAATAGTAGGATATCTTTCAGGCCTTGTCTGTTCCATTAATAACATTCTTTCTGCTGATGATCCTGCATATCTAGCATTTATCTCACCAAAAAGAACTCTTTCTTTAGAGTCAATATTGAAATCAAGACTAACATATCCCTTAACCCCTTGTTCTGCTAGAACTCTTCCTGCAACTAAAGCTTGCTTAACAACCTCCTCCATTAAATCTTCTGGAACTGAAGAAGGATATACATTTCCTCTACATCCCAAAGGATTTTTTTTATCAAAAATTTGATCCATAATCCCATATGCAATAACTTCATCTGGGTTTGCTATTATTATATCAATACTAGGAGTAAATGCTAAATCTAGAGATTCTGCTAGAATTAATTTAGTAGTTGGATCGAGAGTTGCCAAGTAAACTTCAAGTTCTTCTTTACTATTTGATAAATGAGATCTGTGTCCTCCTCCACCAACATCTTGATTTACAAAAACCCCTTTTGATGAAGCAACAGTTTCAAAGTGACTTCCTGCTTCTTCAGCAGTGGTTGCAACATATCTTGGTAAAGATAATTGCCCATTAAATAATCTATATTGATTAACTTTGCTATTGTAGGTTTCTGCTTGTTCAGGAGTTAAACCAAAACACCTCATTCTAGGATCTTCAAATTGAGAAGCAAATGAGGGATGGTTTCTAAATGTTTTAATATCAAGATGTCCTTGTTCTCTTACAAGAGATTGAAATAATTTTTGTATTCTCTCTGAATTAACAATAGCTTGATAAAATTCTTCATAACTCAAATCTCTTCCTCTTTTTCTTCTTCCAAGTATTTCTCCAGCTAAATACATAAAATTATCTGGAACCTTGCCAGGTAATTCTCCACAAATGAAAATTGGTTCAAACCCTTCAAGTAATTGAGGAATTGGTTGTGAATTTGAAAAACCAGCTGATAAGTAAACAAAATACTCTTTATTAGGACTTAATTCTCTTATCCCATCATAAAAAATTTTTGTCTTATCCATTTAAGTGTGTCTCCAATAAATAATTGTATAAATTCTTTGCAAATAAAGAACCTATTCCTTCTAACCTCTCGTAAATTGCAGGATTTATTAATTCTACTTCAATAATTTGAGGCTTACCCTCTTGGTGAATTAAATCTAATCTCATAACATCAATAGGTGTTTCCCAAACTGCACGAATTTCTCTTCCTAAAGCAACCTCTTCATCTGTAGGAACATAATGCTCATATTCTTTTCCAGGAAAATAATTTACTCGAATATCGCCACTTAAGGGTTTTTTAACAGCATGAGAAAAAGTATCTCCTAAAAAAACTAAACTTACTTCTCCATTCTGAACCCCTTTAAGATAAGGTTGTACTAGTAAAGAACCATACCTTTCAAAAGTATCTAGAAAAATTTGAACTGGCCTGGATTCTACTTTTTCCACACCTCTTCCACTTTCTCCTCCATCCAAGGGTTTAATAACTTCTTCTAACCCATCTCTAATTTGTTCACCACAAAAAGACCTTATTTCTTTTTCTGATAATAAACTAACAGATTTTGGAATAGGAAAACCCTTTTCTTGTAAAAATAATAAGTATTTTTTAGAAACATTTTCAAGCATTGTTTGAGGACCATTTACAGTAGGAACATCTAAAGTTTGAAGATAATAAAATAATCTTTTTAGAGTACCTAAATTTTCGTTTATACTTCCAGAACCTAATTGCCTTAAAACAACCAAATCTATCCCTTCTAAAGGAGTGGGCCTAAATAATTTTGTTTCTGAATCATAGGCCATTATTGGTTGGCTAGAATCCAAAGGAATATCTTCCCAAGGAACAACACTAACTGCAACACCATTAGTAGAAAAATAGTTTGTTATATCTCTTACATCTTCAGCATTTTCTGAGAAAACATTAGGTAAATTTTCATAGGCTTGTCCAATAAGTAAAATTCTTTTTTGAGACATCCTAATGTATAAACCTCTTAACAATTAACTCTGTGGCCATGCTAATTCTGTCCACCTCTGTTTCATCATAGCTAGGAGAAGGGTTATTTTCAATAATAGCTGGTCCATCTGAAGTGTAAGTTATATCAACTTCATTAAACATTGCGCCAATGGCTTCAGTTGCTTTTCTAGCTACTTCTATATCATCTGCTTCAGGAGTATATTCTGTCATCTCTGATCCCCGAGCAACACTAGCTAACCAAATGTCATCTGAACTTCCACTTGAAATTAATGTTCTTTTATAAGAGAAAGCAAATTCTCCATCAACAATAGCAATTCTGCAATCATGATCTCTTACACTATGTAAAAACTGCTGAACTACTAATCCAGCATCATAACTTCGTTTATATGTGGGGCTCAACATATGCTGTAAAACATGCTCTAGTTCTCCTTCATCATTTACTCTTGCTAAGTCCTTTCCTCTACCACCCATATCCCTCTTAACAACAAGAGGGTAACCTACTTCAGCAACAAAAGGAATTACAGCTTTATCATACTCATCTAAATCTGTTACAAGTAATGATCTTGGATTGAGAACACCAGCTTCATGCATTGTCTCTGAAGCATAAGACTTACTATAATCTGATAAAGTTGTATGAAGAGAATTTAAACAAGTCATTCCTAAAGCTTCTAATGATCCTAACATCATTAAAGCTCTCATATTATCTTGCCAATTTCTATTTGCCACACTTGCATAAACTCTGTTTAAAACTAAACCATAATCTCTCAAAGCTGGAACATCTTTACAAATAAGACCCATTCTTCTTGGATCACTGTGAACTGTAGGAAGAGGTAAACTATCATCAATCAAATCTCTAACATCATACAAATCTGCTTTTATTCCTCTGTCTTTGAACTGCCTCTGAAATTCTTCTTCAGCCCATTCTAAATCTTGATGTAAAATTGCAATTTTCATAATAAAAAATGTTTAAAGTCTCTATTTTTAAAGCTTATGCTTCTAATAGATCTAAAGTTTTATCTTTGATATAATAGAAAGGTTCGATTGCTGTTCTCTTGATAAAAAGATAGGGTTCTACAATCACTTCGAATAAGAAATTTTCTGTTGTTGTTCTTCTTATTGATGCTCTCTCTACTGCTACTTCTGCCAAAATTCTTGAAGAATCAATAATAATAAAAGGGGGTTTGTTTAGAACAATTCCAATCTCAGTACATCCCGCAATCACAACTTGTGCTCCCCTTTCTAATAATTTTTGTGCTGCATTCTCTAAGAGTAAGTAAGGATAATCATGAAAACCTGCTTTCAAACCTTTCTCTCCATAAATTGATTCCATTATTAGTCCTTCTTGCTCTTCATCAGAAGGTGTTACTGCAGATAAACCATATTTTTCTAATGCTTTTTCATAAAGGCCTGTGTACATTGTTCCAGTTGTTGCTAAAATACCAACACTTGTTACTTCAGGATGATTTTTTACAATATGTTTCACTGTTTCCTCAACCATATTTATTATTGGAATGTCTACTCCTCTCTGAATGGATCTTAAATAATAATGAGATGTGTTACAGGGCAAAAGGATGAAATCAGCACCAGCATTTTGTAATGCCCTCGCTGTCCTCTGCAATTCTCGAACAGGACTTTTATCTTGACCTAGAATTGCTTTTGTTCTATCAGGAACTTTTGGATTGTTAAAAGTGATCACTCTAAGATGTTCTTGATCTTTTTTAGCTGGAGTTAAGGCTGTTATTTCAGAACACAATTTATTTGTTGCTTCAGGCCCAAGCCCTCCTAATATTCCAATAACTCTTTCTCTTTTCTTCATTTTTACTCAATTAACTCAATTTTAAACTTCAAAGAAGTTAATCCACATACCAACCCAACTAGTATTTAAAGTTTATGGAATTACAAGAGATAAATAACAGTAATCAATACAAAAATTACAAAAAATAGCAAACAAGAACCCTAAACAATTATGAAGACCTGTGTAATTCTTCTAATTGATCACCATAATTGTGATTAAGAGAAGTGCAAATCTTTTCAACTAGATCAGAATCATCTCCCTCAATTCTAACCCATACTTGTCCAGGATCACTTAACACACAAATAGATGCATCACATAATCTATAAACTGCACGAGAAGAAGGTCCTTCAGTAGGATTCAGAACCTTAGCTATACCTCTTATCTGAGAGGCCCATGTGTGTAATGCTCTTCCTTCTAATTCCTTGCAATCATAAAGTATTTCCATAAAAAATAGAATTAAATCTCTCTTTATAAGTTTTACTTAACAACAAACTTCTCTAAGAGTTCTTCTCTCAGGCATGCCAGATTCAGTCCCATACATTACATCCAAATTTTCAATAGAAGGAGGTATGGAATACCAAAGTCTAGAACGTAAAAGCATATCCTCTTCTGACCTACTAAGCATCTTTCTTAAAACCCAGGGTAATCTATAATTACATTCAACTTGTTTGGGACCTTTTGGAAAATTTATCTCTGTCCTACATCTCACCCTATATCCTAATGTATCTCCTGCCCACATCAACCTATCTGCCCACATTCTATCATCAGCTGTTTTAGGAGATTCAAGAATTTTCAAATAACTTACTTCAACATCTCCTATAGCACCATGATCTCTAATATAATTAAAAAAAATACACATATCTTTAATTTTCTTCACCATAAAAAACAAAATTAACTCACTCTTTATAAATTTTACTTAACAGTTACAACTGCACATTTACAAGGCAACTTATGAACAGCTCTTCTCAAAGAATCTCTAACATGAGGAATAGCTGATTTCTCACAGTGTACTGTGAACAATGGTTGTTTAACTTTAACTTGCGCTGCAATACCTATAGCTTTACCAAAAGCCTTCTGCATACCTGTCTGCATCCTGTCAGCTCCTGCACCTGTAAGCATCTTGTTCTCTCTTAAAACATGGTGAGGGTAAACTCTAATATGAAAATGATAATTTCTTCCTAAAACTTTGGTTAATTTTCTAACAACTGAAACCCTTGCTGATTCAATTGCATTGTGACGAATTTGAATTGCTTGTTTAGAAACTAGATCAACTTGATTTGGAAATTCTTTTTTATGGCTACCTAAGTGATACTTGATAACTTTAGAAACAGGAACTGCTTTAATGTAACCTTTTGTCCTGTATTTAGATTTTCTAGTGTAAGCTCTTTTTATTTTTCTATAACATGAAAAAGCTCTTAGATTTGCCATTTATTCCACCTTCACCATTGTTGCTACTGATTGGCCTGGTAATCCTCTTTCAAAAATTGCTCTTACTGCACCTTTGTTACCATGAACTGCTTTGATTTCACCCTTAATTTCTTTTCCAGATGGTGAGGTCCACATAACTTTTTTGCCTAACAATTCTTTAGATTTTTCTCTACTGTCATAACCTTCAACAGTGATAATCATATGATTACCTTTTGTATGATGTCTTGCTCTTCTAAAGTTGTTTACCAATCCTTCCATTTTTTTAGTACCACACTATTTCTATTTCTTTGCCAACAGTATCTTTTAATGTTTCAAGTGTTCTTGGCTTAAGCATCACTCGTTCAGGTTTATCAATGCTTGAGATAAACTTTTCATATTCACTCAAATCTGCTTTTTTAACACTTGTTATGCTACCATCTTTATCAATTTGCCCTTTAAATAGATTTTCCTTTTTAGAAAGGTCTTTTAGAATAAAGATTTTGTTCTTATGAATCAAACATTCGCCTGATTTGTCCTTAACTTTGAACTTAACCTTCAATTTTTCAAGTTCCATGTACTTTTTCCTTTCAACGATATCAACAATGCTTCTGATGAATGCTGCTGCTGATTTTCTTGCTAGGTTTAGTTCTTGTTTGGACAATTTCTTTGCATCGTAATCTTTTTTTGCTTTGATTACATTTTCTAAATTTGTTGCAATCTTAGCTGGTAATTTGTCTTCTTTTAATTTAGCTTTGAATTCTTTTGATAAGTTTGTTTTTGTAACCTTTTTACCAATGTAATCTTGTACAACTGTCATACTTTGATTGTACATTTCAACAACTGCAGATTTCTCATTTCTTAACTCAATCTCGTCGAACAGTTTGTTAATTCTTTTCAAATAATCTTCTGAATCTTTTAATAATTTGTCAACTTTTGTACCTGTAACTTCTTTTACATGGCCATGTTCAATATCTTTAAAGTATGCTCTCATACTTTCTAAAATGTCAACATACTTTTTTTCTAATAATTTTTCTTTTTTAACAAAAATATCTTCCATTAACTTAACTGTTTCTTTTGGAGTTGGTGGTGGAATACCATAAAGCATAAGTGCTGCTTGTGCTGGATTCATTAAAGCGTAAAACAAGTCTTCACCAACAATACTTAGTAATTTTTGTCTTGTTCTCTTTAATAATTTTTCACCAATTTCCATGTTCATGTCAATTGCTTCTGGTGAAGGTTTGATTCTTCCCATCTGCAATAACAATTTCCAAGGCATGAATACTCCTCTGTCATACAAAGGAACACCATCTCTAAGCATGGTAAAGATAACTGGGTTTGCTTCTTTCAAAGAGTCCCAAAAGTCTGTTAAAATGTAAGTTTGAATGTGGAACTGTGCGCCTTTAACACCTGTAATCATTGATGCTTCTTGGCCCATTGATAAGATAATTGCTCTTAGTTTGTCTTTTAGTTCTAACCTTGACATTCTTTTAACATCAGTGTCATCAATAACAATTGCTACATCAATGTCATTAGGGTTTGCATCTCCTCTGAATAAGGATCCAACTGCAATGTAACTCACAACATACTTTTCAAATTTCTTAACTGCCATGTTTTTGTGGAACTCTGAAACTTTTAATGCTGAGAGTAAACCTTTATCATGGATAATTGCTGAAGTTGCAATCATTGCAATAAGGTCATGCTTTGCATCAAAACAAGCTTCTTTTAGTTCAGAAATCAACATAACTTGTGGTTTGAAATTTTTGTCAATATCTTTTGCAAGATCTGCTGTTTGTTTTGTTAAGTCATTGATCAAAGGCATTCTTTTGAACTTGTCTACCTCTGCATCATCTATAAGAATGAATATGTGAACTTCGTCTTTGTTTACTTTTTCACCAGGTCTTGCTTTTGGTGGTGGTAACAAAGAAATAGATGTTAATTTTTTTACATCTTTGATTAATTTAGCTTTATATTTGTCTAATTTTCCCTTAAGATCTTTCATCTTTTTTTCTAATTCAGGGGTCATTTGAGGTTGTTGCGCACCCATTGGTGGCATACTAAGATTAGTTGCATCCATTTTATGTTAATTGATTAAATTACTGTTTATAAAGGTTTCGGAGAGTTTTTTTATAATTTTTTTGAATTTAACTTCGTTTTGGATAAGGAAACCATTACTAATATTCTCTCCCCTATAACTAATATCATTTCTTAATTTTCTTAGGTTATTAATTACTCTTATTTCTTCTTTAAAGAAATCAAACCTTATTTTGCTATAAGCTATTAAACAAATATGATTACTACAATTATAGCCTTCTCTGTATAAATTGGCAAATATTAATTCTTTGATAATATCATAATAAGCTTCTATTTTAAGAGAAGTATATTTTTCTTCCATATCTCTATCCAAAAATTCCAGCCTTAAGCTTGCCATAGCAAACATTTTATTAGCTATTTCAGGATTTGATCCTATTTTTTGAATAATTCCCCTTTCAACACATTCTTCCCAAGTTATCATAAATAGATTATTTATTGTATTTTTTATAAAAACTGCTTAGAATTTTCCGGAAATCTTTCAGGTTTTCTGAAAATCTTACATAACATTTATATGGCCATACAAAAGAGTGCCCAATACAATATTAATCCTTAATTCTCTAGAAAGATCATTTATATTTGGTTCAAAGAGAACATGTATTTTTTTTCCAAGCTTTTTTTCAAACTGATAAAGATCCAGATCTATATCTTTTGCTTCTACAAAAATATCAATATCACTTCTTTCTGTGTAATAACCATCTCCACAACTTCCATATAAAACCATACAATTTGGCCAAGATTTTTTTTCTATGTATTTAACTAATCCTGATTTCCTTATTTTATATAACATGTATTGTTTTTTGTAAAATCTAAAAATTTTATCTTCTCTATTTGCATAATATGTGGGATATAATGTAGATAGCTCTTTTCTTATTAGTTTAAGTTTGCATAATTGTTGAACATATTTTGCAACTGTAGCATGGTTTAAATTAAGTTTTCTAGCTATCTCTCTAATATGATAATGTTTTAATGAGTGTTCCATAAACAATTCTAATATCTTATATGCTTTATTTTGAAATATCTTATCCATTTTTTATTGGTTAAAAAAATAACCAGCTGGTTAAATAAATAACCAAGAAACATATAAAGCTTTCGGAGGAAAACTTGTTTGAGATGGCTACAATGGCCAGCTCTATCGTGAAGCATCTGCTTGTCTTTCTAACTCTTGTTTCTTTGACAAGGAATTACTTGCAGTATCTTTGTTGTAAGCTTTTAGAATTTCATCAGCTAAAGCTTGTTCAATTTTTTTCTTTTTTCCAAAGGAAGCACCATATGCACCTTGTGTCATTAACCTTAATACTAAGTCAACTCTTCTCTGTGGTGCGCACTCTACTGCTTTGGGATATCTTGCACCACCATATTCAATTGTTGTGATTTCTTCTCTTGGTGCTGCATTTTCAATTGCTTTAACTAAAACCTTTACTGGGTTTTCTTTTGTTTTACTTTCAATAATCATGAATGTTTTTTCAACAGTTGCATAAGCTTTTGTACCTTTTCCTGTATTGTGACCAGATGTAATTTTGTGTTTTTTACCTTTGTGGCCTGAACACATTAACTTGTTTGCTAGTCTTTCAACAATGTGGTATTTTGATTTCCAGAATTGGTTTGAAGCACTTCTTCCACAACTAATTGGTATGATAACTGGTTCTAAGTTAATGTACCTAATTAATCCAGGGTCTTCGACCTTGATACCAGTTGTATCCCATTTGTTGAATAGTTTTATCATCTTCTACCTTTCTCTATCTTACCTTTTACTAAAGCTCTTAATGACTGATCATTAACTTTGATTACTTGCCATCGAACACATGGAATGTCTCCCTTAGCCCTACCCATTTTTCCACCAATACATTCAATCATAATTTCGTCGTGCTCGTCTACAAGTTTGATTGCACCCATTCCAGGAACAAATGCTGTAACTTTTTTACCATTTTTAATTAACTGGCATCTTACTGCTTTTCTCATTGCAGAGTTTGGTTGTTTTGCTTCTAATTGAACTTTTTCTAAAACAATTGCTTTTGCTTGAGAACTTCCTTTCAAAGGATCTGCCTTTTCTCTTAACTTTAGAACTCTTGTTTTATAGATCTTTTTAGCCCATCTAGCTTTCTGCCTTTTTTCTTTTAGCTTCTTTCCAGCGCCTAAACCTTTACTTTTGTTTGCCATTGGTGATTTTGGTTTTTTTAGGTATTTTTAAATGTTTCTATGTCTGAAAATAAAAAATTAAGATCCCCTTTCAAGGATCTCTGAAAAATCTTCTGAGAAGATTACTCTTTCCCTTTGACAAGGTTCAAGTGAAGCAATCACATTTCTTAATTGCCCTTCATCCCTATTTACCATTCCATCCAAAAAAATGGGATTAGTTAATAAGGTTATTGAAATTCTATCTGAATATCCACCAATACTTTCTATCCAAGACTTTAATTGTTGATATCCCCCAATATTACTTGCAAGGCTGTGTTGTTCCATTAAGACTGGACCTGAAATCTGCATACTCATACCTGCTGACTCTAATGTATTTATTAAATTTGTATCATCAGGATGAGGATCTTCCATATATTGAGCAAACATTTCTTCATCAAAAGGTTGACTAGGAGCTCCACCTACAAACAAATTTAAACGACCACCATCTCTTCTTATTCTAGAGAGGTAAGAGGAAAAGGGTATCAAACCAGATTGATAAACTTCCAAATCCCAACAAGAGGCACCATATGAAACTTCTGGTACTACATTCTGTCTTAATATGTCAACATGATCATTTGGGCTAAGCAAAGGAAATCTTCTAATGCCTTCTGAGTAAAAACCTATTCTTATTCTTTGATCTGTTTGCCTTCTCATTTTACTCTTCCCCTATAATCACTGCTTCAATTGTATCAACCATTGAGCTCACTCCCCTATGTCTAAACTCATAACAATCTTCCCAACCTGCTACATATCCAAGGTTTTCAAACTCTGAAGTTCTATAAATTACTAACATAGGGCTATAGACATTATTGAGTGCATCACCAAGATTCAAGTCATCCTCTTCATGAATGTAACCTCCTCGTTCTGTGCTCTCAGGGAATCTAAATGAAGTGAACCCTTTGATGAAATCCTGGTTCCCAACATTACCTCTTGATTCTAACTCAGGCAGAGCGCTTGATCCTGCCACACGATAGATGTAACTATGGTTAGAGCTAATTCCATTTTGTGTCAATAGGCCTTCTAATATTGCGTCTGTTAATCCCTGTGAAGGGTCTAATGTTTCTGTTCTAATTATTTGCATTTTTTTCTCCTATATTTCTATTAAAAATATTGAAAAGGCAATTAGCACCATCCCTACAGTTCCTCTGAGATTCAAACTCTCTCCAAAAAACAAAAAGCCTGCAAAGGCAACAGCAAAAATGTTTAACCCTAAGAATGCAGCAGTTGCAACTCCTACACTTTCAAACCTTAAAGTCTGTGCATAAAAAAAGATACCTACAAGATTCAAAGATAGACCTAACACTAAGTAAGACATGTAATTTGATCTTGCCCACTGGAACAAAACCAAATCTCCACTTGTTACAAACACACCTGCCCCTAAAAGCAAAAGTGCCATTGTTAATCTTGTATTTTCCATTTTTACCTCCAATATTTCTTATTTATTTAGGTGAAAACCATAGTCTATTAAAGAATCTAATAAAAAGTGCTTAAAATACGAAAGATATATAAATCTGTTTAGTATATTAAGAAATATGGAAACTATACTCGACGAGAAAGATAAAAAGATATTACAGACCATAGATACAAAAGCAAGATTATCTATTGCAAATATTAGTAGAAAGACTGGAATTCAGAGAGATAGTGTTCTTTATAGGATCAATAAGATGAAAAAATCTGGAGTGATTAGATTTTTTAGTACCACATTAAGCCCAGAAAAAATGGGCTATCCTATCAGTAGCTTTGTTAATTTCGAATTGTATAATTTAACAAAACAAGAAGAGAAAAAATTTATTGCTTTTTTGAAAGGCCACCCTTATGTTGTCTATGTTGCTAAAACAACAGGAAGATGGGATACAACTACACAAATAGTTGCAAAAAATCTAAAACAGTTTGATTCAGTAATTAGTGAAATCAGAATGAAGTTTCCCAGGATAATAAAAGACTACAACACAGCATCAATAATAAAAGAAATTAAGTATGACAATATGGTGGATTTGATATGAGGTTTCTTAGAAGAGCAATAAATAGAAGTGAATTAAGGCAGTTACTCGAGTTAAATGGGATCCAATTAAAAGATCTGAAAAAAAAGAGTTATAATTTTAGAATAAATGTAGGGACATTATGGGCTGATAAAAATAGTGGGTATGATCTTTCATCTATTGCAGAGAATGAAAGAGAAAAATGTGGCATCATTCTAAGAATACTTGTTTCGCGACCAAAAGAATTTTTTGAAAACCCTAACAACAGAGGGAAATTTGAGTGTAGAAAAACACATATAAGAAGAGTTAATTTATTTATAATTAATAGAGATAAATTATTTCATAACTAATTCTAGTTTAAAATATTTTTTAACAAGTTTACTAAGCCTTTTGAAATTTTCTCTTTCTCGACCATAAATCTGTCCTTTTTCTCTAGAATTTGCTGTCATTATAACTAATTTCCCATCTCTAACTTCTACTTCAGATTTCAAAGGATATATTAAATTTAATAAGAATTTTTCTGGAGAAGGATTGAATTCAATAATTTTGATATCTTTTCTAAACTTTAATTTAACTTTTTTAATTGTAGAACCTTGTTTGCCAATTGCTTTGCCAACCTCTCCAGGTTGTACAATGAAAACTAAACTTGTTCCTTCTTCAAGGCAATCTTTAACTTTAGCTCTTGTTAATCTTTCAAAAAGGTTGATGTAACCCATAATCTTTTGGTCAAAAATCATTTTAGAAACATAGAACATTTATTGAAAATGCTTTTTTACAGATTGCACCAATTTCGTGACCTGTGATTTCTTCTTCTGAAACTTCTACACCTGCCATTTTTGCAAATCTCAAAACATCCACCCTGAGCTCTTCGGGACAATCTCTTGCAATAAATATTTGTTTAAGTTCACCTGTTTTTATTTTTTTGATAGTTTGTTTTGCGCCAAAAGTAAGTTCTTGATCTTTAACTGCATCTTTTAGTGTTTTCATTTTTTGTCACCATCCTTTCCCATTTTTGTAACTAAACCTGGTAATCCAGTACCTACTGGAACTGGTTGGTTAAGCATTACATTTTCTACAACTGAGTTTAAGTAATCAATTTCACCTTGAAGACTTGCATTGATCAGGTGTTTGATTGGAGTTTCAAAAGAGGCTCTTGCTAGAACACTTTCTTTTTCACTTGTGATACCACTTCTGGTTACACCCTTAATTACTCCTGAGCTTGTCATAAGGTCTGATATAAGCATGATGTGTCTGTGATCAATAGGTAAACCTTGTTCTTTAATAACATGGCTTGCTTCGCCCATAATGACTTGTCTCGCAGCTTCTATTCCAAGAACTCTGCCTACTTCGAAAAGATCGTTTGAAACAGTTCTATCTTTGTCAACTTCTGGAAGTATAATAACTTCTGCAAGATTTGTACCTGAAGAAAGTAATACAATTTCTTTACCTTCTTTTTTTGGTAAAACTTCATGAATACCTTTAATTCCTTTTACTCTCAAATCTTTAACTTTTTCTTTCAAAGAGAATACAACAGGTAGTCCTGCTTCTTGATTTTTAGGTTTTACTATGAAACTGCTATCTTTTTGTGTAATATCTGCAACTTTTGCAAAATCTTTTAGACCTTTTAGGATATCATCTTCATTAATTCCTAATTCTCTCATTCTTTTTTTGTTTGGTCTAAACTCAACTTGAGTTCTTAAAATATTAATTGAAATTTCTGCTAGAACATCTCCTAGCTTTACACCTTTAATTTTACCAATGATTTTTTCTAAATGTTTTTCATCTTTATTGTAAGGTTTGTTTAAGTAGATCTGCATTGATGGTGTTGAAGGTGCTTTTCTTGCGTCGAAGATTTCAATTAAACGAGGTAAACCCAGTGTAACGTTCATCTCTGCAACACCTGCGAAGTGGAAAGTTCTTAATGTCATCTGTGTTGATGGTTCACCAAAACTTTCTGCTGTAATTATTCCAATTGCTTCACCTGGTTGGATTGCTGCATATTGATATTTTTCATAGAGCTTTTCAAATGCTTTTTTTAGCTGTTTGTCTGTTAATTTCTTTTTCTTTCCTTCTGTTAGTAGTTCATTAAATAAACCTTCTGGAAGTTTATCCTTGTATTGTTCAGCTATTTTTGACATTTTATGCTCCTTCCTGTACTTCGTTTATTATTTTTTTAACATCAATAGTACCATTTTCTGATTTTGAAACATCAATATTATCATCACCATATGTGAATTGGATGATTGTTTTGTTTGCATCTCTTACTGTTTGATCATATTCAACTTTTAAGTCTTGTAATGCATTAGCAAGTCTTCTGTAAAGATAACCGGATTTTGGAGTTCTTAAAGCTGTATCCATCAGTGAGTCTCGACCTGTCATAGCGTGGAAGAAAAACTCTACTGGATTTAAACCTTGTTTGTAACTGTGTCTTACAAATCCTCTTGCTTCTGCTGATTTATCATGCTCTTGGAATAGTGAAAGTGTTCTGTTTCTATATCCTTTTTCAATTCTTTTTCCTCTTAAAGCTTGCTGTCCAACTAAAACACCTGTTTGTGCTAAGTTTAGAATGTTACCTCTACCACCACTCCTGGCCATTATAATCATGTTATTGTCACTAGTAGTACTTTTACTTACCATTTCACCAATCTTGTTTCTGGCTTCGTTAAGTTTTTGTAAAATCATTAATTCTAATGTTTCTTCAATTGTTTTTCCAGAGAAAGGTTTTATCTTATTTTTCTTACTCTGTGCAACAAGTTCATCAACATCTACCATTGATTTTTTAATTGCGCTCTTTGCTTTTGTTAAAATTGCATCAGGAATATCTGCATCAGATGTTGTAACTGTGAATCCTCTCTTTTCTAGAGATGCTAAACCTAGCTTGAAAATTTTCCCAAAGTAATCCATTGTTATTTCTGCTGAGTTTAATCTGTGAATATCTCTTAACAAGGAACCATTACTTTCACCAATTGTACCTTTGTCAATTTTTCCAGTCAATAAATTCCCTTTTTCTATGAAAACATAAGCATCATAGTCACATTTTCTTTTTTTACATTCATTACATTTTAAGCATGTTTTTGAAAATCCTACAAAGTTAAAATCATCTGGAAGCAAAGCTGAAAATACTTCTTTTCCTGTAACTTCTTTTTTGAATTTTGCCATTTTAGGATAATTATCAACACCAACTTTCAAAAGCATCTGAATTGCTTCTTCTTTTGGCATTCTTGTTTTCTTCCTTGTTAACAAGAAATTTCCAGTAATTGCATCTTGAGTACAACCAATAACATTTAATCCATCTTTTGGACCGATGATTTGTGTTCCAACTTCCATAAGCATTTCTGCTTCTGCTCTTGCTTCTTCAGTTTGTGGAACATGAAGGTTCATCTCGTCACCATCAAAATCTGCGTTGTAAGGATTACAAACAGCAGGGTTTAATCTAAATGATTTTCCAGGTAAAACTTTAACTTTGTGACACATTATACTCATTCTGTGCAAAGAAGGTTGCCTGTTAAATATACAAACATCACCATTGATTAAGTGTCTCTCAACTACTTGACCAGGTAATAATTCATCCAAAATAACTTCTTGAGTTTCGGGAGTAATTTTTTTCTTTTTACTACCTTCAACAATAACATAATTTGCACCAGGATAATCTTTAGGGCCTCTTTTTATGAATTCTTTTAACCATTCAATGTTCCATTCTGTTATTCTTTCTGGAACTGTTAGTTCCATACAGATTTCTTTTGGTACACCAACTTCGTTAAATCCAATTTTTGGATCTCCAGAAATAACTGTCCTTCCTGCATAGTTTACTCTTTTACCTGCTAAGTTGTGCCTAAATCTTCCTTCTTTACTTTTTATTCTTTCTGTGATTGTTTTCAAAGGTTGACCTGATCTGTGCCTTGCAGGTGGAACTTGTGCAATTCCATTGTCAAAGAATGTTGTAACATGATATTGTAATAGGTCCCAAAGGTCTTCAATAATAATTTCTGGTGCTCCTGCATTAATGTTTTCAAATAATCTTTGGTTAATTCTAACAATGTCACCTAACTTGTGTGTTAAGTCATCTTCTGACCTTTCACCAGATTCTAAGGTGATTGATGGTCTCATTGTTACAGGTGGAATTGCGAAAAGTGAAAGAATCATCCATTCTGGTCTTGCAAATTCTGGATTAACACCAATTAGTCTACAATCATCATCACTAATTTTTTCTAACCTTGCTCTTACCTCAATAGGACTTAATCTTTTATTATCATGTAAGAATGTTGAAGGTTTCTCAATTTTAATTGCTGGTTGTGGTGCTTTACAATGAGGACATTTCTTAGCTGTTTTTGCCTTTTTTCTAATCAAAGCAGACAATGCTTTTGCTGAATTGTATTTTCCTTCGCTAATAAATTTATCATATTTTGTTTTCTGTTCTAAATATAATTCGTCATCTAGTAATAACCTGCTACATTCATCGCAAGTGTGTTGTAAGAAAATTTGAACTGCTTTAAGATATTTAATATGAATAACTGGTCTTGCAAGATCAATGTAACCAAAATGACCAATACACTCTTTTAGTTTTCCACTACAAGTTTTACATCTTAGACCTGGATCAATAACACCTAACCTTGTATCCATTAAACCACCATCAACAGGGTAACCTTCTTTATCATAAATTTCAGCTGTAACTATCTTTGCAGCTGCATACTTCTTAATTTGCTGTGGTGACATTAAGCTAAACTTAATTGTCTTTATGTTTTTGTATACCCCTCTCATCTTAATATTTACTCCCTAATCCAATTCTTGTAAAGATTCCTAATGATTTTAATTCGTCTAATAATAATTTGAAAGCATAACTTATCTCAATTTTGCTTACTTTTGCACTAGCTCCACATTTTGAACATGATGCTCTGCCTTTAATTCTATCAAAGACTGCTAGTAAGCCACAGTTTTCACATACATGTAAGATTGTTTTGTCTGAGTCAAATCTTTCTTTTAATAATAGAGATGCACCATGAGCTACAAGACAATCTTTCTCCATCTCTCCTAACCTAAGACCTCCACCTTTACTTCTACCTTCAATAGGTTGTCTTGTTAGTAATTGGATTCTTCCAGATGCTCTTGCGTGCATTTTGTTTGCAACCATGTATTTTAATTTTAAGTAGTACATATTTCCAACAAAGATTTTTGCTTTGAATTCTTCACCTGTAACACCATTGTACATTTTTTCTGTACCATCTTCTCTAAAGCCAAGTTTGGATAACATTTTTCTTAAATCTTTTTCTGATGTTGCACTAAATGTAGTTCCATCAATAAGTGTTCCACCTAATGCGCCAGTTTTACCAGCAATAACTTCAATTAAGTGTGAAATAGTCATCCTTGATGGGATACTGTGTGGTGAAAAAATTATGTCAGGTGTAACTCCACCAGATGTGAAAGGCATGTCAGCTTGTGGGATAATTCTTCCTACAACTCCTTTTTGCCCATATCTTGAAGAAAACTTGTCACCAATTTCTGGAATTCTTTGGTCTCTTAGTCTTACTTGTACTAATTTGTTACCTTCTGCATTTTCTGTAATAAGAACTGTATCAATAACACCTTTTTCACCTTGTCTTACTGCAGCTGAACTTTCTCTTCTTGTGTTTGCTGCAATTGAAAATTCTTCCATTTCACCAAGGAATCTTGGTGGTGAAGTTTTACCAATAATAACATCTTCTTCTGTTAACTTTGCTTCTGGATAAACAATACCATCATCTTCAAGGAACTTGTAGTCATCTTCGGAACGATATCCCTTTACTTCTTTATCAGGAATTCCTATCTCGTCAATCAAACCACCTTGGTATCTAATCTCTGAAACTGAGTAAGGTCTAAAGAAATATGATCTTCCAAAGCCTCTTTCAATTGAACCTTTGTTTATAATTAAGGAATCTTCCATGTTATAACCATCGTAACTCATTAGAGCGATTGTTATGTTTTGGCCTGATGGGTGTTTGTCAAAATTAACCAATTTGTGCATGAAAGTTCCAACAATTGGTCTTTGTGGATATTGTAAAATATTAATGTCAGTATCTAATCTTAGCAAGTAGTTCATTGCATATAATCCTAAGGATTGTTTCTGAGTTTTAGATCCTCTGTTAAGCCTTGAACTCTGACCGAAGTTTGCATAAGGTACTAGTGATGTTGTTAAACCTAAAATTGAAACTGGACTTATTTCCAGGTGAGTGTGTTCTTTGTTAACATATTTTCGTGCTAAAGAAACAAATGCATTTTCTTCTTCATTTGCATCTAAGTATTCAATAATTCCTTGGTCAACAAGATCTTTCCAAGTAAGTTCATTTGATTCTAATTTTTTAAGGTGGTCTTCTGTTAGTAAAGGTTGACCATTTTCTACTACAATTAAAGGTCTTCTAACTCTACCTGTAGAAGTGTGGATACCAATTTCATTGAATTCTGGATCGTAATTAATGTTAAGTGCTAAAGGTAATTTCTGTTTTCTTCTTTCCTCTTTTATATTCTTAAGAAAACTAGTTGGATTGTCAACAGTTCCTACATATTTTTCATCTAAGTATACATTGGTCATTTTATCAAGTTAACTCCTAAGTTTTCTATTGTTTTTTTAATTTGACTTTCATCAAGCTCATCTTGTGTTACTTGTGCAAGCATTGCTAGGTTTTTTCTTAAACCAATTGGAGTACCTTCAGGTGTTTCAATTGGACATAATCTTCCAAAGTGTGTAGAGTGAATCTCTCTTGCTTCGAAATTTTCTTGAGTTGCTGATAATAATGAAACAACTCTTGTTAAGTGGGACATTGTTGAAAGGAAGTTTACTCTGTCAATGTTTTGGCTGATACCTTTTCTTCCACCAACCCATGAACCTGTTGCAACTGCACTTTGAATTCTTGAAGTTAATAATTTGTCTCTAATAATTATTTTTACTGATTGGAACTTTCCTCTCTTAACTAATCTTTGGAAGTTGTATAAAATATCGTTAACTAAAACTCTCATGTTTACTCTGAATAAGTCAGACATAAGGTCTCCTGCTAATTTTAATTTTTTGTTTTTGTAATGATCTTTATCAGTGATTGATTTGTTATCTTTTGTAATCTCTAAGAATTTTTTAATCATCTTACACATATGGTATGCTTTTAATTTTCTCTCTTTTGCAGTAATTCCTAAGTGAGGCATTAAGTAATGATCAAGCTGATCTTGAGTTTTTTCTAATTTGATTTCTCTTGGTTGTGTTAAACCAATCTTCTTTGCAATAATTTCCATTGCGTCTTCACTAGTTTTAATTTCAGCTGAGTTGTATAAGTTAATATAAACATCATCGTAATCTTTGTCATCACAAATCTGTTCCATGATCTCTTGATCTTTTGTTAAGCCTAAAGCTTTAATGATTGTTATGATTGGAACTCTTTTCAATTTTGTAAATGATATGTAAATTATTCCATCTTTCATATGTTCTATTACATGAGGGATACTGTAAGCTCCTCTTTGTGAAAATATTTTAGCAGTGTTTTTACTTGGGCCAATAAGATTCTTTTGGTAGAAAACTTTGTTTGGAAGTAAATCTTCAACTGTAATAATTACTCTTTCATTTCCATTGATAATAAAGTAACCACCTGTATCAAAAGCATCTTCACCATGTTCAACTAATTCATCTCTTGAAAGTTTGTGTAGGTGACAGTATTTTGATTTAAGCATGATTGGGATTCTTCCTATCTCTGAAACAAAACTTTCTCTTTGAATGCCATCAACATAAGCTGAGACTTCTAAGAAAATAGGAGCTGCGTAAGTTAACTTCCTTAATCTTGCTTCAACAGGGTAGATGTTTCTCTTTGAACCATCTGCTTCTGTGATTTGTGGTTTTTCAATCCAAATCTTTTCTAATTTAATTTTGAATTCCTGTACATCTGCAGGAAGAATTGTTGGAATAATATCTCCAATTTCATCAATTGTTTTTTGTAATTCATATTCTATAAACTTGTTAAAAGAAGCAATGCTAGACTCTATAAAAGAGTGCTCTTCAAAGTATTTTTTTATTAGTAAATTTTTTGACATATTATATTACAACCCTAAAATAATCAACTTCACCTCTTGCAACACTTGGTCTTATGATTTTGATTATGTCTCCTGGATTGATTTCCATTTCAAATAAAGCTGGATCAGCTCTTGAGATTCTTGGTAATTGTGATAATGCTATATTATATTTATCTAGAACTACTTTTTTCTCATCATCAGTAAGTCTGATGTGTTTGGGTACTAAGCGGTGTGATGAAACATCCACTTGTGGAATAATTATCTTTTTTGCCATTTTTTTTTGGAAGGACCGGACGGGATTTGAACCCGCGACCACTTGATTAAAAGTCAAGTGCTCTACCAGACTGAGCTACCAGTCCATACGCCCTGACCGGGACTTTCACTCAGCTTCTTTTTCCACCGATTTTGAACCCGGGTCGTCGCCTCGACAGGGCGACATGATCAACCGAACTACACTATCAGGGCATAACATTCTACAGTCTATTTTAATAATTAGGGGTTTACTCCTTTTTATTATTAAGACTATAGAATTTTTTGACCATGTGATGTTCCAGAAAAATCGGGTATTTATAAATGTTTTGGTTTTTTAGTTAATAGAGAGTCATCAAAGCTTAGTGAAATTCTAATTGTTGTTTTAATTTAGTCATAATTTCTGGATTTGGCTTTTTCTTTAAATCGTAGGAATCACTCCTAATATTACTACCATCCTCTAGCATTTTTGTGGAATAAGACATCACTCCAGGTTCAGTAGGGCTTAAAGTCATATTGTGAGCAAGATTATTTATATCATCAAAATGTTTTCCAATATTATCTAAATTTCTGTTTACAATCCTAAAAATATAATTTTTACATAAATTTTGAAGCTCATTTGCTAAAGCTACTACCCTATCCTTTCCAGGCTTTAGATGTTTTGAAAAATCTTTCCTTAATTGAGTAATTACTTTATCTATTTCATATGATAACTCTTCTAAATAATCTAAGTATGCTTCACCTTCTAACTTTAATACTTCCTCAACAGGCTTTAATTCCAATTCATTAAACTTGGTTGGTACCTTGTTATAGTTAAATAGAGACATATCTTTTCTATAGGTCCTTTAACTTTTAAACTTTTCTGTGTTTGAGCTCTATACACTTGTTATCGTCTAGAATAAAGAGATTAAAAATTTATTTCAATTCTATACACTGGCCATCACCCATAATAAATACATCTTTTCCCAGCTTGTAACCCATCTCTTGGGCTAAAGATGCCATTGCAGTTAGCTTAGAAGTTTCTCCATGTGCAGGAATAATGTTTTTTGGTTTTAGCAAATTGAATAAATCTCTGTGATCTTCCCTTGCTGCATGACCAGAACAATGAATGTCTTTGAATAATCTTAGTTTCTTTTGTTTTAACTTTGCTTCTAACAATGTTCTGTTTGCAATGTTTTCTGGTGTTGGAATTGTTCTACAAGAGAAAACAATGTGATCACCAGGTTTGAATTGATAAGGAAGCTCATTTAATGCTAATCTTGTTAAAATTGCTCTTGGTTCACCTTGGTTACCTGTACAAACAACAAGATATTTTCCTGGATTTTTTTGAATTTCTTTTAACTTTCTTTTTATATGTGCTGCATATCCAATGATTTCAACATCTTTTGAAAAATTAATAATACCTACTTTCTCTGCTGCAGTAGTATATTTATGCAATGATCTGCCTAAGAAAACAATCTTTCTGTTCATTTTCTTACCAAACTCAACTATACTTTTCAGTCGAGCAATCTGTGATGCAAATGTTGTAACAATAACTAGATTACCTTTGTTGTCAGTTCCTAAGAGAACATCTTTTAACATTTCTCTTGCAACTTTTTCTGAAGGTGTTTTCATGTCAACATCAGAATATAAAGCATCTCCTATGAATGCAAGTACACCTTTCTTTTCTATTTCCTTTAATCTTTTATAATTAGGCTTTGTTCCAACAACAGGATGATTGTCTAACTTGAAATCATTACCATAAACTATTGCACCTTCTGGTGTATGTATTACTATGAATGCTGTTTGTGGTGTTGAGTGTGTTACATTTACTAGTTCTAGTGTTAAATTTTTGCTTATGACGACTGAAGAATTAGGTTTCATTGCTTTTATTGGATTTTTTATTCTAACTCTTTCATCTTTTAGTATTGTTTTTAGAACTTCTAGACTGTAAGGTGTTCCATAAACAGGACAATTATATGCTTCTGCTAAATAGGGAATTGCTCCAATGTGATCTAGGTGACAGTGGCTTACTACAATTGCTTTAACTTTACTTCTCCATTCTTTGATTATTGAATCATCAGGAACAGCACCCAGTTTAATCATCTGTTCTCTTGTTAACTCTGTTTTTACAATCTCTTCTTCTTGTATTCGAATTATTTCAGGGAGATAAAAACCCATATCACAGATTATAACTTCTTCTCCAATTTTAATTGCAGTCATGTTCTTACCAACTTCAGAATAGCCACCAATTGTGCATACTTCTACTTTCATCTTTGTTATTTAGGTCCTAGAATATATATAGCTTTCTATTTGAAATCCAACTTATCTCCAGCTTTAAGTGAGTGAGCATAGCCTTCTGGTAGTTCTAAAACATATTTTGCTTGTTCTGGTGGAACTACTAAAGGTGTGAAAGGTTTTAATTTTCTTCTGATGTAAACAATTTCTAGATTTTTGTTTAGCCAAACTGCATCTATTGCTCCAAAAACAAAGAACATGTGTATTGAAATGACAAACTCGTGTTTGTTTGCCATTAGAATAGGTTTAATCTTGGAAAACATCAAGCCTCTGGCTTTTGAATAAAAAGATTCGCAAAGTTTTACCTTTTTTGCTATTAATGCATCATTATGGTAGATTTCCATAAGATTATTTTGTTCTTTTTGGTTTAAGAAGATTATTGTGGGCTGGCATAAGGATACTGTGTTATAAGAAAATATTTAAGCTTTGAAGGCATGGATTGATTATGAGAAATTTCAAGAATGCTGTGAAAAGGTTAGAGGATTTGTTTATTAGAAAAGAGTACTATAAAGATAATCCTCAAAGATTTAGGAATTATGATGCACAGATTGGTATGGGATTAAAACATGTAGAGAAACAAGTGTGGGATTTGATGCCAAATATTGTTGGAAAAGATTCTGTTTATGCTTTGTTTTCTTTGTTAAGAGATTTGAAAGAAGATAGTGCTGTTGGATCAAGGTTGTTGGTTTTGAGTAAAATGAAAAAGTTGGATTTTAGGGTTAAGGAAGTTAGAGGCATTAAGATCCCTAAGGTTGGTGTTCACCCTGATATTAGTGCTGATTTGGGTGAGTTGAAAAAGTGTTATGATTCTGGTTGTTATCGAAGTTGTGTTGTTCTTTGTGGTCGAGTGCTGGAGGTTGGTTTGCATAAAAAGTTTTATGATGTGACTGGTCGTGATGTGTTGGAGAAAAGTCCTGGGATTGGATTGGGAAAGTTGGTTGCTAAGATGTGTGAGAAAGAGATTGCATTAGATCCAGGATTGACTCAACAGATTCATCTAATTAACCAAGTTCGAGTTTTTTCTGTGCATAAAAAGTCTAGAGTGTTTAATCCTTCTAAAAGTCAAGCACATGCAATGGTCTTGTATACTGTTGATATTTTAGAAAAATTATTTAAAGCTTAAAGGTATTGATTTAATATGCCTAATGCTGTTACACATGTTTTGATTGCAATTATTTTAATTGATTTTTTTAGGGATTATGTTCTTAAGAAAAAGTTTTTCCCTTTGTATTTAGTTTTGATTGGAGGGATTGCTGGAATTTTGCCTGATATTGATGTTTTGTTGATTTGGTTGTTTGAGTTGGATGTGCATCGGTTGTATACTCACAGTTTGATTATTCCTCTTGGTTTGCTTTTGGTAGGTTTGTTATTTTTATTCTATAAGCAGAAGCATTATATGGTGTCTAAGGTGTTCTTTGTAATTTGTGCTGGATGGTTTATACACATTTTGTTAGATGGGTTGTTGAATGGTACTGTTATTCCTTTCTGGCCTTTGAGTTCTTTTGAATTTGGATTGAATCTTTTGCCTGGTACTCTTTTCAGTGGAACACTTTATGCTGGGATTGATGCCATACTTCTTGTGGTTTGGTTTGTGCATGAATATTTTAGGCACAATATTCGTGATTATATATAATAAGCTTTAAATAGTTAAATGACTAGGATATAGTGTATGGTTCAAACAAAGGAATTTAAGGAAATCGTAAAAAAATCTAAATTAATTCTTAAGAAAAATGATGTTGTTAAAGCTGGGATTTTTGGCTCTTTTGCTAAAGGTAAAGCAAAAAAAACAAGTGATATTGATTTTTTGGTACAGTTTAAAGCTGGAAAGGGATTATTTGATTTAGTTAGGTTGAAATATCAACTTGAAGATAAATTAAATAAAAAAGTTGACATTGTTACATACAGATCAGTTCATCCTTTATTAAAAAAAGAAATAATGAGTGAGGAGATTAAAATATTATGAAAGATAGTAAAATTTATTTGAAACATATTCTAGAATCTATTGAAATGATTGAATATTTTACTAAAGGTTTGAATAAAAAGGAATTCTTAGATAAGCCTGAAAAACAAGATGCTGTTGTTAGGAGGATTGAAATAATTGGTGAAGCTGTCAAAAATATTCCTATCTCTTTAAAACATAAGCATTCAGAAATCTCATGGAGAGAAATTGCTGGAACAAGAGATGTTCTTATTCATTCTTATTTTAGTGTAGATTATGATTTAGTTTGGAATATTGTTAGAAAAGATCTTCCTAGATTAAAAAAAGCGATACAGAGAATATTAGATAATTCTAACTAAATAACAGAAATCTTTTTTAATGATTAATGCTGTGGTATCAAGATGCAAGTGAATTTTAGCTTTGATAGTGAAAAAGAAGATGTTGATGAATTAAAGAAATTATATTCTTGGTTAGGTGAGTTAATTGCAAAAAGAGATAGTGCTCCTGTTCCTCAACCTGTGCAACAAAGTGTACCTCAGCCTGTGCAACAAAGTGCTCCAGTTAGTACTAAGTTGAATCCAAATGAGGGTGGTGCAAGTGGTGGATGGCCTCCAAGGTATTCTGAACCTAATATTGGCAAGCCTATAGAACCTGTGCAAGAAAGTGCTCCTACCCCAGAGAATAAAGAAGAAAAGAAAAAACCTTCTAGAACTGCTGGTGGTTGTCGAGTTATTGAGTATGATAAAGAAGTAGAGAATGTTGTTTCTAATCTTTTTGGTCGAAGAAGATAGTTTTATAAAAGATCTATTTTTTCCCTAAACGAATGGTTACTAATCTAAACTCTGATTCAGGGTTATCAGGTGAACAAGCTATTGCTTTGATCCATGTTAGAAGGCATGGTAAAAGGTTAGTTGATACTCGTACTGATATTGCTGAAATGTACCCTAATAAAGGATATCAAGAGATTGCAGAGGAAGTTTTGCCATATCTTTTTTCTAAATACCCTGATGTTGCACAAAGAGCTGTTGCTTATGCTATGAGACAACTAGTTCCAAGAGAAGAATTAAAAGAAAGAACTAAAACTTTTTTAGGAAATCGTCTTGAAAAAATGGTGGAAACCAAATATGGGAAAGAAGGATTTAAAAGTGAAGGTTTTAGTAAACAATGTCAAATGGCTGCTACAAGAAGGCATGAGTTACATGGTGTAGATACTGATGCTATGATTCTAGCAAGAGGAAGAGTTCCTTGGAAAACTGAAGAAAAAATGTATGGAGCAGAAATTGCTGTACAAGATGCATATGTTCGTCAATCAGGCAGATGGGAAGGGTGTACAAATTATGAATTAGTAGCAGAAGATTTGAATAGAGTTTGGCATGATGGCAAACCTGTTAGGTCGGAAATATCTGCAAAGGGTACAATTAGACCATACTTGTTGAGTCTTAGAAGAGAAGGATTATAATTCTTGACTTTCAATTTCAAACTCATCATATGTAGCAAGATCTTCAACAATCTCTGGTCTTAGATTCATTTTTTTAAGATGTTTTGCAAATTTTTTAATATCGTGCCTTTTGCATAGAAGTCTAGGTTTTACTTTGTCTTTGTAGGTTTTGAACTTTAGTTTTTTTACCTGTTCTAGATTATCTCCATAAATTGCTCCTCTGATTAAAGTTCCTTCACCAGTCAAAATATCATACTCTTGCCTTACATTTTTTGCTCTTAGTTTTATTCTGTTCATCATTTGAACTGAATCTTTTAGTTTGGTTGTACAGTAGTGCATTTTCTTTTCAGGGAATGCTTCTAAAAGTTCTAGTGCAAACTCTTCTGAACCTTTGATACCATAAGAAAGTTCATCTCTTGTTTCATAGCCTAATTCTGCTAACTTGTTATGTTTTGCATCTGCATATTCAAGTTCATTTAGGTTGATGAAATCTACTTCTATGCTTTTGATTAATTTTTTAATATCTTTTTTTGGAATTACTGGAATTTCTATTCCTTTTGACATTGTTGTTTTAATGTTAACTTTTTTCCAGAGTTTGTTATCATCTAAGTCAGGGTGAAATCTGATTTCATCCAAACCTGCCTGTTCTAATTTTTTTATTGTTTTTTCATCAACCAGGTCTAATGGTGTGTATAAGTGAATGTGAAAATGTGTTCCAAATTCTTTTTTTAGAAGTTTAATTATTTGTATTGTTCTGTCAAGTTTAGTTAAAGGATCTCCTCCTGTTAAACCTACACCTTTAGATGAGCAGAGTTTTGCTTCTGTTACAATATCTTTGAGGTCTTCAATTGGTCTTTCATTTGCATAGATCACATCCTTGTGAAACTTTTTTTCTGATAAAGGACAGAAGTAGCAGGATTTAGTGCAAACACCTGTTACGAAGACCACTGTTTTCTTTCCCTTTACACAGAGTTCGCATCCTCTTGGAAGTTTGCCATTTGAATAGGATTTAAATTTTGTTTTTTCCATTTACTTTTTCTTCCATCTTGGACCTGAAGCAGTATCCTCAACAATATAACCTTTTTTTAGAAGTTTGTCTCTTATTTGGTCAGACTTTTTCCAATCTTTCTTAAACCTTGCATCTTCCCTTTGTGTGATTAACTCTTCAATCTCTCTAGGTAATTTTTCAAGTTGGATTAGATCCAAGTTTAGTCCTAAAACTCTGTCAAATTCTAAAATGATCTGGTATTTTTTTAAGTTTGATATTTTTTCATTCTTTAACATCTCCCAGACTGCAGCTAATGCTTTGGGCATGTTTAAGTCATCATTGATTGCTGTTTGAAAATCTTCAATATATTTCTCTACATTTTCTTCTTTGCCTTCTTTAGGTTGCTCTAGCATTTCTAGGATTTTATTTTGTAATTTTTTTAGTGCATTTGCAGCACCATCTAAAGATTCAAATGAAAATGTTAAAGGTTTTCTGTATTGTGTTGTTAAACAAAGGTATCTGAAAGCTAATGGATCATAACCTTTCTTTATTAACTTGTTCAAAGTTAAAAAACCACCTTTTGATTTTGACATTTTTTCTTTGTCCAGGATTAAAAATTCTCCATGTAACCAATACTTAACCCAAGGAGTTTTTCCAAAACAAGCTTCTGATTGTGCAATTTCATTTGTGTGATGTACAGGGATATGGTCGATACCACCTGTATGAATGTCAAATTGTTTTCCTAAATACTTTGAGGACATTGCTGAACACTCCAAGTGCCAGCCAGGGTATCCTTCACCATAATCTGATTTCCATTTCATCTCTTGATCTTTAAATTTTGATTTTGTAAACCATAGTACAAAGTCATGTTTATTTTTCTTGTTTGGATCTTTTTCAACTCTTGACTTTGTTTCTGCATTAAGATCTAATCTTGCAAGCTTTCCATAATCTTTTAATTTTGAAGTGTTAAAGTAAACATTTCCTCCTGCTTGATATGTGAAACCTTTTTTTTCTAAAGTTTTAATCATGTCAATTTGTTCTTTGATATGATCAGTTGCTTTAGGCCATTCATCAGGTTCAATTATTGCTAAGTTTTTTAGATCTTTTTTGAACTCTTCTGTGTAGAATTCTGCAATTTCCCAAACTGTCTTTTTTTCTCTTTTTGCTCCTTTAAGCATTTTGTCTTCACCTTCATCTTGATCTGAAGTTAGGTGTCCGACATCTGTTATGTTCATTACATGTTTAACTTTGTAATTATTGAATAAAAGAACTCTTTTTAGAATATCATTGAATATGTAAGTTCTAAGATTACCAATATGAGCATAGTTGTATACAGTTAATCCACAAGCATAGAATCCAACTGTTTTTTTGATAGGAGCAAAAGTTTCCTTTTTCTTGCTCATGGTATTGTATAATTGCATATTATTAATTTAGAAGTTGAGATATATAAAATTAACTAAAAAAAATAAAAAAATTATTCGATCTGTACGATCAAAGTTTTTGTTTGTTGTCCTTCTTCTAGACCACTAATGTCAATCTTACAACCATAGTTACCTAAAGATGAACCTTGATCTTCAACAATAACACCAATTTCTACACCATTTCCAGAATTTAATGTGTATGAAGCTGATTCTCCTTCAAAAGTATCTTGAAACACACAAACTAATTTACTTGTATCAGCACCACTCATACCAATTGGAGCAACACTGGCCTGTACTATGAGCCCATCACTCTGCCCCAGATTATTTATTATCAAACTGGCTGTTTCAGAATCTCCTTGCTCTAAACCTATTTGACTTGGTGAAAGCCCAACAATTTCATCTGTTCCACCAAAAATCTCTGCAATTTCACCTTCACCTCTTTCAAATGCGCCTTCAGTTAAACTTCCTACATCAGTAAATACACTTCTAATCCACACTAAACCAAGTGAAAGAATAGTAATACCTATTACAATAATAATAATTGTAGTCATAGAAAGTTCTACTGCACCTTTTTTATCCATTTTATTATCACCTCTTGAATATTATTGATTATTATAGGGTTGTTTTGTTTTAAATAGTTTTTCATAATTTCAAAAGAAAGCTTTATAAAGAGAAGATGTCCCGCTCTGTTAAAAATTAAAAGGAGATTAATATAAATGGGATATGTAGGAAAAGCACTAGTTGTTGATGATGATATAACATTGGCAAACACTATTGGAGACCAAATAGGGTTCATGGGAATTGAACCAAATGTAAGACTTTCTGCTAGAGAAGGTTTAGAGTATTGGGCACAGGATGGAGAGACTGGATATGTAGTAACAGATCTTCAAATGCCTGGAATGGATGGTTTAGATTTTATTAGAGAATTAAGAGCACAAGGCTATGAAGGAAAAGCAATTCTTATTAGTGGATCAATTGATCTTAGAGAGATTGTTGAAAGAAGAGTTAGATTACAACCATCATGTAAGCCTGATGCAGTTGTTGAAAAACCTTTTAGATTTGGTGATCTACAACGAACATTAGTAGATGTTAGTAAATAAATTTTTATTATTTTTCTTTATAATTTTTTTCTTAAAATAAAAAACTTTAAAAAGCATGTAATCTAAAAACTTTAGTGGAGGGACTTTTTAAATGACATTAATTAAGAGCTTAACATGCAAAGGATTCAAATCATTTGCAAAAAGAACAGAGATTCCTCTATTAGAAGGCTATAATTGTGTTATTGGTTCTAATGGTTCTGGTAAGTCCAATCTTTCTGATGCTATTTGTTTTGTTCTGGGTAAAATGTCTGCAAAAGGACTTAGAGCTGAAAAGTCTGCAAACTTAATCTTTCATGGTGGGAAAAAAGGAAGTCCTGCTAAAGAAGCTGAAGTTAGTATTGTATTTGATAATAATAAAAAAATCTTTCCTACGGATGCAAAGGATGTTGAAATTAAAAGGACTGTTAAGAAAACAGGTCAAAGCACATATAGAATTAATGGTAAAGTTCATTCAAGACAGCAAGTTGTTGATCTTCTAGCACATGCCAAAATTAACCCTGATGGACATAACATTGTTTTGCAAGGTGACATTATTAGATTCACTGATATGAAAACTGTTGAAAGAAGAGAGATTATTGAAGACATTGCTGGGATTTCAATGTTTGAGGATAAAAAACATAAATCTATGAACGAACTGAACAAAGTTCAAGAAAAATTAAATGAAGCTGATATTATTCTTACTGAAAGAGAAAAAACTTTACAGGATTTGAAAAAGGATAGAGACCAGGCTTTGAATTATAAAAGGTTTGAAAAAGATATCAAAAGAAATAAAGCTACTAGAGTTAATTTGGTTCTAAAAGATAAATCATCTAAATTAGATGAGGTTAAGAAAAAGTTTGATTCTTATGAAACTGAGATTTCTAAATTTAACAAAGAGATTGATTCAATTAAAGCTGAGATTAATGAGAAGAAAAAAAGAATTACTGATATTAATCATGAGTTAAGAGATAAAGGTGATAAGAGACAAAGGGAATTGGCTAAAGAGATTGAGGGTATTAAAACTGAAGTTATTAAATCTAATTCTAGGAAAGATGTTCTTGAGAATGAGTTGAGGAAGTTAAAAGAAAGGAAGTTTAGTTTGATTAAGGATGTTAAGGAGTTGGGAAGGAATGTTGAGAAATTTGCAAAGGAGAAGGAAATCCTTACTAAAGAGAATAAAATCTTGATTAGTAAAGAAAATGTTTTAGAGAGTGATATTTCTAATTATAAGAAAGATAATGGTATTGAAGATAAAGAAGACTTGTCTAAAGGTGTTGAAGAGTTAGAAGTTAGGATTGATGATAAACAAAGACAGTTACATGATGCTGACAATAAAAGGATGGAGTTGCTTAGGGAAAAGGATAAGTTGAGTTTTAAAGTTGATGATGCTTCTGAAAGGTTGAAAAAAATAAAAGATCAAAACAAAGAAGAGGTTGTTAAGCTTAAGAAGAATAGAGATGAGTTTGTTGAAGTTACAAAGAAATTAAGTCAATCTTTGAATGAGAGTAGTGTTTTTGCTGTACAATTGTCAACTGCGAGAGAAAAGTTGATGGATTCTGGAGATGAGATGGCTAAGTTGAAAGCTCGTAGTATTGGAATCAGAGAGATGAATGCTGGTGATAGAGGTGTACAAAAAATTAAATCAATGAATCTTGAAGGTGTGCATGGTACTGTTGCTGAGTTAGCTGAAGTTCCAAGTGAGTATGCTATGGCACTTGAGGTTGCTGCTGGTTCAAGAATTAGAAGTGTTGTTGTATCATCTGATTTGGTTGGTTCTCAATGTATTAAGGCTTTGAAAGAGAGCAAGCAAGGAGTTGCTACATTTTTACCTTTGAATAAATTAAGAGAAAGAAAGATTGATAGAGCTTTCTTAAAAAGACCAGGTGTACATGGTTTGGCAATGGATCTTGTTAAACACCAAACAAAGTTTAAGAAAGTGTTTAATTATGTTTTTGGTGGAACTGTTGTTGTTGATGATTTGAGTGTTGCTCGAAAGTTGGGTATTGGTAGTGTTAGGATGGTTACACTTGATGGTGATGTTGTTGAAGTTTCTGGTGCAATGGTTGGTGGTCATAGAAGGAAGACTGGTTATGGGTTTAAAGAGAAAGAAGTTAATTCTGGAATGGTTAGGTTGGAGAAAGATATTGTTAGACTAGAAGATACTGTTAACCTTCTTGAGAAAAAGAAGATGGATAATGATAGAGAGATTATTTCTTTGAGGGAAAGGAAAGCTGTTCTTGAAGCTGAGATAAAAGTTTCTAAGGTGTCTGAAGAAGAGTTGGATGGATTGGAAGGGAGTAAAAAAGATTCTTCTGGAAGATTAAAAGAAGTTAGTAAGGAATTGAATGATTTTGAACAGGATGTTGGTGATATTAATATTGAGATGGAACAATTGAAGAAAGATAGACAAGAATTAAGAGAAAAGTTGATTAAGTTTACTAGTTCTGAATTTAATAATGAGTTGGAGAAGTTTGAAAATAAAAGGATTGGTGTAAAAGAGAATATAATTAAAAATGAATCTGAGATTGGTGCTTTAGGTAATCAAATTGCATTGTATGATAAAGAAAAAGATAAAGCTGAAACAATTTTGAAAGGAAATGAAAAAGATTTTGTAGATTTTACAGAAGAGTTGGAACAATTGAAAGCTGACTTGTCTTCTAATAAAGAAGTTTTGAAATTGAAAGAGCAAAATCAAAGGAAATTCTATGCTGAGTATAAAGGTATGTTTAATGAAAGGACAAAGATGGAGAAAGGTGTGACTAGGTTGGATGGTTCTTTTGTAAGGAATCAAGAAAGAGTGAGATCTGTTGAAGGAAGGAAGAATGATGTTTCTATTAGGAAGGCTGTACTTGCTGGTGAGGTTGAAGGGTTGAATAAGGAAATGGAGCAGTATGAAGGTGTACAGTTTAGAAGAGGTGTTGGGTTGGATCAGTTGAATGTTGAGATAAGGAATTTTGAAAATAGTTTGCGTAGCATGGGTAATGTTAATCTTCGTGCTTTGGAAATTTATGAAAATGTTCATGAAGAGTATCAGAAATTGTTAGATAGGTATGAACAGTTGAAAGTTGAGAAGGAAGATGTGCTTGGTTTGATTTATGAAATTGATTCTAAAAAGAAGGATTGTTTTATGAAAACTTTTAAGTTGCTTGAAAGAAATTTTAAGGAGATCTTTTCTACATTAACTAAGGTTGGTGAGGCAGAGTTGGTTATTGAAAATCCTGATGATATCTTTGATGGAGGAATTGGAGTTAGAGTTAAAATTTCTGGTTCAAAGTATGTTGACATGAAAAGTTTGTCTGGTGGTGAGAAATCATTAACTGCACTTTCATTTATTTTTGCAATCCAAGAGTTTGAACCTTCATGGTTCTATTTGCTTGATGAGGTTGATGCTGCACTTGATAAAAGAAATTCTGAGTTGTTGTCTAAACTGATTGCAAAGTATTCAAATGGTTCACAGTATTTGGTTATTTCGCATAATGATGCTGTAATCTCTGAAGCAAATGCAATTTATGGTATGTCAATGCAGAATGGTGTTTCTAAAGTTGTTAGTTTGAAGATTTAGAATTTATTCCAATTAAAATGTCACCTAAATTTTCTATTATCTTTTTTTGCTCTTGTTCATCAGAAGTTGTCCAGTTAATGAACCTGTGAGCATTGCTCCTGCTTGCTAGTACATGTCTCTGGTACATTGGTATCACTGTTGTTCTAATTTGTCTTTCTACATCTTCAGGAGATCTTCCTCTTTCTTCAACATCTCTCATTCTTCTTCTAGCTAAAGCAACATTCTCTAGAGTTGAGACAAAAAGTCTAGAAGTGTAATATCTCAAAAGATCTTGGTTTACACCTGGACCAGAAAAGAGTGCGTAAAGACCTTCTACAAAAACAACATCTAAATCTGCTTCAACAGGGATTTTATCACCTGGATGGCTGTGTGTTTCAAAATCATATCTTTCATAATCAAAAGCCCTACCTGACCTTAAATTTGCTAGGATTCCTCTCATCTCTGAGAAATTAAGACAGTCAGGATGGTCATAGTTTTTGATGGGATCAAAACAAAGCTCTCTCCTTTGTTCTTCTGAAAGTCTACTCATATCTTTGTAACAATGATCTGTTGAAAAAATGTCTCCAGTAAAGCCTTTTGATGTAAAGTATTCAAGAAGTCTATTTGCAATTGTGGTTTTACCACTGCCACTACCACCTGCAATCGCAATCAGTTTTGTCATGGATTTTGGTTAAATTTCGCAACTTTTATAACTATTTCTAAATTACTGTATGGGTATTGAAAGCCTTCTGATCTAAGAGAGATAATTTAACCTTGAATTTTTTTTCTCAGTTTAAAGAATCTTCTAAAGAATTTAAATTCACTTAGTAAATGAGGTATTGTCCAAAGTATTGCTACAAAACCAATTATGAAAATGTAAACTTTGTAACTGCCTTCATTATCGTTTAGAAAAGGTTGTCCTGTGATTGAATAATAGATCAAGGATATTCCTGCGAATAGTAAAGTTACCGAAAAGAATTTGCTGATTATTTCTTTGGGTTCGTGAACAAGTTTTCTTTCTACAAAGATTAAACTAAAATAATAGAATAAGAATGCTACTATGATTACAATGAAACCTATGTCTATCTCCATGTTTGTTTCTTTGGCTTAATAGTTTATTAGTTTTTTGTTTTAGCTTCTATCCTTGCAATATAAACTGTAACTATTACTGCCATGATTGTTACAACAACTGCGTATACGATCATTGCAGGTACATTACTTTGTTCTCCAAAAACTGTTGCAAATATTGCTTTGATTGTGTCGTTCCATGCTAAAGCTGCAACTAAACCAAAAGCTGCTGTGGTTAGAGCCACTAATTTATCTATAATTAATCTTCTCATAGTTTTTAATTGGTGTCTATTATTTATAAAACTTTTTTATTGTAATTTTTTGAGTTAAATATTTAAACAAGTGTTACCTTAGATAGTTTATGAGAAAAGAAGTGGTGTTGATAGTTTTAGCATTGTTTATGTTTGGTTGTGGTGTTACTGGTGAAGTTGTTTCTGATGAGTTTGGTGGTGGTGGTGGTGTTCCTGATGAAGAGATTGAGTGTATGGAAAATTGTATCAGTCAATATTGTACACTTGGTGATATTGAATGTGCTGAACCCTACACTGATGAGTGTATGATTTCTTGTGGTGCAGGGATGCCTGAACAAACTGAGGATGAACAGTGTGTACAAGAGTGTATTTTAAGAGATTGTGGTGAGTTTGATTGGGATTGTCAGGATGCTGCTATGGCTGAGTGTGATGTTGAGTGTGGTATGTTGGGTGATGCTCCTGATTGGGAAAGCATGGGTGAAGAAGAAAGGTGTATTTCTGAATGTGTGTTTGCTATTGATCCTACTTTAATTTGTGGTTCTAGCTCTGAAGGTGAAACTGGTAATGATGTCTGTCAAACTTGTGCTGATTCTTGTGTTTTTCTTTATGAAGGTCCTTGTTTGACTGATGAAGAGATTACTGAGAAGGAAAGTGAGTGTGAGACTTGTGAGCATTGTTATGGTTCTTTGGTTATGGGAGATTCAGGTGAAGGTTATGAGTGTATTATTGATATTGAGTGTAGTGATGCTTCTTCTGAGTTTGGTGATGATGCTGGCAGTGGTTCTGGGATTGATGAAGAAAGTTATGTTGCTGAAGATAGTAGTGAGGATAATTTTTTTGAAAATGTGCTAAGCTGGTTAGGTGGTTGGTTTTAGTTTTTTATTGTCTAAAATTTAGTTTCTGTAAAGGGTTATTCATAAGCAATGACAGCATTAGGTGCAAATAATAGTCAGCTTGTGTTGTCCCAAATTGAGTACGAATTCTGACTCTATAAACCATAATGTTTATAAAATTACTTGTAAAAAGTAGTACTTAAACCATATATGGGGGTTTTAATGATGAAAAAAACAATATTAGGCCTAATTGTGATGTTATTGCTTTGCGTAAGCTTTGTGGCTGCTGATGGAGATCTTGATATGACCTTGACTAGCAGTTCATTAAGTGGGAACCCTAGCGATAGTGTTACATTTGAGCTGACATTAACTAATGGTGGTGCTGCCACTATTAATACAATAGGAATAACAAGTACTAGTTTAATTTCTGGTGTGAATACAATTACTGCACCAACAATTGCGTCTGTTACAGGATTAGCAAATGGAACTAGTACCACACAGACATACAGCATTACAATACCAAGCACACCCGCTGGTACTTATGTAGGATCAGTTACTGCAACTGATGCTGATAATGTTGCAAACACCGACACTTTAAGTTACTCAGTTGTTGTAAACTCACAAGATGCATTCACTTTGAGTACAGCAAATTTGGATTTTGAAGAAGTTGCTGGAAGAAGTGGAAATGAAGATTTTACAATTACTAATACTGGTTCTACAACCTTGACATCATTTACTATAACTTTAGTTAGTGCTGATGCTGAAGATGAAGCAGGTAAGATTGAAGATGAGGATGACGATGAAATTACATTTACTTTTGCAGGTACACCTACAACACTTGCACCTGGTGCTAGTGCTACTGTAAGTGCTCAAGCTGAAATTGATGAAGATATTGACTTTGGTGAAGATTACTCAGGTACAATTACTGTTGCTGCAACAGGAGTGGGTAGTGTATCTAATACAATGGCTACTGATGTTACTGTTTTAGCTGACATTTGTGAAGAAGGAAAGCAAGGTAATAGTTATGATATCAGTATTGAGAATCCTGACTCTGGTGATGACTACAATCCAGGTGACACTGTTCAAATTGAAGTTGATATTGATAATGATGACAATAAAGAGTTAGAAACTAAAGTTGAAGTTATCTTGTACAATCTAAATGAAGGTAAAAGTGAAGAAACTGTAAAAAGTGATGAATTTGACTTGAATGATGATGATAGTGAAACTATTGAACTTGAATTAGATATTCCTTCTGACCTTGATGAAGATGATACATATTACTTGTATGTAAAAGTTTATGAATCTGGTAATGAAAATGATAACTGTGATTATGAAAGAGTTGCAATTGACATTGAAAGAGAAGAGCATGATGTTCTAATTGAAAGTGTTGATGTTTCACCTACTTCAGGGTTAACTTGAGGTGAAGGATTTACCATGACTGTTGAAGTTGAGAATGCAGGTACTGAAGATGAAGATAATGTTTACATTGAGTTGTATGATAGTGATTTAGATATCTTAGTTTACTCTGATGAGTTTGACTTGGGTGACTATAATGACAATGACAATGACTATAGATTTGTTTACACTTTCAATGTACCAACTGATTTAGATGCAGGTAATTACTATGTTGAAGCTAAAGTTTACTTTGATGGTACATATGATTCTGAATTGTTTTTAGTTGCAGTTGATGCTTGTGGCAATGAAGGTAGTTCAGGTAGTACTGATAGTGGTGAAGATAGCTTAAGGATTACACTTGATTCAAATATTGAAGCAATGCAAGGTGACACTTTGACTATTCCATTGGTTATTGAGAACGAAGGAAGTTCTGATATATCATTGGATATTGAAGTTAGTGACATTACATGGGCAAACTTAGATGGTCTTGAATACTTGAAGAGTTTAGGTGCTGATGAAACTACACATGCTTACATCTACTTAGAGTTAGAAGAGGGTGTTTATGGTAAGCATGACCTTGTTGTAACAATCAATGATGAACAAAAAATTGTTTCATTAGACTTTGGAGATGAACCTGTTGAAACTTCTGGTTTTGACTTTGGTGAATTGAACTGGTTATGGATTGTTATTGACATAGTTTTAATATTAGTTGCTTTAGCTTTGTTAGTTGGACTAGCAAGGAAAAAGTAAACTTTTTTTCTTTTTTTAATTTAATTTTATTCTAAACAATAGTTTTATAAACACCTGTTTAAAATCTTTGAAATATGAAAGAGCCAATTATTAGAATGCCTGAAGGTTTTAGGGAGAGAATTGAAATAGCTAGAGATGAGTATGCTAAAGTGTGGGAAAAAGTAATGCCTTATTGTGATGAGGATTCTTTTTTACTAAAAAGAGAATGTTTAAGGTTATTGATGGTGTCTAAATTATTAGAAGATGGTGAGGTAGGGTATAGAGGCTTTGCTGAAGAATTGTCTGGATTAACTGAATATGCTATGGAAACTAAACCTTATAGTGCTGCCTTTGATGAAGTTGCTCAAGTTATGTTAGAAGATTTGTTTTCTGGAATTTTAAATAGGTAATAGGGAGATAATTTCTCTAAGATCTTTTTTGTTTATTATTTCATTACAGTATTTTTCTAGTTCAGGATCGTCAGGGCAAAGGCCTATTGTTAGTCCTGCTATCTTTGCCATTCCTATGTCTGCATGATCATGAACTACTACAATACAATCTTTTAGATCTAAGTTGTGTTCAAAGCACAGTTTTTTCAAGACAACGGCTTTTCTATCTGCTGCAAGTGGCCAGTCAAACTCACCTGTTGTTTTTCCATCTTTGAAAAGTAATTGATTTGTGTAAATGTAGTCAATGTCTAGGTCTTTTTGTGCTCTTTGTGCTAGCTTTTTTTCACCTGTGCTAATTATTGCTGTTTTGTAATTGTTTTGTTTTAAAAATTTGAAAAGCTCTTTTGCTCCATCAATGTATTGTATAGAGTTTACAAGTTCTAGAAATGGTGCTTCTGGCTTATCTTTCCATAATTTGCCTACAACTTCTTCAACAAGTTTTGCATAATCTGTTTTAAGATATTTTTTTGTTAATTCAACACCCTGCTCATGAGTGTTGTATTTTTTATGCAGTTCCATCCAAAAGTTAGAATGTTCAAAAATTACTCCATCCATGTCAAAGCAGATTAGTTTCATGTTATAAAATAAGCAGACGCCAGGACTCGAACCTGGGATCAAAGGGTTGCAGCCTTTTGCCTTAGCCGCTTGGCCACGCCTGCATAGACAAAATAGAATTATTTTTGGTTTATAAGATTTGTTGTTAAGGAAAAATACGGACCCAAGGGGATTTGAACCCCCGACTTCTAGCTATCTTCTCAGTTTAGAAGGCTTTAGCGAATGGCAAGCCAAAACTTTACCATTTAGCGCTCTATCCAGACTGAGCTATGGGTCCGTATATTTTAAAGAATTAATATCTTTTATAAATCTATCGACACTAGAAATTTTGCTAGACCAAAGTAACCAAGAGTTATTTGCTTTATCATAATAAGGTCCACCGATACTTATCCCTACACACAGAAGTAAATCTTTAACACCTACTAAAAAACTTCTTGATTTTTGCCTTAGTTGAATAGCAGGTTTCCCCCTATGTTGATATATATTCCCATCACTATCAAAAAGACCTTTGATGAAAAAAGGGATTACCTTTCTGTTCCTCATTACAATATAAGGCACCCTCAAAAGATCATATTTTTCTCCTATTGGCACATCAAACTTCGTATTTAACAAGATAATCAAACACTTAGAAAAAGTACAAACATTATAACAACCATCTCCTAAGTATACTGAAGATTCTATCTGAAAAAGCTTTTTTACTAATTTTTTTGTTTTGTATGCAGTGTGTTTACTTTTAAAACTTATTTGTAAATGAAAAGATCTCCTATTTGAAGATTTTTTACTGATGCTTAAACAACCATCTCCAAGGATTAAGCCTAATAAATAAAATAACTTAGGATTCTTAATACAAGGGAGACAGATAAAATTTCCTCCATTAACATGAATACTCTTTACATTTATTGAATTAATATTCTCCTCCTTACAAATATCAAAAAGATACTTTAATGGTATAGGCCTTTGTTTACATTTCCAATAATAAACTGATCTGTTAGAAACCCCTTTAATAGCCTTAGGATTTAACCCTTGCAATATATAATCAAAAATTTCATCTTGACTAATGAATGAAATTCTCTTTCCACTACAATTGAATTTTTCTAGTTCACTTAGTTTAAACTTCATATTATAATAATGAAAAATTAACTTTATAAGCTCTGCGCGCACAGATGCCATGTCACTCCTTATGTACTCAAACATATATATTCTAACATATTAATACTCCGAAGGAGAATGCAAACCTTATTCTAAATTGTTGAAACAGCAGTCAGCACAAATAAGAACCCTTATATACATCCAAATTTTCCAAAAAAACATGAAAAAAGCAATATTATTACTGATATTTTTACTTATTCCTTTAGCTTCTGCTTTAGAGTATGGTACCGATAGTGCTGATCAAAGCTGGACTACAATTACTTTTGATCAATCATTTGCAACTAGGCCTGTTGTGTTCACACAAGTAAACAGTGACAATGATGTTGATTTTACTGTGACAAGGTTGAGAGGTGTTAATACAAACCAGTTCCAAGTTCGATTGCAAGAGACAACTTATGATGATGGTGTTCATGCAAGTGAAGACTTAGCTTGGTTAGCTGTTGAGGTTAATGAGGTTGGTATTGCAAGAAGTGTTAGGTTAAGGCAAAATGATCCTAGCTTTTTTAGACCTTATAATGTCTTTAATGGGTTTAGTTCAACCCCTTACTTTTTTTCACAAATGCAAGCTTTTAGAAATGGACAGCCTACTCAAACTGATGTAAGGAATATTAGTGATGCTGGTTTTGAAATGAGATTGGAAGAAACTTCTGATATGAATGGTATTCATCCAAGAGAGGTTGTTGGTTTTTTAGCTTTTGAAGATTTTGCTGATGCTGAATATGATATGGTTAGTGTTAATACTAGTTGGGTTAGTGTTAGTTTTTCTGAAACTTATGCTAGTGTGCCTTCTGTTCTTGCAAGTGTAAATTCTGAAAATGAAGGTGATACTGTTAGTGTTGTTGTTCGTGATGTTACTGAAACTGGTTTTGAAATTAAATTACTTGAAGATCCTGGTTTTGATGGTACACATCTTGCTGAAGATGTTAGTTACTTAGTTTTAGGTGAGGTTGCTGAAAGTTTGAATGTTGCTATTGTTGATACTGGTAGTTCTGGTATTAGTTATATTGAAAGTGCTTTGCAAGGTGAAGGGCATAGTACAACTTTGATTAGTTTTAGTAATGTTGCTTCTGATTTAGATTCAAGTTATGATCTGATTGTTTATCCTGGTGGTCAGACTGGTGTTGATGCTGTTTTGTATAATCAGTATCCAGGTATGATTGGTGCTATTCAAGATTTTGTTGATGATGGTGGTGACTATATTGGAATCTGTGGTGGTGCTATTGTTGGTTCTGATGGTTTTGTTTACAATGGTTTGGATGTGACTGGTTATACTTATCAGTTGGATCTTTTAGATGTTGAAGCTACATGGTATTCTGATTGGAGTTATTATGTTGGTAATATGGCTAATTTAAATTTTAATGTTGTTATGGTGCATGATGTTTTGGATGATGCTTTAGGTGCTATTGGTCTTGACTATGCTGGTGGTCCTACTTTAAGTTCTGGTAGTGTTGACATTGTTGTTGAGTATGATGATGAGTTAGTTGCTGTTGGTTATGATCTTACTGGAGAAGGTGCTTTGGCTGTTGGTTCTTATGGTGCTGGTCAAGTTGTATTGAGTTCGTTTCACCCTGAGTACAATGATCAAGATATTTTAATTGGGTTTGTTGATTGGGTTTCTTTGTAGGGTCAGGATTTGTATTGACTGCTATGTTTGCTTTTTTTAATTAATTTTGCTCAATTCACCATGAAGAATTACTGGTTTCATAGCCTTTATCTCTTCTTTATAACTAATCTCAGGAATACCATTTAACATAAAAATTGGAATTTTTCTATCAAAAGCTTTACCCATTTCCATTAACCCACTACCACCAACATAATTTTTAATTCCATTTTTTTCAAAATTTACAACTAAAATTGCATCGGATTGATCAATTTTATTAAAATGTTCTCTAATTAGATCATGCTGTATTTTAGCAAATGCATCTTCCTCAAGTGAAGGATATTCATCCATACTAGGCAAGATAACTTTGTGCCCTAAGGATTCTAATTCCTTCTCTATAGATATTAATCTGTCAAAAAATTTAGAACTTGCACATATAGTAATGATCATTTGTTTAAAAAAAGTTTTAAATTTTATAAATTTTTAGGGTGTTGATTTGTATTGAGCTATGTTTTGCTTAGTGTTTCTTTCATTATTTCTCTTAGATAACAACCAGCTGTGTATCCAAAGTTTTTTATATCTTCTTTTGATTTATCTGCTTCAAATATTCTTGCTTGTTCTGTTACTTCTTCTAATGTTTTGTTATCTTTTGAGTGAAGGTATCCTTCTAAAACTGATGCCATTGCTGTTGCTAAATAACCATGTTCAAGGTATTTACCTCTCCAACTAGATTTTCTCTGTGCAACTTGATATACAACATTTACTAGTAAATCTTGTTTTAGGTCTTCTTCTCTAAGATGTTCCATTAATTTATCAACACTTTCTGTTAATAATTTTAATAAAACTCCATTTCTTATTTGCATATTTGAGAAAAATTTTAAAAAGAGTATATAATACTTATGGTGTTGGCCTGTATTGACTGCTATGTAAACTTTTCAGAATTTATGGAAACCTTTCAGGTTTTCTGAAAATCTTTCAGATTTTTGTGTATTGTTATTATAAAAAATGCTGCCAAATAAGTATTTGAGGTAAAAAAATGAAAAAAACAATATTAATTTTGGCAATGCTACTTTGTACTAACTTTGTAGCAGCAGACGTATTAATAACAGAGATTATGCATTCACCTGTTAACACAGAATCAGATACTGATGGTGAGTGGGCAGAAATATTTAACTCTGGAACAGAAGCAGTTGATCTAACTGATTACAAATTAGATGGTTATAATTTTGATGATGAAGTTTTATCGTCAGGGGAATACTTGATTATTGCAAGAGAATTGATTGATGGTGATGATGAAGACAATGAAAGTTTTGAATGTGTTTATGGTAATTGTAATGGCATGTGGGATGAATCTTTTGGTGCTGTTGATGGTTACTTTTCATTTTCAGCAGAAGACACTGTAGTTCTGTCAAATGGTGAAGAGGTTGTTGACCAAGTGACTTATAGTAACACTAGTGTTTGTATTGAAAGGGTGTCCTTGGATTCATGGGAAGAGAGCAGTGGAACACCGGGCGTTGGCTATATGCAAGAAGATGAAGAGGATGGGATTGTTGTTTATGTTAATGTAGAAAACAATGTTCCTGTTGTGAATGAGTTTAGTATCTTGACTGATGATGCTGAAGATGCTGGTGTTCAAGTTTTGCCAAGTATTACTGGAGAGACAGAAGTTTCAGTTTTAGTGAATGCTAGTGATAGTGATGAAGATATTCAAAATGTTTATGTTACAGTTGGGAATAGAACTTTTAATTTGAGTTATCATAATGGAACTTATAATGGCAGTTTTTTTATGATGAATGAAGTTGCTGGATTTTATTCAGTTAATGTGAGTGTTTGTGATTATGAAAGTTGTGTTGGTGATAGTTCTGATTTTGAATTCTTAGGCATGATTGTTACTTCATTGAATGTGAGTAGTTTAAGTTTTGATGATGGGCAAGAACAAGGTTTTGAAGTTGTAAACTCTGGAAATGTTGTATTAGATTTTGAAGTTTCTGGAACTGATCTTGTCTTTGGTGAAAATACTTTGAGCATTAGTAGTTTTAGTGTTTATGAATCTGAGTGGGTTGCTTTGAGTTTAGATGGAGTTTACTTGGATAGAGATTCTTTGCCTGGGACTAGTGAAGATTTTGCTTTGAAGTTTGATTTGCCAGATGGTACTCGGTCTGGAGATTATCAAGGTGTGATCTCTGTGATAGGTATGGAAAATGAAGGAGTATGATTTGATTAAGGATAATGTAGAATTTATTTTGAGTAAGTATGAGATTAAGATAGGTAAGAAAATAAGAAAAGATATGATGGGAGTTTATTGGAAGATTGGTTTTGAGTTAAGAGATCTGGAGGAAGAAGAGTTGGTTGCAGTGATTCGGAAATTGGTGAAAGATCTTCCAATAACACCTGAGATGCTTGTTTTGAGTTACAGGTTTTACTTGGGTTCTCCTATGTATAATAAAGCTATGAGGTGGGCAAAATGATGAAAATATTTTTATTACTTTTTTTACCATTTATTCTAGGTGTTGCAGTTGCACCAACTAGTTTGAATGGTGAAGGTGAGATTTTTGTTGTGAATAATATGGATCAAGATGTTGATTATATTGTGAAAGGTGATTTTTTTGTCGAACCTTCTAAGTTTAGTTTAGGTTATGGTGAGGTGGAGAGTGTAAAAGTTTCTGGTAGTGGTTCTGGTCGGATTGTTGTGTATGAAGTGTTAGATGATGATGTAAATGTTGTTAATGCTGTTGCTGTAAAGGTTAGTGGTGATAGTGGTGATTTGATTACTGGGAATGCTGCATTGAACTTTGATGATCTTGGTGGAACTGATTATGCTATGTGGGTTGTTTTGGGTATTGTATTTATTGTTGTTGGAATTGTTTTTTGGAAGAAGAAGGGCTGGCAGTGGGTTGTTAAGAAAGCTGAGTGTTACTTATTATATATAAAAAGTAGGTTTAAAGAGAAAGACTTATAAATATATATAAAATAAGTAATACTATGATAATCTATGGTCCGCAAGGAGAAAAAATGAGAAAATTGAAAGAAACAGAAGAAATATTAGAGCAAGTTTCAACTAAGCACTGCTTTATTACTGGATCTTATCTTTATAAGAAAAAATATAGGGATATTGATATGTTTGTAATCACAAGATCAAAAAAAAAGTTTAAAGTGAGGAATAAGAAAGCAAAAATTAGTTTTATTGATTTCAATGATTTACATTCTCTCTTTTATCATTCAATATCTAAAAGTTGTATTTCTAAAGGGGTTTTACCTAAAAAAGATTTGAAAGTTACTATTTCTGATTATTGGCAAGTTGTTAATGAAGCAGTTCCTACCATTATGAATAGGAAGAACAAATATCACAAAGATATTAGATTTTTAGTGCTTTATACTGAATATTTTAGAACAGGAGAAGTGTTGGATACCTTTCAGTTAGATTCTAAGATAAAGAGTTTTAAGAATTATAAAGAGATTTTGACTTATATTGACAGAGAAGTACCCTTAGTGATTAATAAAAAGATTAAAAAATCTTATTTAAGAAGATTCTTTTATACTCAAGCTGGTTTTTACAAAGGTATTAACTACAAAGCACAGAGGTTTTTGTATGAATTGAGTCATAAAATAACAAGAGGTGTTTATTGTGGTTGAGATAGGAGAGTTTAAAGAGAAGGTTAAAAGATCATTAGAACAAGATTATAATATGGAGTTTTTAGGTAAAAACTTTGACATAGTTGTTGGTTTGTTAAGTGAAAGTAAAGCTGAAAGGATATATTCTTGGATTTCTGAGGTTGTTAATCAAAATATTCAACCTATCTTAGTCGGTTCTAAAAAGCCCTATAAAGAATGGGCAATAAATCAATTACTTGTTTTTCGTTATCCATTCAATGTGAAAAATACAGAATATAGGATTTTATTTGTTAAAGTTAAGAACTCTGTCTATGTTGAATTTCATTTAGGAGACCACAAGTATTATGATAAGGTTAGGAAAGATCTAAGCTTGAAGAAAAGTAGTTACTAGGTAAGAGATTTTAATCTTCTTTCTTTAGGAACCATGTTCCTTAGAGTGTTTTTTACCACTCTTCCACAGCCTAGAACATCTTTGTTGTGTTTTATTATAACATATGCTGTTTCGTGCTCAAATGGAAAGTCTTCGCCCTTTACCCAATGTTCCATTTGTTCTTTGTTTAGTTGAATTATGTTTTTTGTTGGTTCAATCATTTGTGAACCTTCTATGCTTAATCTAATGCCATCAATTTGTCTTTTTGCGAAATACATTCCTAAATTGTTTACTCTCAACCTTTTTGTATCTAATTCTGCATATTTTTTTGATATTAAGAATATTTTGTCTTTGTTATTCTCTAAGAAACCATAGTCTAGCTTTTTTTTGTTTCCAAACTGTTCTTCTAATTGTTTGTAAATTGCTTTGATTTCTCTAGAGTTGAGTATTTTCATGGTTTAGGGGAATGTACAGATATATTTATATATTGCTATTAGTTATTTATTGATATGAAAGATCTTATCTTAAAGTATGCACTTGCTAATGCTGTAAAGTTCAATGGAAAGGCTAATCCTGGTGCTGTTATTGGTGCTGTTTTTGGTCTTGATCCTGAGTTGAAGAAAAAAGCTAAGGAAATTGGGCAGGAAGTTGCTAAAGTTGT
>JABHYY010000022.1 GCA_018653605.1 archaeon
ATTCCTAGCTTTTTCCAATGCATACAAAGTAACTAAGCTTAGAACCATATTAACTGTAGACAAACCTCCTACTAAGATAAGAAATCCATTGTTAGTAAGTTTAACAAATTGTGAACCAATGATTGCAGCTTGTGAAGGACCAAGTCCAGGCATAAAACTACAAATCCAACCAACAACAACAGAACAAGATATTGCTTTTCCAGCCTCTTTTTTATCCATTTCAATCTCAAAACTTTTTTGTTCAGGTATTTTTGAAGATGATGATAAGATTAGCATACTAATTCCAAACATTCCACTGAATAAAGGGAATAAAGGTTCTTTCATTGTAACATTGAAAACATTCAAAGCAAAAACCCCACATAACAAAAAAACAATCAAAGCCCACAACCTAGATTTACCTTCTCTGTAGATTAAGAACAAACTAATAACTAATAATATATACCCAATGTAATCTTTAAGAAATTCATAAATTACAGAAACAATTTGTAATAAAACTGGAACCAAAGTAACAGAAGCAATCAAACCACCTAGGGATCCTATGACAGTTAACATAACAGCCATGTACCCTCTACCCTCTAACAAAAGTCTATGTCCTGGCAAAACTGAAAGACAATTGTCAGCTTCAGGGCAACCTAAGAACACAGAAGGTATTGTATCCAAGAAAGTATGAGTAACTGCAGTGCAGATAATAGTAATACAAATCATAAAGGGATTAACATAACCTAATCCAGCCAAAGCAAAGAGTAGAACAGCAACCAAGTTAATATGGACACCAGGAATTAGCCCAGTTACAATACCTAATCCTATCCCACAAAATGCAGCCAGTATTATTTCAAATAACATAAATTAATCTCTAAAAAAATTATTTATAATAAGTATGTAAAAAAATCTGGAAACTTTCCATAAAATCACAGAAAACTTTATTAAAACAAACTCTCTCAACCAACTTATTGGGGTGAAAAGGGGTGTTAAATGAATATATAGTTCTAGATTTGGAAACAACAGGACTCTCAAAACATAGACACCAAATAACAGAAATTGCTGCAGTCAAAGTAAAGAATAACAAAATCAAGGATGAGTTTCACACATTAGTAAATCCTTGTACACCCATCCCTTCTTTTATTACAAGGTTAACAGGAATAACAAATGAAATGGTACAATCTGCACCCAAAGCAGGCAAAGTACTTCCACATTTTTTAAATTTTTTAGAAGACAATGTAATTGTTGCACACTGTGCTACTTTTGATCATGGTTTTATTTCAGCAAACACAGCAAGACATATGAACAAAATCTTTAACAATGAAAAGATTTGCACAAGAAAGCTAGCAACAAGGTTACTACCACAATTACCTAGCAAAAAACTTTCTGCAATCTGTGAACACTTAAATGTTCAGAACCAAAGAGCACACAGAGCAATGACAGATGTCCTAGCAACAAATGAGGTATTTTCAAATTTCTTAAACACTCTAAACAAAGCAGAAATAAAAACAAAAGAAGAAATTCTAAAGTTTGAATCCATGCCAGTTCCTAAAGCCTACAGATTAGTTTACAACAAGTTGTAATTCTTCATTATATTCAGAAACTTCCCCTCTTAGCTCAACATCCTGTCCAAGCTCATAAACACCCTCAAAAACCACAACCTCAATTGCACCAGTGTTATCATAAACTTGTAGAATAGATAAGCTTTCAAGGTGATTAACTTCACTAATCTTACCTATAATCTTAACTGGTTGTCCAATCAGACTTTCATCTATCTCAGCAATTGAAGTTTTAACTTGGGACATAAGGAATACAATCCCTATGCCCACAAGCGAACACACTAGTGCAATTCTCAACAAGATTTTTTCTTCCACAAACAGATATAATCGAGCATTATTTATAATAACATATTAGAAAATTCTGAAAATCTTTCAGGTTTTCTGAAAATTCTTCAGGAAACAGCTCTAACTCTTATAATCATTCTACCAATTTTAAGTAAAACATCTCTTGGAAGATAATGTATTTTATCACTTATTGCCATAATTAAATTTTTTAGAATACCTAAATGTATAATTATTTGAATTCTAACTTCAGGATTATTATATTCTCTTTCAGTAATATCCCTTAAAAATTTCATAGATTCTCCCATTGGCGTTAAAATCTCATTATACTTGTCCCAAACACCTTTTTTGATTAAACCACCATAAAACTTATGCATATCTTTTTCCATCATACGAAAACGAGTTTGATATTCTTCATAAGATATTGTCATATGTATATATAGAAAAGGAAATTATTTAAAGTCTTTGAATATTTAGATATCTATGAATGTCCAAGAAAAGTTTGATTTGATTGCAAGGAACACTGAAGAAGTGTTAACTCCAGAAGATCTTAAAAAATTTCTAAAAAACAAAGAAAAATTAAAACATTATATTGGCTTCGAAATTTCTGGTAGAGTTCATTTAGGAACAGGATTAATGTGTGGACAAAAAATTGCAGATTTTCAAAAAGCAGGAGTAGAATGTTCTTGTTATTTAGCAACTTGGCATGCTTGGATTAATAATAAATTAGGTGGAGATTTAGATCTAATAAGAGGTATAGGAGCAGAATATTTTAGAGAAGCTCTGAAAGTTTCAATTGATATTATGGGCGGAGATTCAAAAAAAGTAAAATTCATTACAGGAGATGAACTTTACCATAACAATGATCTATACTGGCAAACAATGTTAGATGTAAGCAAACATATAACTTTGAACAAAGCAATGAAATCAATAACAATTCTAGGTAGGAAAGAAGGAGAATCAGTTAATTTTGCTCAATTAGTTTATCCCCCTATGCAAGTTGCAGATATATTTATTCAAGGACTAAATATAGCCCATTCTGGAATGGATCAGAGAAAGGCTCATGTAGTGGCAAGAGAAGTTGCAAAAAAATTAACAATTAAACCTCTTTTGAATAAGGAAAAAGAAAAGGTTTCACCAATTGCAGTCCATCATCATTTAATTTTAGGTTTACAAAAACCATCTATTTGGCCAGTGCCGAAAGAGAATATTCAAGAACTTTGGAGTACACAAAAAATGTCAAAGTCAATTCCTAATTCTGCAGTATTTTTACTAGATTCTCCAGAAGAAATTAGAAAAAAAATGAAAAAAGCATTTTGTCCTGAAAAAGAAACAGGATTCAACCCAGTACTAGATTGGACAAAACACCTTTTATTTGTTGATGACAAATTTGTATTAAATATTGAAAGACCTGAAAAGTTTGGAGGTAATGTAAGCTATGATTCCTATCAAAAGCTTGAAACTGATTACAAAAAAGGAAAATTACATCCAATGGATCTTAAAACAGCAGTAGGAGAGGCCTTAGTTAAAAAACTAGAACCTGCAAGAAAACATTTCTCAAAACCCAAACTTAAGAAGATTGTAGAAAAGATGAAATCTCTAACAATCACCAGATAACTTTATAAAACATCTATTTTTTCTTAGACTCATGATAACTCTTATTCCCTATTCAGATGGAGAACACAAAGCTTGTGAAAAAGCACCAAATGAAATAGTTAAACAATTAAAGAATATTTTCTCAAATGAATATGGTAAATATATTAAAGAACAACCAACACAAACAGCAGATATTAGCAACATTCCAAACTCAAGGATATACTTAGGTGGAGACCACAGCATAACATACCACACAGTAAAAAAGATTGCAACAGAAAATACAGCATTATTAATCTTTGATGCACATCCAGATGTGTTCCAACAGTTCGATAAACCAACACATCTAGATTACTTAAAATTTTTAGTTGAAGAAAATGTAGTCAAACCAGAAAATGTGATTTTAATAGGTATAAGAAACCCTCACCCACAAGAGATACAATATCTAAAAAGTAAAGGAATAACTTATTTTCCAGTAAAAGGACTAAAACTCCAAGACACCTGCGACATAGTAATGGAAAGATTAAAAGAAAAAGATCTTTACATTTCAATTGACATAGATGTACTAGATCCAGCACATGCACCTGGAGTATCCTACCCAGAACCAGCAGGATTAACAACAAGACAATTATTATACTTTCTACAAAGAGTTAGAAACTTAATTCCAATAGCAATTGACATTGTAGAAGTTAACCCTGATAATGATATTAATAATATTACATCAAAAACAGCAGCAAAGATTTTAGCAGAATTCTTATAAA
>JABHYY010000023.1 GCA_018653605.1 archaeon
TACATCCCAAAAATAAGAAAGAAAGGATTAACTCCTGAGGAAAATCCTTTTGATGATTTTAAAGGAGAGATAAGAAAGTTTTTTTTAATTATAGAAAACTTAAGCAAAAAGGGACATGATATCCATATAAAATGGGCTTTTGAAACACCTCTTGGAACAAAAGTTACTAGAATCTCCAGAAAAGACTTGAGGAAAAATTATATTGATCTTAACCCAGATAAAAAACACAATAGTTATTATAAAAAAATGAAAGGGGGCGCTTTAGTACAGAATATAAAAGATTTAGCTAAAGAACTATTAAAAAACAAACAATTATTAACAAAAAAGAATTTAGAACAGATAGCTAAAGTAGTAAAATTATGTGATAAAAAATCAAAATATAAATCCTCAGTAATTTGTATCCCAGCAACTTCAAAATATTTAGAGCAAGGTCATTTTCAACATTTTAAAGGGAAATACTGGCCTTCTCCATTTGGAAGGTATGAAAATTTCAAAAAGATTGTTCTTAAGGAAGGATTAAGAAAATACAAGCCCTTTCTCGAAGGAAAGCTGTTTTACTTAAGACTTCTAAAAAGAGTTCCTGCTAAAGAATTAGCCTTCCCTAAAACTATTTAAACAAAAACAACACTACTAACAATATGAAAATAAGATATGGAAAAAAAACAGATAAAAAAGAATATCTTAAAACTCAAAAAGAAGCATTTCCTAATTTAGATGTAAAAAGAGATACAAAGTTTTTTCTAGAGAAAGTAAAAAATAAAGAAATTTTTATTGTAGAAGAAAAAGGAGAATATGTTGGACACAGTTGCTTTCAAAAATATTTATATGATCCACCCTTTGCAGTATCAGTTTTTGGACAAGAAATGGCTGTAAAGAAAAAGTTTCGTGGTAATGGATATGGTTCTGCTTTAAGAAAAAGATTAATACAATATTGTAAAAAAAACAAAATACCTGTAATCTATAATGCTACTGGAGACTATAAAGGAAACAAAGCAATAAAGTTTCACAAGAAACATGGTTTCAAAGTTGTTGGAAAATTAAAAGAAGTAGATCCTAATTCTGAATACAAATATGGTCAAATTTTTATGGCACTTCAAGTACCATAAGCAACTCTCAAACACTCAGCCATTTCCCAACAATTAAGAGGAGAAATCAAAGCATCATTATCAAAGAGAAAATTTCTAAGAAATTCCTCAGGAGTATTATCTTTAGCAAACTTAAGAACTCTATGATCAATATCAAGATCAGGAACATAACTAGGATTCCATTCTTTTTCAGAACCCTGTGCTTCATACCAACTTTGAACAAAAGCAATCATAGTATCAACAGTAATTTTCTCTCTACCATCATATCCTTGAAAATGCATCATATTTCCTTCTAAACCCAAATCATAATTTTCATCCCAACCAATTAAAGTGCCTTTAACACTCTCACAATCTCCATCCCAAGAAAGACCATCAAAACTTTCTTCATCAAAAGAATCTTCACCAAAATCTTCATAACTATCATCTTCATCAAAACCATCATAACCATTTGGTGCATCATAAGCTTCAATATCCTCATCTGACAAAAGAGAAAGAAGTGTCTCTTCAGTATGAAAATCAATCACATCCAACAAAGTAGCCAAAGAATCATCAGCAAGAGAAAGCCCTCCTTCATCAACAAGTTCTTGAAACTGATCATAATCATCAACATCAGAAAGATCATCTGAATGCCTAACTTCCAAATAATCTTCCATGGTTCTAACACCTTCAAAATATCTATCCATAGCAATCAAAATATATCTCCTCTTAAAAAGCTTTATTATAATACAACACAACAAAACTCCCTAAAACTATTTAAATAAAAACAACAACAAAATATTATGGAAACAATATGTGGTATTGATGAAGCTGGGAAAGGACCCCTATTAGGCCCATTAGTACTTTGTGGAGTAGTTATACACCCACAAGATGTACAGAAGCTAGTAGACATTGGAGTAAAAGATTCAAAATTCTTAACACCAAAAAAAAGAGAAGAACTTTTCCCTAAAATAAAAACTATAATTAAAGATTACATGCTTACAATAGTTGAACCAAGAGAGATAGACAAAGCAGTAGAATCAGAAACACTTAACCTAAACTGGATGGAAGCAATAAAATCAGCAATTATTGTAAACTACCTAAAACCAGACAAAGCAATCATAGATTGTCCAAGTACAAACATACAAGCTTACACAGATTACATGAAACAATTCTTAAAACAAGACACAGAATTACAATTAGAACACAAAGCAGAAAGATATCCAGTAGTTGCAGCAGCATCCATTCTAGCAAAAGTAACAAGAGACAGAGAAATTGAAAAATTAAAATTAAAATATGGAGATTTTGGCTCAGGCTACCCTTCAGATAAAAAAGCACAAGATTTCCTAAAAGCAAACTGGAAAAAGTACCCAGAACTTTTCAGACAATCCTGGGCACCATACAAAAAGGTAGCAAACCAAACAAAATTAGGCGAATTCAAATGAACATAACAACCAGATTCATAATAGCGATCATATACGACGCAACAGACCTTTTTTTAGGAAGAATTCCTATCTTTGGAACAGTGTATGATATTCTAGGAACTTACTTAGGATACAAATTATGGGGTGGTTGGGGCCTTGTACAAGGTTTAGAAATCCTTGACATCACTGACCAGATTGACTCTTTTATTCCTACTTTAACCATAATGGGCTTAGTAAGACTTTTTGTTGATTAATTCTTAAACAAAAGATTTATAAACCATTTCTGTCACCAAATTCTTGCTTTTAACATACCAAAAAGAGATGGAAATGAAGAGGGTATTCGAGTAAAAAATGGAAAAAATATTAGTAGTAGCTCAAGAGAGAAAAGTGGCAAATACACTAGCTGAACACTTCATAGAAAGTGGACAAGCTTACAGTGTTGATATAGCTGTAACTCATGAACAATCAATGGAAAGATTTGAGAATGGTAGAGGTTATGACAAAGTTTTTGTTGATGAAGGAGCTTGTTTAGCAAGAGCTGCAAGCAAACATTGTTCAGATGTTCAATTATTCGAAGCCCCAAATATTTATTCAGAAGAACCTTTAGTAGTATTAAATACATTCAAACCATACGATTACAAAGCACCTGAAGAGGAGTTAGGCTGGGAAGCTTTGGCACTAAGATTTCATGAAAATGGATATGCAATAGAAAATCTTCCTGGATCACAAAGGTATTTTGAAGATTTATCAATTGAAAGAAATTTACCTGGAAGTTCAAGAGAAGATGTAGAAGTAGCAAGAGATTTAACTTTAGGAATTATGCTTATGAGTAAAGGATTAGAAGAAGAGATCGAACACATTCCAGATACAGGTGAATTCCAAGCATACATGTAAAAAATGGAAAGAATATTAATTATAGACAATTATAGAAGCAGTGCAGAAATATTGGGTGACTATCTTCAAGAACAGGCAGAAGATCCATTAGATGTTAAGATTGCAACAGATCATGCATCTGCTTTAGACCAATTAAAAGGAAATGATTTTGATAGGGTATACATGACAAGTGATATGCCATTAAGAATAGCAACACGAGATAACTGTCCAAATGCAATAATAGAAATGGTTAATCTTGAAAGGGTTGTAGACAGAGCTGATAAACAAGAAGTGTTAGAAGCCCTTCTTTATGTTCCACCAAACCCTTATGAATTCTAAACAACACTAGCTTTAATTATAGTTACACTTTCTAATGGTTTATCACTAGCATCAGTTTCTACAGCACCCATAGCATCAACAACATCCATACCAGAAACCACTACACCAAAAACAGGATGAGCAGAATCTAAATAATTGTTATCAACAAGATTGATAAAAAACTGTGAAGTTCCAGTGTTAGGTCCAGCATTAGCCATTGCAATTGTACCTCTGCTATTAGCATTATCAGAAGTAAACTCATCTTCAATAGGTTCAAGCCTAGGGTCACCAAATCCTGTACCAGTTGGGTCACCACCTTGCACCATAAAACTTTCAATCACTCTGTGGAAAATAACATCATCATAAAATCCTTCTTCAACTAAACCAACAAAGTTTCCAGTTGTGATAGGCATATCATCAGCTAATTCAATAACAATATCACCCATTGATGTCTCAAGCTTAACTTTAGTTGCAGAGTTTATAGGATAAACAACAATAGTAACAATAACAATCAATGCAACCAATAAAATAATTCCTTTATGTTTCATATCTTTTCAAAAAGAATCCAAGTATAAAAAGATTTGGATAAAAAAATGGGACGAGAGGGATTTGAACCCTCGACATCTAGATCTTCAGTCTAGCGCTCTCCCAGTCTGAGCTACCGTCCCATTAGAAATACAAAAAATTCTCACTCTTTTAAAACTTTCTATAATAGAATTCTCAGAATACAACAGCAAGCCCTATTTAACCAGTTCACCAGCTTTAGAAAATTTTAAACCACCCAACAAATTCCTAAGAACTTCAACCAGCTCACCCTCATCAACTCTAATCTGCTTCATACTATCTCTGTCACGAATTGTAACAACACCTTTTTCCAAAGTATCAAAATCAATAGTTACACCAAAGTTAGTTCCAACCTCATCTTGCCTTCTATACCTTCGACCAACAGAACCAGATTCATCATAAAAAGCATTAAACTCTTTTCGTAAACTATCAAAAATCTCCATAGCTTTCTCAGGCAACCCTTTCTTGTTAACCAAAGGAAACACAGCAACATCAAAAGGAGCAATACCTAATGGAAATGCAATATAATCTCTTTCACCTTCTTTAAAGAAAATATCAACCAAAGCCCAAACATTTCTATCAACTCCAAAACTCAACTCCAAAATATGAGGAATAAATCTTGAACCATCAATACGAACAGACTCCATTTTTTGCTTACTACCTTTTTGATGACAAGTTAAATCATAATCTCCTCTATAATGCAATCCTCCAAACTCTTTCCAACCACCCAAAGTATCCACATCTAATTCCATATCAAAATGAATCTTATTATAAAATGCTCTCTCTTTTTCACTTAACTCTCTAAATCTAAACTTTTGTTTAGGTATTTGCAAATCTTCAACATAAAATTTTTGTACTCTTACCATATGATACAAATAAAACTTAGGAATCTTTTGTTTCAACAACTCAGCACAAGTATAATCTTTAATCTTTTTCTCCCCAACTTTCAAAATTCTAATTTTTTCACTCTTAATTTTATCCCAATTATCACATTTAGTAATTTCTTTTGGATCAAAAAATATTTGTAACTCAGCTTGAACAATCTCTCTCAACCTAAAAAAACCTTGACGAGGAGAGATTTCATTTCTAAAAACTTTACCAATAGTAGCTAAACCAAAAGGTAACTTCCTACGCATAGCTTCAAACTCTCTTTTGTAAGCTAAGTAAGGACTTTGCGCAGACTCTGGTCTCAAATACATTACATTAGTTTCAGTTGCACCAACATTAATTGGAAACATCATATTAAAAATTTTGATTTTACTAAGATCATCTTTACATTTAGGACACTTGATTTTATTCTTTTCAATAGCTTTATCCAATTCCTCAATTGTCATATCTTCAGCATTCTTATTAGTTGCATTCTCAACCAACTGATCAGCTCTATACCTCTGATGACATTTTCTACACTCAGTCAAAGGATCATTAAAATGTTCCAAGTGTCCAGAACTTTCAAACACTTTCTTAGGCATAATAACACAATCATCAATCTCAAAATATCTTGGTGACAAACCCAGAAAACTTTTTCTCCAAATATTCTCCCACTTGTGCTTAATTCTTGTACCTAAGTGTCCATAAGTCCAAAACCCAGAAGAAGCCTTATAAATTTCAGCACTAGGATAAAAAAATCCTCTACTTAAAGTAATTGAATTGATCTTATCTAACTTATCCATTCACTATAGAATATCCTAGAGTTTTTTAAATCTTTCTAGTTCCATCCTTCTATTACAAATACAAATATTTAAATATCACTCAGACATAAAAGGATTATGACTTTCCTAGAAATGTTCTTAGAAATGCCAAATGTATATAAAATTAGTAGATGGGGTGGAGTAGAAAATAGAACTGGTTACATCTCTGAAACAAAATATGTCAAAGAAATTTTAAAGAAGTTAGGTATTTCTTATAGAGAAATAAGTTATAAATCAGGTGTAGTTAAAAGTAAAAAAAACTTAATAACATCTATTGATCGAGGATTTGTTCTTCTAGCTAGAACCAAAAATGTTAAGGGAGAGAGGGTTGGTTATATGATAGATTTTACTTGGCAAAAAAATATGAAAGACATTATTCCTACATTTATTGATGAAATGCTTAGAAAAGAAAAAAATATAGATCCAAGCCAACTTTCAGTTTTATTAATTGCAAGACAAGGTTGTGGAGAACATACAGCAAAAAGATACTTGGAAGAAAAAGGAATAACAAACATTAAAGAATTTTTTCTATCAAATGAAAGAAATGATAATCAAAAACCAAAGTTATTAAGTTTTATCCCTTTTGGTGCAGCGTCTTATTGCCCTGTGAGTATAATATTTATGCCTACAACAGGAGAAGTTTTTATATCTAGAATAAAATCAATGTATAAGAAAACTTCCACTAAACTAGGACATAAGATAACTAAATATGAAAGTGAAATGCTTGAAGAATACCCTGAAAAAATTCCTAGTTTTTTAAGTATCCCAGAAGATTTCAAAATTCATAATATAAGATTACCTTTCTTCTATACAATATTAGAATAAACTTTTACAAGAACTTTCTCAACAACCTAACAAAACCTTCAGGACCTTCATTTCTATTATAATAATGACTTTTACCCATCTCAGCAAGGGTTTGATCAATTGTTTTTTCATTTGGAAGGACATGGTCACTAGGTTGTGTTCCTATGACAACAAAAGGAGTAATACCATTCACTTCACCATTTCTTATTTTCTGTGTAAGATCCAACACTCTTTGTCCAGAGAATCTAACATCATCAAAATCCATAAGAATCATAGGAAATTTTTCTTCTTCAATCCTTTCAGCAGCAACATCAGCATCCCTAATGCCTCTTAACCTATATCTTTTAACAAAAAATTGCTTTTCAAAACCAGTTCCATAACCACCAGCCTGAGACCACCAATTACCAATCCAAGGAACAACAAGTTGATCAGGCAATGACTCTTTCACAGCATCAACTAATCCAGTATTATCTTCACCATCCATAAAAAGACATTCAGAAGCACCTGAACATTTACATGCTTGAATAATATTTTTCTTCCCATATTGCTTTGCATGGAATCTATCAATGGCAATAACTTTTGTTTTAGGAGATTCCGACATAATATAACTAATTGATCTTAAAGATTCTTTAGCTGCTACACCAGAAATTTCAACAACAGCAACAGGATATGTTAAAATTCTATGTGGAGAACAGTAACCAAAATTAACAACATCTATATCTTTTACTTCATTTAATTGACCTATCCAATCAGCATTATATTCTGCATCACGAACAAATGTAGTAACTCTTACCATAAGAATATTTTTTAAACCAGACTTTAAAAGCTTTACTCTGTTGTCAAAGCTTCTACTGACCCTCTACAAATTTTTTCAAATACTAAGAAACATCACTACAAGTAGGCATAACAAAAGGAGGAGTTTCAATTATTCCTTCATCTTGGAGTCCTCTTTTTTTTCTTTCTAATTCTCTTACTCTTTCTTCAAGATCTTCTTGAGAAAGATCTAAATTTACTAATGCAGACATTATGTCTACTGGGATTACAAAGTATAATTCAGGGAAACTAGGAATAGCATAAGAGCTTCCATGTTGAAAATCTAAAGGATTTCTTTGTATATCTAAAACAAAATTTAATGCTGTAGGATATATATTAACAGAAAAATCATCAGTAAGATCATATCTCACACCTGTTTCTCCATTCTTAACAATTCCTCCTGCATCAATTCTCATTGTTCCTTCAGTTACAACTGGAATATCTTCAGGAGTTGCTAAATTTCTTATCCAAGGCCTAGTATTATCTAATGGGGTTCCATTTTCTACTGCTTCTCTTTGAAATCCTTTTTGTAAATTAATTATTTCTTGGGGATCACGTGCAAAGATCTTATCTGCAGCATATTCACCAGCTCTTAACCATTTTTTATAGTCTAATCTGTAAAGTTCCATGTATAATTAAATTTTATTATCTCTTTATAAGTCTTTCGGAAGTAATTACTTAACAGTAGCAAAACTCTTCAAATCCTCCAGATTCAAAACACAAACACCAAACTCTCCTTCATAAGCTAACCGAGGACAAGCAGTATTCACCCAAACCTCAATATCAGAAAAATCCTCCAACCCAGAAACACTATCACAAAGAAAATAATAAACTTCTTTATCACCAAAATCAAAATCCTTACCTTGCATATAATTCTGCCACTTTTTCACAGAAACCAAAACACCAACTTTCTTAGAATGCAGGTATTTCAAATAAGCACCTTTAATTCTCTTCTCAATCTTTTCAACATCTTTCATATCCAACTCAGTAACACTATTAGTGAAAGGGTTTGCCAAAAAAACTCTTTTTCCAGTCTTCCTTGCAACTTGAATTGCATGAAATTTACCAGAGCCAACATAAAGATAAGCATCAACATCTAAGTCCAAAGCATTCTTAACATTGCATCCAAGAACCTGCCCAGCAACAACCCAACCTTCTTTTTTTATTTTATTAACTTCATCTAAGTGCTGTACTGTAGTAACTACTCCAAGTTTACCTTTGAAATCAACCTTCTCTAGCACAGGCGCAATGTCAACTTCAGATTTTGCAGGAATATAGACTGTTTTCATAGTTTTGAAGAATAATGTAGGGTATAAAAAGCTTTCTTAGCATGGCCAAAAGGTTTATATAGGCAGGTTTTTTACAGTTAGCATAGCGGGGTAGGACAGTCAGGAGTGTCCGTCGAAACATTGAAAGTAATTTTGATGTTGCGGAAGGCTCATAAAGGATTCGTTCCTAGAGACACCCGGAAAAGAGTAGTTTTGATTGCTCTTTGGTTATAGGTCGTTGGAAGTAGCTTTCGTAAGGAAATTACTGGCGAATTCAAATCCAACCCCCGCTATTTATATTTTTTTAAACAGATTTTTATTATCAATATTTCTTGCAACCCATAATTTGAACTTTTGTTTATGTTTTGGATGTCTTAATTTAATAATATCTACAAACTTCAATAATTGCAAATGTCCACAAATTTCAAATCTATGTCTTATAGTATAACCTAATTCCACTCTATCATCTTTAGATTTGACTTTGAGAATATTGGTTGTTCTTAGATCTTTTGAACTAAGAGAATCATAAACTTCTTCAGTAAGTGTTCTACCTTTAAAACAGCAGGCCAAAACAGGATAATAATATTTTTCTTTATATCTTTTTTTCAAGCAAAAACCAAAATCTGTATCAACAAGACCTTGAATAAAATGATGTTTAAGAGTTTTATTTTGTTCTATTATTTGAGGTATAGATAAATCTAAAGGTTTTCTTCCAGAAGGCAAACCAATACATCCAGTAAGATAATTACTAATAGCTTTCGAACCAAAATTAAAACCATAAGTTCCACCTGACATGTGTTTCATAATAGGTTCAATATTGAAAAGCCTCTTCATCAATTTTCTAATATTAACATCATAAAATTCAATCTCATCTGCAGGATTACCTCCACAGTTTAATACATATTTATGTTTTTTATCTCGATTTCCAGCAATGTGACCATCACCAGCCATTACACCACAGAAATAAGCTACTTCAGGAGTAATCTCCTTAGGCAATCTTATTCCTCTTTTTTGATCATAATAACTTAGTTTTATTTCATCTGCTTCCATACTCCTACCTAAGACAAATTACTTTAAAAGCTCTGCGCGCACACATGTCACATGTCACTCAACTGCAACTACAAAATATATGTTGTAGAATAAGATTAAACAATTCTAAGCACAGCAGTCCACACAAACCAAAACCCTACACAAAACATTATTAAACAACAAAGACCAATAAATTAACAATGAAAAAACTAATCTTAATATTAGCAATTTTATTTATCACAAGCTGCGCAGTTGAACAAGCATATCAAGAACCATTGTATTTCAATGTAATTTTCCACAATGAAGAAGATGTTGGTAGCTGCACAAACCCAAAAGCAGCAACTCCAGACTACGATGGTAACCAAGAACTACTTCTACACTTCACAAATGCTTTCAGAGAGTTTGGCGAAATGGCGCAAGGACATGGAGTGAAAATCAACTTTGGCTCAGACTGGACATTCTCAAATGGCGTTGAAAACTTTGACCCCACTTTTTACACAGACATGGAAGCAATGGGCCATGAGATAGACGCACACGCACACCAATCTTGTATCTTATACCATGAAGTAAGAGAAGACATTATCGACGCAGGTGGAACACCAACCACAGTTGCATCAGGTATGGAAGAAACTAACATCCAGGAACAGATGGAATACTTTGACAACTATCCTAATGAATTTGAAATATTTTGGGGAGTTGCACAAGCAGGCCATGGTGAGGGTGAAGAAATTTCTAGCTGGGTATGGCGACCATCAAGAGATAATTGGTTAGAGCACGATCCAGATGGTGACTACATTCACATTGGCCATGGTGAACAAGTGAATAGTATTAATTACATTCAAGAAGCAATTGAAAACAGATATGATGATAGAGTCAACACTTACTCAGTTTTTATTGGAACCTCACATTTTTTAGCTTCAAAAGACACTCCAGGCATTCCTAAAGACTGGACAGCAACAATTGATGATGAAAGTCATTGGGAAAATAGGATAGAATGGTGGGATGACTTTTTTACAGAGGTTGACAATTTAGAAAACCTTGAATACGCATCTTTAACAGAAGTAGCAGAAATTTTTGAACAAAATGAAGACAACCTAAACTTTGACTATGACACAGAAAACCATCCAAGATCAGATGGTTCAATGGCAGCAAAAAATGAAAAAGCAGGCTACCCATTAACAGGTTTTGTCACAAGAAAAACCAAAACCCTTATTAAATAATTAATCAATCTAACTAATATGAAAGGGAGGTTAACAGTTCTTATAGCAATAATACTAATTTTAGCAATAACTCCAATTCTAACAAATGATACAACTGTAGACCCTATAATCACTCAAACTTTAGAAAAAGAAGAAACAGTTCAAGTTGTTATTCAATACATTGAAGAGCCAGAAGAACCAACCTTTATTGAAACTCTTTTAACAGATGAAATCGAACAAGAAAACATTAATGAAGAATTCTATTCAGCAGAAATAACTGAAGACCAACTTGAAGACTTATTAGAAGATCCAAATGTTCAAACAATTTCAGAAGACCCAGTTGCTTCAGTTCACTTATCAACCTCAACACAAGTAATCAACTCAACTGTGGTTAATTCAAAACAATTCTCATCAACAAACCTAACAGGCTTAGGACAAAGTGTTTGTGTTATTGACACAGGAGTAAACTCATCACACCCTGGTTTGAAAGGAAGAATCATTGCAGAAAAATGTTTTTGTGACATCACAGACTATGGTTCAGGTGGTTGTTGCTCAGATAATACAAATGAAAACAGTGATGCAGAAGATGACTACAGGCACGGTACACATGTTGCAGGAATCATTGCATCCAATGACACAACTTACACAGGAGTTGCACCAGAAGCATACATAGTCTCAGTAAAAGTTACAAACTCTTCAGGCAATGCACTTTACTCAGACATCACACAAGGTATTGACTGGTGTAGAACAAATGCAGCAACTTACAACATAACAGCAATCTCAATCAGTCTAGGAGGGGGAGCATACTCAGCACATTGCGATGCAACATTTGCAGGAATAGGATTAACAGGAGCAGTAGACAATGCATACAACAACAACGTTTCAGTTGTAATCTCAACAGGAAATGATTATTCAACATCAAACATTGGATCACCATCATGTATAGAAAATGCAATTGCAGTATCTTCAACAACAAAACTAGATACAGTATCAAGTTTTTCAAATAGGAATTCAATAACTGACATGTTCGCACCAGGTGGAACCAGCACAGGAACAGGTGCATGTCCAAATGCAAACTACATCTGTTCAACACAATGGACAAGTGGATTCATTGGCTACTCAGGAACTTCAATGTCAGCACCACATGTAGCAGGAGTGATTGCACTAATGCAACAGTATGAAAAAGATGTTGAAGGAAAACCCTTGACAGGAGATCAAGTAAACCAAACAATCACAACAAACGGTGCACTTATCGACGACAGTGGAGGTTCAGGATACAGTTTTTATAGGCTAGACGCACTAAAATCCTTAATCGCAATTGATAATTTACAACCAGAAATACTCAACCCTAACACAACACTACAAACATTCTACTTTTACAACAACATAACTTTCATTGCAAATGTTTCAGATATTAATTTAGACACAGTTTGGATAGAAGGAAATTGGTCTGGCTCATTAGAAAACACAACTTTAACAAATACAGTAGATGCCCAATACAATTTCACATTAGACAATGGGAATTATTCTAACAGTGACACCTTCTCTTGGAGAATACATGCAAATGATTCAAACAACAATATCAACTCAACAGATTTTTACACAATAACAATAGCAGGAAACCCAACAGTAACACTAAACTCACCAGCAGATGGTTCAATGACAAACAATGCAACAGTATATTTTAATTTCACAGCAACAGATGAATTAGATTCTTTGATAAACTGTTCATTATACCTTGACTCCATATCAAACATTACAAACACAACTGTAAACAATGGTACTTCAACAATATTTGAACTTGATTTAAACAGTTCAGACCACACTTGGTTTGTACAATGTACAGATTCAAACAACTTAACAACCAATTCCTCGTCGAGAACATTAACAGTTGACACTTTATCACCTTACTTCACAGCAGAAAACTTTACTTCAATAATTGAACTTGGTGCAAACTGGAGTTACATTGTAAACATTACAAACTCACACTTAAGTTATGCAAACTTTTCTTTTGATTCTTCAAATGTAACAATGTCAAATGTTACAGACATATTTAACAGAACTTTCCAGGTTTTGGATAATGGGAGTCAGGCTTTTGTAGTGTATGCATATGACACAGCAGGCAATTTAAATTCAACAAATAACACTTTCATTGTAAATGATTCAATTTCAGGTGTAAGGATAATGAACTTTAATTACAATTCAACTGTTGCACAAGATTCAAACCAAACAGTTACAACTTATTTACTAAACTCTTTCCCAATAACAGAAGCTTACATAACATACAATGGAACAAACTATAATTTCACTAACAACACTCACTACAACTTTACAACAACCTTTTCAGTTTCTGCATGTGGTGACTACAACTTTACAATGTTCACAAATGACACTCAAGGTGAAAATAAATCTCAATTTACAAACTTTTCAATAAACTTTTGCTGTGGAAATGGTATTCCTGAAGGTGATGAAGATTGCAACACATGTCCAGGAGATACTAGTGAGTGTGATGAACCAGCAACAACTAGTGGTGGTGGAGGAGGGGGAGGTGGTTCAGGCACTTCAGAGGAAAGTACAAAAGAAACAATAAAAATTTCATCAGCATCACCAGATGATCCAATTGAATTCAACATTTACAATACAATATTACCAATCAACAAATTAGAAGTGTTAGTAGAAAGACAAGTTGAAAACATTAAAGTTACAGCAGAAGTACTGGATGAGAAACCATCAGAAACAGTAAACCCTCAAGGTGAAGTTTACAAATTCCTAGAGATCTACACAACAAACCTTAATGAAGAAGATATTGAGCAAGCAGAGATACAATTTTTCATCTCAAGCACTTGGCTTAACAACAAAGATAAAGACTCTGTAATCCTACAGAGATACAACAGAGGTTGGGAACAACTACCAACAGAATACATAAAACTTTACCAAGACAACTATTATTTCAAAGCAGAAACAGAAGGTTTTTCATACTTTGTAATCACAGCAATTGAAGAAGAAGAAACTATTGAAGAAGAGATAACAGCACAAGCAGTTGAGGAAGTTGTAGAAGATGTTCCACAATACATTGCACCAGCACCAGAACAAGAAATTGAAGAGTTCTACTTCACACCCTTTATAATGAGCATAGGAATAATTATAACCCTAGCAGTTATAATAGTAGCACTTGCATGGAGAAAGAAATGGAAAATATAGGTGGACAAGCAGTAATTGAAGGTGTAATGTTTAAATCAAAAAACAAAGTTTCAATAGCAGTAAGAAAACCAAATGGTGAAATAAAAGTAAAAAAAGAAAGATTCAAATCACTAACAAGAAAGTTTCCATTATCACTTCCCTTTGTAAGAGGAATTATAATTCTAATTGAAACATTAATCCTAGGAATAAAAGCATTAAACTATTCAACAAATGAAAACTTGGGTAAAGAAGAACAACTAGGAACCTTTGCAATGATCATAACTTTTGTAATCTCAATAGGTTTAGCAATTTTCTTATTCAAATTTATGCCTTTACTAGGAGCACAATTACTTCCAATAGATAATACTTATTTGTTTAACCTAGCTGAAGGTGTGATCAAACTAACAATTTTAGTTGGATACATTTGGTTAATCTCATTAATGCCAGATGTAAGAACTTTGTACCAATATCATGGAGCAGAACATAAAGTAATAAATGCATATGAAAGAGATGATTTAGCAAATGTAAAAAAATATTCAAGATTGCATCCAAGGTGTGGAACAAGTTTTATTATTTTTGTAGTTTTCCTGAGTATCTTAGTTTACATCTTAATTCCAATGGATTACAGTTTTTGGATAAAATTAGGTTTAAGATTACTATTACTTCCTTTTATTGCAGGCATTGCTTATGAACTAATAAAATTGTCAGGAAAGTACAGAAAAAGTAAGTTTTTACAAGCTTTAATTTCGCCAGGACTTCTCCTACAAAGGCTTACCACAAAGGAACCAACTCGAGATCAGATTGAAGTAGCCTTAAGAGGCCTTAGGGAAATAAAACACAATTAATTTTATAAACACCATACATATAGAAATTAAAATGCAAGATAAAATCATAGAACTAGTAAGAGATAAAACAGTAAAAGTATGCTGCCACTGGGATGCAGATGGTGTCACTTCAGGAGCTTTAATCTACCATATGATCAAACCTTATGCAAAAGTGATCACAACAATATCCAAAGGAATGGTTTTCGAAGTAAAAAAAGAAGACATAGCTGAAGAAGAAGTGATCATATGCGCAGACATTCCACCAGCAAAAGAAATTCTAGATAGAACAGTAATCTACATTGACCATCATCCATCAGAAATTTCAGAACAATGTACTTTAGCTATCCATGACGACAAGTATCAATCCTGTTCTTTACTAATTTATGAAAATGTAATCGAAGACAAAACAAACCCTTACAACATATTTTTAACATTGCTAGGTTTTTTTGGAGATGCAGGAAAAAGAGAAAACCTTCCAACCATGCTAAAAGTAAATGCAATGAACTACACTCCAGAGCTTATGGAAAAAAACAAAAGCTATTACAGTAAAGGACATTATTTAACAGTTGAAAAATATGTTTCTGCAATGAACACAGGAAAAAGAATGAATTGGTCAGGTGACATTCCATTAGAACTTTTAAAATGCATAGATCACTATGGTCCATTCACTGAAAACTTCCACCCATTAGCACAAACAATACAAACTTACAAATCACATTTAAGAAATCTATACTCACAAGATGTTGAAATTAAAAGAGTAAACAACTTTGACATGATTTACATAGAATCCAAGAAAAATATTCAAGGTGTACTTGCAGCAAGAAACATAAAAGAGAAACCAATCATAGTGATTAACAAATTTCAAGGCCAGTTGATGGGCAGTATGCGAGTACCAGACACATTAGATTTTGATGCAGGAAAATTCTTAGACCAATTCAATGGAAAGATTGAAACTTTCTTAGGTGGAGGCCATGAAAAAGCAGGTGGATTCACAATACAAGAAAAGGATTTTCCAGAATTAATAGAAAAGATTAAGCTTTCTTCTTCTTCTCAATAAAAGCATAAGTCATAATATCTTTAGAATATCCAGCAGGAATGTTTCCAGTTGAAGCATATTCATACAATGCAGTGTTAAAGATTGCATTAGCAACAGTGAACACCATTCCAACCAACACTACAAGAATCACAACAAACAAGAATAAAAATCCCAAACCAATAATATTTCCAGTTAAAAACATAAGTGCTCCAACAATAAGAGCAGGGAAAATAATAGCTGCTGTAATAGCACCTTGTATAGCACCTAAACCAAAGTGTCTAACCAAACTTTCACCCCATGTCTTTTTAAGAACAGAAATTGATTTCTTAATAGCTTTAAATGGAGTTAAATCATCATAAACCATTGCAGGAACCACAAAGATTGTAATAATAGCCCAAGCTAAGCTTAAAACACTTCTTAGAATGTGTATAACAATAGAACCAATGCCTTTAGATTTTCTAGCCATACTTTCTAATCCTCTCAATAAAAGGCCCACACTTGCAGCCAAAAGGCTCCACAGAGCAATCAAATGAATCTTAGAAAATGCAAATTTAAGACTTTCCATAAACTTCGCATCGCCACCAGCAAACCTTTTCTTTGCAGTGTACACAACACACACATTAAAGAAAGTTCCAATAAAAGCCAGTCCAAAATAAATAGCAAAAAATGCTAAATACTCAAAAAATCCAAACACTTGTGCTTCGCCAGCCAAAAGACTAACAATCAATGTTGGAACTAGCAAAATCAAGATAAACAAAACTGAAAATATAGAAGCTAAAATTGGATACCAAATAAGCTCAGTATCTTCTTTCATAACATTAAAAGTTATCTTTGTTATTCCCCAACTATTTTTAAAAACTGAAGTTATACTCATAATATATAGTTTTTAGTATATATTTATAAAAGTTTCTAATTCACCTAATCCAATTTTTCCAATAATCCAAATGCCTTTTTATCAAATTTTGAGAAGGCAAACCATTTCTTCCCTAAATCCTTTAGTGAAGCACCAATATGATATACTTCTTTATTATCAATAATCATAAACCTATCATGGGATTTATTAAATTCTTTGATTTTAATCATAGGATATTGGGAATTATGTTTATTCAAATCTAATCTTAATTGTTTTGTAATAGTTTTTGTATAAATTATAACCACAACACCATCCTTTCTCTTAGAAAACAATGTTAAAACAGAATCATCAACAAAATTATCAATCAACACAATTGATTGTTTTGCACTTCTAATTAAATCAGAAACAAAATTATAAGCATCAAAAATCTGTCCTTCAAAGAAGATTCCTTGTTTTCTAACAAACTCTTTGTTTTCAATTGCTTCAAAAACTTTCTCAAAGTTTTTATCATACTCAATTTGTTTCCCTTCAACAGTATCTAGCCTTCTAAAGATTTCTGCATTTTTGGAAATAAATTTACGCATTGAAACAAAAGCATCCATTATTTGAATACTAACTTTCACAGCAATATCACTTTTAAGAACACTAGAAAGCATTGAAACTCCTTGTTCAGTGAATGCATAAGGTAAGTATTTTCTATGCATTCCTCTACCTTTGTTTAAGGTTCCAGAATGGAACCTTAAAGAATCTTTTATTTTTGAAGTCACATTTTGTGACTTCAAGTTCTCTCCTAGTTCTAAGGTAACAATTTGTGACCTTAAAGAATTATATTCAGGCATAGTAAGCTGGAACATGAATCTTGAAGGAAATCTCTCAATATTTCTTTTAACAGCTTGATTAAGTTGCTTTGTTTCAACCTCATACAATTCAGCTAAATCACTATCCAACATCACTTGAAACGCTCTGATTGTATGGATTTTATTCTTAATTTTGTTCATAAATAAAATAAAATATAGAGTTTTTTATAAAATCCAGCTATAAAAATCCGGAAACTTTCCATAAAACCTGAAAGATTTACATATTCAAAGCTTATACAAGCAAAACAAAGCAGTCAATACTAAAAAATAACCCTATACAACATGAGAGAAAACAGATCTAACATTATCTCTTCTCCATTGCAAACCTTTCAGAACTTCTTCAGGATAAGCAATAACTTGATCATCTCTTTCATGAGTTTCAGGCAAAATTTGAACAACTTGTTCTAAAAAATCATCAGATAAACCTTCAATAGTATCAATAGTTCTATCAATCCCAGCTCTATTAACTTCATCTCCATAAGGTAAAGCATAGAATGGTAATTCTTTTCTTTGTATAGCAACATCCCACTTAGTATCAGGATTCCAAAATCGATCTTCAGATAATTTAATTAAATCAGGATTAAACAACATCCCTGCAAAATAATCTACCATCAAAACATCCCCTTGAGGTGTAAAAACATATTGAGTATCACCACTAAAACCAGCAAAAAAATTAAAAGGCCAGAAAGCATCTAGTTTATCCTTAACCTTTGCTTGTAATCCTTTAGGTACTCGGTTCAAAAATCTAGATTCAATAGCATTAACTAAAAATCTTGAAGCAATAATATTAGTGTCTCTATAGATAACTCCTTTTTCTTCACCTTTCCATGCATCAACAGTAGCAACTCTTGTTTCAGCAACACCTAAGTCTAATTTCTTACCAATCAAATACATAAGTTCAGCTTTTCTTCCAGCAATATCTTGATTTCTTATTTTTACAGAACCTGGACTCTCACACAACCAAAACCTTCCAGCATGATCCAAAGCAAAAATTTTATTATCAATTGGAGTATCAGCACAAAATAATCTTTCTTGAGGTGGAACTCTATTAACAGGCACCAAGCCTCCATTTCTAATTATTTCAAAATCAACATTAGAAGCAATATAAGAATTAAAAAAATCTTCAGCATCAGCCAAAGCACCTAAGTTCTGTCTTGATACATATGTCATTTTACAACCTTTTCAGGTGCAAAATAACAAACAAAGCAAAAACAACTACAACCAGTACAGATCCTAAGATCAACCAGAAATTACTTTTACTTTCAACATCAAAATTGAAAACTCTCTGTTCAACCAAACCATCAGCAGTGCTAACTTCTACAACAACTTCTTGCATACCTTCTTCAACAGGATTAATGCTAAAAATCATTTCACCTGATCTGTCAGCAACAACAGTAATAGATTCAGTATAGTCAACATTTTCAACACCATAGACAAACAAGTTAAACTCTCTAGTTTCACCTAAGTTAGTTATTTGCACTTTAAATTCAGACTCTTGTCCTACTTGCAAACCTGTAACTGAAGCAATTGAAACCAAAGCATCACTATCTACAGCAGTTGTTCCATTAACTCTTACCCAAGTAGTTTTCTCAACAGTTGTATCACCATTGTCATACTCAACTTGAACATTTAATTCATAATCACCTGACAAACCAGAAGGCACAGTTAAATACAAAGTTTGACTAGAAACTTCATCATCTTCTCCACCTTTAGCATCAAGTTCTTCAACATAAGCAACAGTTGAAACACCTTCAAGAGATGCAACAATTCTCAAATCATCTTCATCATTCTCACCCAAGTTCTCTAATCTAACTCTTACACCTAAGTAATCACCAGAATCAACACTTGAGGAACTCAAAAGAATCTCTTTAATATTTATACTATGTCTAGGTTCTTCCATATACAATGAATATGAAACCATTTCAGAATCTTTATCATCATAGATTTCTACATACAATGTATAATCATGATCAGAAACCTCTAGATCAGATGGAATTTCTAAATACAAGGTTTTCTTGTAAGAAACACCATTTTCAACATCAAACATTTCACTGAACACTTCAAGATTACCATACTCATAACCGCCCATCCAAGCCCTTACCTTGACATCAGTTGTGTCACCAGTACCTTCTAAATACACAACAACTTGTGCTGAGGTACCTAATTCAACTTGCACTTGGTTATCATTACTAGCTTCAATTCCATTAACAGCAACTTTAGTTATATCATAACTCTCAGATGCAGCAACAAAACTAGCAAGTACAACAAATGCAAATAAAATAGCTAATATTAGTTTTTTCATTTTTTTTAAGCCTCTTTAATACTATTCTCACCAGATCTACTCATATATAAAGCTTTCTATTTGTTACTACTGATTAGAAATGAATCTCTCGGCCTGGACCTCTTCATAAGCTTCAATTGCAAGATCAATAGCAGGATCACTCACATCTTCCATTGTATCCCTTACAGCCCAACCACTTTCATTAACTAATAAATCAGCTGATGCATTAGAATGAGAATGAGGAAATCCTTCTAAATCAAGAGTCATATGAGTAAATTCATGAAAAAGAAAATCACCAACTCGAGAAAATAATCTATACAAATCACTAATTTCTCCCCTTAATTCAGCAAAACCAGTAGTAAGACTTTCTTCTTCTCTTAATCTAGCTTTCATCTTTTCTTTATCAAGCTCATATTTGCCTTCAGCATTTAGGGAATAAAGATCAATCACTCTTTGTGCATCATCAAAATCATAAACATTAAAGAGAGCATCCAAAGTGTTTTGATTTAAAACAACAATTTGATCATCAGAAAAATAAGTAGCATATTTAATTTCTCCAAGACCAACATAAATATCATTTGGAACACCACACTGGACATTATTAGTTAATAAGTTTTCAAGAACCTGTCCAGGAGAAACAACTCTATCTTCTTTAGGGACATTTTGCTCAATTAGAGTAGAAATAGAATCACTTTCAGCATCAATACCAAATAATGTAACTCCATCAATTAATATCTGTTCATTAGTACCACATTCTTGAATATCTTCATAATAACAGCCAGCTGAAGCTAATGTATATGCAAGTAAAGGTAATAATAAACTTCTCATAAAAATAATTTCAAAACAAGATATATATAAATCTGTCTATAAAAAGAAATAAAAAAAGAATTATAAAAATTCTTTGGCTTTTTCCATAAAAGGTAAAACAGCTTCAACTTCTTCTTTAAGCATCCTACCGAGCTTAGCAAAGCTTACATCCCCATTTGCATTTCTATTCTCTCGAGAAATTTGCAATTTAGGAGTACCCTCATTATAAGAAAAAACACCTACTGTTATTTTTGTGCTTTCAAATTCTACACTCTCTGAAAACAACGATTTATCTAAACTTTTATCAAATGGCATTTTATAAAACCTCCAATCAATCAAAAACTTCTACCCTTTAAAAAACTTTAGATTCCCAATTCAGAAATAACTTCAGATAGAAACAGTTTATACCTTCTTTTAGCTTCAGGCAACATATCCATAGCATCTTCAATACTCAATTCATTACCTTCATCATCCCTAACAAAACCCCTTCTATATTTATCGATATTACCAATAAATCTAAATCCTTCTTGTTCAAAATAATCATCTCTTCCTTCACCAACAAGCAATCCATCTAAACCATAATCTCTTAAAACTTCATTATCTCTTTCAATAAACAACACAGGTTTAGTCCAAAGATCAGTAGTATCAAATCTTTGAGAAGATTTAACTGGTTCAAAAGCAACCAAATTAATTCCAGGTAAATCAAGCCTATATTGGTTAACACCCAAAGAACCCAAGTCATCAGCTCTACCTCTAGTTCTAACAAATTCATAAACTCTTTTAACATCACTCTCTTGAGAAAGTGCATAAGGAGCAACAGTAGCACAAGCAGCACCAATCAAACTTAAGCTTAAAAAATCTCTTCTATTCATTGTAGTCAGAGTAAAAAACTTCCCCTATATAAGTATTATTATAATAAAAAAAATTAAAAAAGAGAACTAAAAAAGTTCAATATTTTGTCCCATAGATTGCTAACATCTTCAGTAAAACCTTCTTCAAATTCAATAGCATCACCAACACTAACAACATCCAAGTTAAACACTCTTTCTTCATACAAGTTACCATTTTCAATAATAACTTTCAAACCATAATTTCCTGATTCTAAGTCATTAGGTACACTAACTCTGTATAAAGCACCATCTTGTTCACTTCTATCTAAGTCAACAAAACTGCCATAACTTTTCTGGTCATTAAAGATAAATGTTAATTGAATATCTCTAGCATCAAAACTGTTTCTGTTATGCATTTCAACGAAAACAACAATTTCATTGTCCATAGCATTGTTTGACAAACAACCATTTGAATATTCGTAGTTACCAGTCACTTCAACATCTGAATCAAAGCAGTACCATGATCCTAAGCTTACAGCATTCATAACATTCACTTCAGTAACTTCTAACAAATTACTTTCATAGTTACTTGGAACATAAGGTTCTTCACCGCCACCAATAACATCATTAACTTTAACTGAAACTTCTTGTGAATCACTCAATCCACCATCAGTAACACTAACAGTTAAATAGTACTGGCCAGCATCTTGAAATCCAGTTTGCCATGTCCAGGTATCACCTAGAGCATCTCCAGCATCAAGACCTTCAAAGCTAAAAGATAAAACATCGCCATCTTCATCAGTTGCAGAAGCTACAATTTCAATAAATGTACCTTCATCAACTTCAATATCAGCAATATTATCTAATACAGGTGCATGATTATTTGGATTAACACTTCCATCTAAAACAGTAATTGTGAATTCAACTTTAACATCACACTCACCATCATCAACAGTCACATCAATGTCATAAACACCAGCATCTCCAACAGAAGTTTGCCAGTTATAATCTGGACCTTGTGCATTACCAACAATACCTTCCCATGAAAAACTAAGTTGATCATGATCAGCATCAGTTGCATCAATTTCAACACTTACAGAGTCACCTTCATAAACAGTGATATCATCTACAGGTTCAACAAAAGGACAAACATTTCCAGTTGTACTTGCTTCATTAACAGTAATTGTAAACAATCCTTCATTATGAGACATGTACTCATGAACTTCATCCCATACAGATACACTGTCAACATAAACACCAGCATCTCCAACAGAAGTTCTCCATGTAGCTGTATATGTTGTAGGAACATCTGTATTGTTATTCAAAACATAGTTCTGATTCAATGTAGTAAAAATAGCTCCATCAAAAACACCATCAATATCAAAGTAAATTGAGTCACCATCAGCATCATACATATAGATAACTTCATTACCTAAAACTTTACCACCAATAGCTTTTGTTAAGTATTCAAAGTAACTATCAACAACTTCAAGAGTCATAACAACAGTTTCACCTTCATCAACAGTATAAGCTGCATCTGAAACTAAAGGTGCACTACCAAAGTCTCCCCATGGATTATAAGGTTCTAATTCCCATTCCCATAAAGGAGTTTCATCATCTAAAATCTCTACAGTAGCCCATCCATAATGATCTGCATCATAGTAAGCACTTGCAGGTGTCCAAACATCACATGTCCAAACATCTCCAACTTCTGTAAGATCTGAATCTAATACTGAACTTGTACTTTGTGTAGATAAGTATTCAGCACCATCATTCAACCAAAAGAAGTCAAAAACTGCATCTTCATAACCTTCAACATAACATGTCAAATCATCTCCACTAAATGGTTCAGCTGGATCAATTACAACATTTCCATCATTACCAATCTCTGGAGAACCAGAAACAGTAACAGTTTCAGAACCATAAAAATCTGCATCATAGTAAGCACTTGCAGGTGTCCAGACATCACATGTCCATGTATCTCCACCTTCAGTAATACTTGAGTCTAATGTTAAAGAAGTGCTTTGACTAGATAAGTACTCAGCACCATTTTTCATCCAGTAAAAGTCAAAAACAGTATTTTCTTCACCTGAAACAAAACATTTCAGATCATCGCTAACATCTGGGTTACTTGGTGTGATTGCCACATCTCCAGCGCTAACAAAACTTGAAAATACTAATAACATAAACAAAGATAAAAAAATTAAAATTGTTTTTTTCATCATTTTTCTTGTGTCCTCCAATTAAACCTCAAAATCTGAATCCTGCTCTAGCAAAAACTCTTCCAGATGGTGTAACTTTTTCAGCAGCTGGTCCTTCAAAACCAGTTACATCAGCTCCAACACCAACACTAAAGTCTCTTGCTCTTGTAGGGAATACATCAACAGCACCACCAACAGTACCAACTGAACTTGAAGTGTTCAATTCAGCACCATCTGCTAGTTCTGCAGTAGATCTAAAATGATCAGCACTACCATAAACAGTTAAGTCAACAGGACCAGCATGTGCAGTTGCATCAGCAGTAAAGCCCAATCCAATAATTTCCTGAGCATCACTTCCACCACCAACGCCACCACTAACAGCAACTCTAGCTCTACCTGCTTCATTTTCGCCTCTCAAAGCAACTTCAACAGCAGGAATTACTCTTCCAGTTGTATCTTGTTTACCAGCATAGTCAACAGCATTGAATCTTGCTTGTAATCTTCCACCAGCAGTTAAGGTCAATGCTCTTGAAACATTCCAACCATAAGCAGCAGATGCATCAACATCAAAAACAGTTACCATACCAGCATCTCCAAGTTGAAGATGTGATATACTTATTCTACTTGCATCTAAGTAAACAGATCCCTTATCACTTGTAGGAATTCTTAAACCACCTTCAAAGAAAGCACCATTTCCAACAATTGGAAGTGCTCCATTCTCTCTAATATGTTGGTATCCACCAGTAATTGCAAATCTTTGTCTTTCAAAATCAGCAGTTGTATCACTTGTAACAGGCATTTCAACTACAACACCATCATCCATTGGCATTTCAACAACCTCTTCCAAACCAGCTAATCCAGTCCAGAAGTTTTCTCCAGGAACTAAAATAGGTTTGTATGTATCTACACCAGCCCATTCATCACCAAAAACACCATCAGCTCTAGCTACAACAGTAGGAACTGTACCTGAATTTGCTACAACCATATTTCTAGCTAAATTTAAGTAATTATCAGCAACTGTATTTAGTTTAATCCAATCAGCACTACCACCAACAAAAAGGTCTCTTCTTCGAAGCATAGCTTCAGCTGATCTTTGATATTCAGTAACTCTTCCTCTAACAGCAGGAGTCAATTTTGATATATGAACAACAGACATTGTATCACTTTCAGGACCAGAAGCAGCACTTATACCTTCGTAAAAAGCTCTTCCTTCAGTACCTTCACCAAACAATGCAGCTTCTTCAGAAGCTCTTTCAGTTTGATAAGCCATCAAGGCATTATTAACATCAACAACAACATTATCTTGTTCTTCTCTGTTCAAATCACCAAAGCCAGGATAGTGTACACTTGCCAAATCTTCAGCAACATTCCATGCTAATTCATCAGAAAGAACATTCTGAACAGTTTCACCAGCTTTAGGTGTTAAATTATATAGCTGTCTTAAATCAACAGCTTCTTCAAGAGCCATAGGCTCTGCGTCTTCTTGTGCACCTGCAGCTAATGGAGACAGAGCAATCCCTGTACCAAGAGCATATGTTGCAACATTTTTTACAGAATCATAGTTTTTATTCATTTTGTATATACCTCGCGAGTATTATTACTCCTGCAAAATTACAACTGGTTTATAAACCTTTCGATAGAGTAACAACTCCAAAGTGATAGCAACAGTTATAAATACTCCAAAATTTCCATAAATCCAACATGGGAAAAGTTCATACAAAAGCAAAGAGAAGGTTTGGTGGAGGACACACTTTAGGTAGCACTAGATTAGCTTCAAGAAAGAGAACAGCAAGGCCAAGAAGTTTTAGCTCAGAAGAAGCAGCAAAGAAATGGGCAGAAGCACAAAAAATCAAAGATTTTGACCTAAAGAACCTTAGAGCTGATCATGCTTCAACAAAAAAAATAATTATAATAAAAAAATAATTTATTCAAACAAATCTTCTTTCTTTTTATCTGTAAAAACATATAATATAATCAGTACAACAATAAAAATAAGTAGTACAAAAGATAAGAACCTTGCATAGTTTGTTTCAGAAGCAGAACAGCTTTCCTCGTCGATAACAACAGTAGTTCCATTAACCTCTTCTTCCTCTTCAATAACTTCTTCTTCCTCAGGAATCTCAACAACCTCTTCAACAATTTCAAGCTCAACAATCTTATTCACAGTAGTAGTATAACTAACAATCACAGGACTATCAACATGCTCATCATCCCAAACATACAACATATCAGTGTAAACACCAGCATCACCTTCTGAAGTAACCCAACCAAATGAATAAAATCCAGTGTACAAAAGAACAGTACTATTCTCAAAACCAGAATCACCAATCAAGTTAAAATAAACCCCATCACCCTCAGCATCATAAACATAAACATTATCAGTTGTTCTAAAGACTTTTTTCCAAAGATAAGTAAAATAATTGTTCTTCACTTCGACAGTAAAAACAGCAGTTTCACCCTCAGCAACACTAGTTGAACTAGTAGAAACACTAGGAACAGTGTTAATTATAACAGGTACAACAACAATTTCAGTATCATTCGCTTCTTCAACAACAACAAGCTCTTCTTCATCAATCAGTATAATCTCAGTATCCTCAGCTGTCACTTCAGTTTCAGGTTCCTCTTCTACTACAACCACTTCAACATCAAAACCACAACAGCATCTTTCTAAAGCAGTACAAGAAACAAATCCAATATCCTCTTCAGAATTTTCACAAGTACTATCTTCATTTAACTCTCTACACTCAGCATAATCATATCCTAAGCTCAAGCATGTGTCTTCACAAGTATCTGCCAAACAAAACGGCAACAATAATATAACAACCCCCACAATTAACCATATTTTCATATAGTAGAAAATTCAAATAATCTTTATAATAATTGTTGTTGTTTGAAGATTATAATAAGGGAGCTTATTAGCACTGACAGCAAGCCTAATAAACAAATGCCTATTATATATAGATATGAAACCCTTTTGGCCAGCTGTAAACAAAGTAATCAAGTATTCCAACATTATAATAGAAGTATTAGATGCCAGATTTCCAGAATTAACAAGAAATCAAGAGATTGAAGACAAGATCAAAAGAAAAAAATTAATTTTGGTTTTGAACAAGTGTGATCTGGTTGATAAAAAGGAAGTTGAAGCTTGGGCAAAAGAACACAATGCCTTATTTGTTTCAGCAACAAAAAGATTAGGCACTACAATGTTAAAAAGAAAAATTATTTCTCTATCAAAAGGAAAAACAACAGTTGGTGTTTTAGGATATCCAAACACAGGAAAAAGTTCTATAATAAATGTGCTTGCTGGTCGAAGAGCAGCAAAAACTTCACCACAGTCAGGATATACAAAAGGAAGACAATTAATTCGAATGTCACCAAACATTTATCTGTTTGACACACCAGGTGTTTTACCTTACAAAGAAAAAGATGAATTAAAACATAGCTTAACCTCAACAAAAGATTTTACAAAAGTTAAAGATCCTGAGACAGTTGCATTTGAACTTATTAAATTAAAAAAAACAACAATACAAAAGTTTTACAAATTAGAATCAGATGATCCAGAAGAATTGTTAGAAGAGTTAGGACAAAAATTAGGCAAATTAAAAAAAGGTGGAAAGGTTAACTTTGATGCAACAGCAAGGATTATTTTAAAAGATTGGCAAAGAGGGAAAATTAAAGGGTAACTCCTTCTAATACTGGATCAGGTGTCATACATCTAGTTTTTTCAAAACTAACAACCCTCATAGGATAACTTGTCATTTTCACAGGTTTTTGAAAATCATAATCATCACCATCAACAATAGTCATTCCAGCATTTTCAAAAACAACCTCACTTGCAGGCCTTTCAATCTCAAGCCCAATTCTTTGACCCATGATTCCTCTTTTGTAAAACACAAGAGGATCAATTGAACCAAAATCACCAGCCATAACCTGTAAATCATTTGAATAAGGTGGTTTAAACCCAAGCAATGAAATAGGAATAGAATAAACAGCAATACCATTAAATTCACCATTCATTTGTTTTCCATCAACAACCATACTATATTCTCTTTTACCAAGCATTCTTTCATGGTGCTTTTTCATCAAATCTTTCATATAAAATGAAGCCATTGTTTGTACAACCATTCTAGCGCCATTTACAAAACTTTTTTTCTCATTATACATTTCAAACAGATTATAAATTAAACCACTTGTAGCAGACCAACAAAACAAAGGTTGTTCTCCCTCTCTTTCAACTTTGATCAAATTACACACAGTTTCTTCTAAACTTTCACACTTATCCAACTTTCTAACAGGAGCTAAAGGATCTAAAGTCCAAATTTTACTTTGACCTAAAGCTTTAGAAAAAACATTAAAAGTTCCAGAAGGACCAATAAGGACAGGAGGAACATCCCTTGTTTCAAACAATCTAAAAGTATCAGTAGCATAAAGATGTCCACCACCATCACCAGTTATCCAAACAATAACATCTGGCCTGTCTTTGTTAACAATCTCATCAAACATTTGAGGAAATCTTTCAGGATTTTCAATATGAACAGGAGAATGGGGATATAGTTTCTTAATCTTTTCAATTAATTTTTTATCAACTCTTCTAGCATTAACATTAACAATAAAAGATTTTTTATACATAGAATTCAAGAAAAACTTTTATTATTTAAATTATACTGTTAATCATTCTATTTATTTCATCATCTCTTCTGCAACTATTTGGTTTACCGCAATAAGGACAAAGTTTACCAACCCAACCTTTATTCCTTCTAAAAGTGTACCTGCATCCTTCACAAATAAACCTAGCCATATCTTCTTCCATATTACTATATAATGCCTACTCATTTATTAAGTTTTTTAGTCTAGAACTCTATAATGAGGCCCTAACGCCCTCAATTGTATAACCACCTAATCGATCATGAAATACAAATATTGGTTCTAAAACTTGATTTTCAGTAGTTAATACAATCTCTGATAATCTCGTAGAATAAGTATCACAATATCCACTAACAGAAGGTATGGCATCAACAATTGCTCTTGCAACCCTTTGGCTATCTTCGAGTCTACAGTGTCTTGTCAAATATGTTTTATTCACCATACAAAAGATTTCGTCAGCATTCATTGCCCATCAAAATTTCAACTTATTTATATAATTATCTATTACAATAATACTTATATATTAATATTAATTAATTATATATACTATGGCAGATCTAGTAGCATGTCTATCAACCGGAAAAGGAACTTGGACTGAAGTAAAAAAATTAATCCATAATCAAAATTGGGATAATATATACTTGATTACAAATGACTTTGGAAAAGATAAATTCACAGCAGACAAAGAGCTTAAGTTTATTCTAGTGGATGTAAATTCTGGAATGGATTCTATGAAAAAGATTATCATGGAAGCATTACAAGATAAAGTGAAGACAGAGGTTGCAGTAAATTTTATTTCAGGATCAGGTAAAGAACATATGGCACTTTTATCAGCACTGTTCAAGCTTGGAACAGGTATAAGGTTTATTATTCCAACAGATTCAGATGTAAAAGAGTTATAAGAATTTTTGTAGGGTTATTTATTGTAGTGACTACTTTAATGTCACAGTTAATCATCACACAATCACAGAAAAGATTAAAAAACAAATGGCCTTATTGATAATTTATATCTCCTAGTTTGGTTTGGAGCAACTGTATCAAACTCACCCTCAGAAAAATAAGCTCCATTAACAACTGGTCTTTTTAATACAGGTTCGATGCAGATCATTCCTTCATGAGGTGTCCAAAGGACTGCTGCTTCAAAACCATCCATTCTAAAATCAATACCTTGACTATCACCTCTGTATAAAATTCTCGAAGTATCTATAATTATTGGACCTCCTTGCAAAACATCTCTAACAGAAGCAATAGGATCTTCTGACCCTTCTACATATAGTTTACCTAAATCACCCTCTCCTTCAGTTCTAAATGCAGGATGCCAACCTAAGTTAAAAGGCATAATTTCATCTCCAGTATTTTTAATATTAAAATAAAGATTTAACGCATAACAATCCATCATAAGTCTTTTTTCCAATTCAAAAGGCATCCATTTCATTGACTTGGGATGGTTTTTTCCAGATTTTGGGTTAGGCACTTCAGAACCATCATAACTCTGTTTCAGTGTAACCCCTTTATCTGCATTAAAAATAATCTCCCAAGGTAACACTCTAGAAATTCCATGCTGATCTAAAGGATAGACTTCATTATTCCAAACAACTTGATGTTTGTCAGCAGGACCAAAAAAAGGGAAAGCTACAAGTTCAGAATTTGGCCAGCCTGGGACACTTTCTACAGCACCAGGATGCATGAATTCTCTATCTTCAAATTTTATTCCATAGATCTGACCTGAATCAGAATCAATCATTACTTCTAACTGTAGATCTTTAAACTTTATTCCTACCATAACCCTAGTTTTTTAATCCTTATTTATAAACATTCCTAAAACCATCAAAAAACATTTAAACCTCCCCAACAAGAAAAAATTTATGTTTAAAGAAATGTTAGAATATGATGAAACACTATTCAAAGATGAACTAGTTCTAGACTATGAATACCTACCAAAAATTCTAAAATTCAGAGAAAACCAACAGCAACATTTTGCAACAACAATAAAACCTTTACTGCAAAAAAGAAATGGTTCAAACTTATTTATTTATGGAACACCAGGAATTGGAAAAACAGCAGCATGCAAACATGTACTAAGAGAATTAGAGCTAGAAACAGATTTAGTAATCCCACTCTACATAAACTGTTGGAAACATGATACAGTTTACAAAATATTAGTAGAAATGTGCGAACAACTGAAATACAAATGGGTACAAAACAAAAAAACAGATGAATTAATGAAAGCAATAGCAGAAATCCTGAACCAAAAAGCAGCGGTTTTCGTGTTAGATGAAGTTGACAAGCTAAAAGAGCAACAAATAATTTACCAATTACTAGAAGACATTTACAAAAAATGCATTTTCATGATAACAAATGACAAGGATTGCTTAGCAAAACTAGACCAAAGAGTAAAATCAAGATTACTACCAGAAATGCTAGAATTCAAACCATACAACTATGATGAAACAAAAGGGATTTTAGAAGAAAGAAAAAATGCAGGTTTTTTTCCAGGAGTGTTTTCAGAACAAGCATTTGAAAAAATAGCAGAAACTTGTTTTGAAAGAGAAGATATTAGAGTTGGAATTTTCTTACTAAAACAATCAGCAAACAATGCAGAAAACAAATCACAAAGAAAAGTTTTAGTAGATCATGTTGAAACAGAAAAACTAGATAGGTTTGAAAAAGCTAAAATTAAAGTGGATGATGATGACAAAACCATTCTAAACATTGTAAAAGAAAAACCAGGTTTATCAATAGCAAGTATTTATGAAATATTCTCAAAAAACTCTGACAAATCACTAAGAACAGTTAGAAGAAGAATTGAAAGGTTAAGAGATCTAAAACAAGTGATTTTTGAAGAAACACCAACAGGTTCAGTTGTAAAATAGAGCATTCTATACAAAATTCAGCAAGCATAAAGATTAAATACACAAACAAAATTCCTAAAAATATGCCTGAATCAATAATCTTTGCATGCTATAGCCATGATTTTGTTAGACCTGATGGAGAAATTATTGAAAATTATGGCTTTGATATTTTATGTGTGCCACCTAATGAATTAGGGCCTTTTTCAGTAACTCATGTTAAAATAGTTGGAGGAAGAGGAGAAATATCAGATATTGAGGATTTAGCACAATATCTTTGGAACAGAAGAATAACTCTAGAAGAAAGAGGAAAAGATGTTTTAGGCTTTGGAACAGCTGTAACTCCTATAGCTGTGCAGATAGCAAATAATCCCAGGAAATTATCAACTAATGAATATTACTACTTAGATTCAATATTAAATTGGCATTAGCATACTCTAAAATATATGTTCTACACTCATTGGAGTGACATGTGACATCTGTGCGCGCAGCGCTTATAAACAATTCCAACTATACTAATATTAACACAATTTGAGTTTAAAATAGGAGGAGAAAAAAATGAGAACTAGCGTAAGCTATATGCCATGGAACCAGTACAGACAAAGAGTAAACCAGATAGAAATGTTACATTTCTTACATACAACAACACTCCAATCAGTGAAAAATTATTGGAGAAAAAAAGGAGGGGATACATATGTTTGAAACAGAATTTATTGAAAAGATATTCAGCCAACAACTAATGCAATTACCAATAGAGGAGGAACAAAAATGGAAAAAATACTAGAACTAAATATATACGACGAAACAGACTTATCACTAATGCTTGAAGAAGAAGTCATTGATGACTTTGAAGAAGGTTTTATGAGAGGTTATCTTGCAGGATAAAAATGGTACAGAGTAAAGTAAATTTAGATCCCAGAACTATTCAAATCAGAAACAAAGTGAAAGCAAAGTATAGTTTTAGAACAAGATCAGAAACACTTAACTTTATGGTTGAAGAGTATGCAAAAAAAGTATTAAGGCTTAAACTGTAAAGTAAACCTTAAATAGCACCTCTTTTTCTCTTTTTTATATGGATCCACAGGAATTAGAAAGAATTATTGAAGCAGAACACATTAATGAAAATTCTGTTATTGCAGCAGTTTATGTAAGAGGGCCAGAATATAATAATCCTAGAGCTACTTTAAGAATTGGTTTTTTTAACAGAAGTCAAGAAGGACCTATTTTAGTTAATCAAGCTAATTACCCAGAAGGATCAACAGGATACCTCAAAAAATTACTTGCTAATAAGTTAAGCCTAGAAGGAGATGATATAGTGCATCTTAGGAAGTTAACAGATTTAGATGTAAGCTCTGAAAGTTTTGAAGAAACATCCTCAGAAAGAGTAGAAGGTTTTGTTGCAAGATATTGTAGAGTTAGAAAAAAAGGATATAGAACTAGTTGGATTAATAAAGTTCAAATTGGTAAAAGGCTGTGGGCTAATAATGATTTAATACTCAGTCCAGGAATATCAAGTATTCTTGGGGATCATGGAATAAGACGAGTTGGAACCCCAATCTCCAAACTTCCAAGTAATCCTGAAAAAAGAGTCGTATGTAAATTAGTACCAATTATTTCTTCTATAGAAGCAGTTGAACTTTTAAGACAATATTTATAAAATCCAATTCTTTAAGTTTACACATGAAAATACTAGCATTTGCAGATCCACACTCACATGAAGAATATTTAGACCAAATTAAACTCAAATCAAAAAATGTTGACATCATAATTTGCGCAGGTGACTTAACCTGGTTCAACAAAAACATAAAAAAACTTCTAAAAAAATTAAATGTATTAAAAAAACCAGTTTACATAATTAATGGTAACCATGAAAACACAAAAGAAATGGCAAAACTTTGCAAACCATTAAAGAATGTTAGTTTTATGCACAAAAAAACACTAAGGATTGACAACAATGTTTTCCTATTCTTTGGCAATGATGGTTTATCACCTAATGAACCTCAGTTTTACAAATTCTCAAAAAGAGAAATGCAAAAAGTAAAAAAAACAGATACAGTGGTTTTAGTTACACATGGTCCAGCTTCAAAAACAAAATTAGATTTACTACCTTGCGGACATGTTGGATGCAAAGATATCAAAGAGTTCATACTAAAATACAAACCAGTTTTACATATATCAGGACACCTGCACGAACATTTTGGCAAAAAACAACTTCTAAAGAAAACATTAATGGTAAATGTCGGACCTGGTGGAAGAATACTAAAAGTTTAAATAACAAACAACAATCCTAAACCACATGAACATACTAGAATCAATTCTACTTGGTGTAATTCAGGGAATAACAGAATGGTTACCAATTTCATCATCAGGCCACTTAGTTATATTCCAACAGTTCCTAAACATAGAAGTTCCTTTATTTTTTGACATACTTCTACACTTTGCAACACTAATTGTAATTTTAATAGTTTTTCACAAAGATATTCTAAAAATTCTAAAAGAGTTTCCAAGCACAAAAAAACCAAATGGTAAACTTGGTTGGTACATAATCATAGGTTCCGTACCAATCGCACTAACAGGATTTTTATTAAGAGATCAAATAGCTAGTTTATTCACAAGCCTAAAAGCAGTGGCAATAGCACTATTATTCACTTCATTACTTTTATTTTTATCAGAAAGATTTCCAGGAAGAAGGAAGCTGAAATGGTATGACTCCATTGTTATCGGTATTTCACAAGCTCTTGCATTAGTTCCAGGTATTTCAAGATCAGGTTCAACTATCTCAACAGGTTTATTACTAGGTTTGGAAAAAAGGCAAGTTGCAACATTTTCTTTCCTACTGGTAATTCCAGCAATTCTGGGCGCAACAATACTAGAGTTTTCTACAGCTTCAATTGAGTTCAACTATATCTATGGTTTTTTAACAGCAATCATTGTAGGCTATTTCTCACTAAAACTGCTACTAAAGATAATTGTAAAGAACAAATTTCACTATTTTGGTTGGTACTGTTTAATCTTAGGAATAGTTTTGTTAATAATTTAGTTCCCAAACAGTAACAAAAGTTTTATAAATAAGTGCATAGCAAAAAAAGATATGCAAATTTACAATCAAGAACAATTACAAACAGCAATTGATAATGTATTTAGAGATTTATTTATAGTGGAGAACAGAACTTCTGATAATAGAGCATATGTTTATGCAAAAGTAGATGAAACAACTCCTGGTTTAATGTGTACAAATGAAGCAGATCCAGGAATAATTTTTCACAGTTTTATGCCTGATGAAGATATAGAAATACTGCATGAAAGAATAAACCATAGATTCAGAGGAAAGATGACAACAGAGATTCAAGATGGTAAATTAGTTCTTCGAATCAGGGAAAAAACATTAGAAGAAATGGCAGAAGATTTTAGACAAGAATGTAGATCAGATATTTCTCATGAAATACAGCATTTAGCTTTTTATGCATTAGATGAAGAAAAAGAAAAAGCAGTGGTAGAAGAAGTAAAAGAGAGATTAGGTTCAAATTTTGAATGGTACAAAGAAAGAGTAAGAAAATCATACAAAATTCATGATATGGAGGTTGAAGATATAGATAGAACAACTGTGATGGAAATTCTTGGAGAGATTGGAAATTTAACATATAATGGACATGCTTTAACAAAGACAAGTTCTTATTTTAGTAATGGAAAAACAACATTAAAAGCATTTATGCCTTTATTTCCAATTGCAGATGCAGTTCTAAAAAATTATGCAATTTCAAGAGGATTTAGAATTGGTTGGAATTATAGAACAATGTCAAGATTACAAAATCATGGAATAAGAGAAAGAGATATGATGAGAGTAATGAGAGATAATATTGATTATGAGCAACCATTTTCATTACCAGTTTTCAATCTAGTAGCATAGTTTTCTATCCTTGTCCTCTTTCATTAACAAACAAACTCTAGACTCAGTTTTCTCAGCAACTAACCGCCAGCCCAAAATCTCACCCAATTTCAAACTAAACTCTTTAATCTCCTCATGCCTAGCCATATCAGAATATTCAACACGATAACTAGCATACCCAACAGCCATCACAGCCTTTACCTCAACAAACATAGGATTACACTTCTTAATTATAGAAGCATAACCTTCAACATCACAAAGATTCAAACCTTTCAGAACAGACAACCTAACAGTACTCCTATCTTTAGAAGATAACACTTCCAAACTCCTAATCAACCTTTCCCAACCATCCTTGAAAAAAGGTTTACAAGTTTTCAAATAAACTTCTTTGTTAGGTGCAGGTAAAGTAACATAAGTTTGAGTTGCATTAACCTTCTTTAACATCTCAGGGTTCTGTCCATTTGTAACTAAAAATGCAGTCATACCCTTTTTCTTGATCAATTCAACAAGCTCAGGCAACTGTGGATACAAAGTTGCATCACCAGATAGAGAGAGAGCAACATGCTTTGGATCTAAAGCCTCTTCAAACTTTTTTTTATCTACTGCATCATTTCCACGAAAACCCATCAAATACAATTTATGAGCTTCTATCAACCCCTTTAAAATTTCTTCAGGAGTATCACCCTTATTAATCTCCATTGGTTGGGTATGTTCTAAAGATCTCCAACAAAAAACACACTGATGATGACAATTCAAAACAGAGACAGAACTCTGTACACATCTATGTGACTTCAATCCATAAAACTTCTCTTTGTAACAAAAACCTTCATCTCTTAAAGATTTTTTAGACCAAGAACAAACCTTAATAGCAGAATGATCACCAACAACACGATAACCTTGTTTTTCTAGATCTTTTTTAACTAACTCATCCATAATATGAAAAGAATTTTATTCTTATATAAATTTTACCTAGAAATTACATATGCTAGTTTAGTAAATGCCAACTTATAATTTGCCTCGCCTGGTTCACCAGGAACTTCAGTATATTCAATTAAACCTTGAGCCTCTAGGGTATTAAAAATTGGTATTGCTTCATCTACAAGTAAATCTAAACCTAAATCCTCACTCATATTTCCACCCAAATCTTCAAACAATCTTAAAGTAAAATCTCTTAAAGCTCGTTTATCTAACTTAAGTTCACTTTTAGCTAAATCAAGAAGAGTTTGATTAAGCTGTAAATGATGACCATTATCCCTTGTCTCATTAAGAAATTTAAGACCTTTTCTAACATTTGAATCAACAGTTCCACCATGTGCAACAATATAAGCAGCAATTCTATTAACATTAATTTCTTCTGACATAACTTTTGAAATTTTAAAGGACTATATAAAACTTTACAAACTAGAATAATCTAAAAAAACTAAAAAAACTTCTTTTTTTTATCGTTTTTTCTTACGCTTTGTTACTTTCTTCTTTTTAACAGCTTTTTTCTTTACTACTTTCTTCTTAGCCTTTTTCTTTACTACTTTCTTCTTAACTGCCTTTCTCTTTACTACTTTTTTCTTCACAGTTTTCTTCTTTACTGCCTTCTTAGCTGTCTTTTTTTTAGCAACTTTTCGCTTTGCCTTTCTTCGAGGCACTCTTACTAATACCATACAGATATCATAGGTAAAATCCTATAAAAGGGTTGTGTATTAACTAAGAAATTAGAACAATCCTTGATAATTTGCATAAATTGCTTTAGTACACTCTTCAACTGTTATACCCTTAATCTTAGCAATCTCTTTAACAGTCACAGCAACATTTGCAGGTTCATTAATCTCACCTTTAACAGGAGCCATCCAAGGAGCATCAGTTTCAGTTAATAACCGGGTCAAAGGAACTTTCTTAACCAATTCTTGAAAATGTACAGAATTAACAATAATTGGTGGGACAGAAAAGTAAACACCTTCCACTCTTTTCAACAACTTCAATTTACCAGAAAAACAATGTAATACAACTTTCCTAGGTTTTAACTCTTCCAAAATCTCAACAATTCTCCTTTCAGCTTTACGAGTATGAATTATAAGAGGAATATCTAACTTAGCACCAAGCTCAATAAACTTTCTAAAATACTTCTCTTGCTTTTCATGCTCACCAAAGGTAAAGTCTAAACCAATCTCACCAAGTGCAATAGGTTTTTGCTTTTCAATCCACTTTAACTCTTCTTCAATATCAGAATCAGAAAATTCAATGATTTCACCAGGATAAAAACCTAAGGCTTTCTTAACAATTTTATATTTTTTACAAATATCTAAAGTTTTTCTATTCCTTGAAGGCGATGCACCATTATTAATCACAGTAACAACACCAGCTTTTTTAGCTCTTTCAATTACAGGATCTAAATCTTCAAACCTACTATCATCCAAATGACAATGCACATCAACTAACATTGAATATTCCCAAAAGCCACATAAGCAAATCAGTTAACCAAGGCAACATATTAATTACAATCAATCCCAAAACAAACAAACTAATCCAGGTCAAAGCTTTTTGTGCTTTTTCTTTATCTTTAAACAATAGAAGAGCAGTACTATAAAACATTCTTCCACCATCAACAGGACCAAGAGGTAACAAGTTAAACAAACCAATTCCAACATTAATCAAAAACAACCAAATGTATAACAACATAAACCATTCAATAACACCCTCATAACCTTCAACCCATTCATAACCATCATTCAACTTTGTTTCTTGCCCAAACCCACTAACTCCAAAAAAACCTTTTGATGCATTCTCTGGATTTTCAGACAACACAATAGTATAATCTCCTTTATCAGTAACAAGAGTCACTTCTTCACCAGGAACTAAATCCTCTGAAACATTAAGGAATTGAACAACATCCAAAACTTCATTGTCATTAATAGAATAAATAATAAAAGGAACTTCAATTCCAGTCTCATTCATTGAATAACCTTCAATAGTAGTACTTACACTTACACCATCAACTTCATAAACAGCTCCCATAGCAGGAGTTAAAACAAAAATCATCCCCAAAAATAAAACAACACCAATGCAAATATTAACAGCAGGTCCAGCAGCAAAAAGTTTTAACTGATCCCAAACTCTAGCTTTTTCTAATTGCTCTTCATCAGGCTCAACAAATGCAGCTAACAAAGGACCCATGAAAGCAAAACCAGAACTTTTCACTTTAATCTTTTCCATCACAGAGGCAACACCATGTCCAAACTCATGAACAACTGCAGTCAAGAAGATTGCAATCATCCAATGCCAAAAACTTAAAGCAGGAGCACCTTCAATCTCTATCCCTGGTAAAACAGGTGCTAAAGCAGGTGGTGTTCCAGGAACAAAAACTAACTTAAAAGTTTCTATAATTATAAACACAAAAATAAAAATCATCCCAGCAAACCCAATAAAAACTCCAATTGAAGCAAAAACTCGTAAAATCTTAAATCTAGCTAACTTCCTCATTAACTTCAAACCTAATTTGGTCTTATACAAAAAGAATATTTTACCTTGTACAGTAAACCTTTCTTTGTGAGTAAAATAGAAAATTAACAATAAACCATAGAATATTAATAATGAAATTAGATCCCAATTCATTTTAACCTATTTTTTAGTACGGACAGGTCTAAAATCTTTACACTGACAGTTTCTACACTTGACTTTTCTCTGTAGAACTCTAGAAATATCAGTTCTAATTTTAGCTTTACATTTCTTACAGATGAATATTCTTCTAAATTTTCTATCTGCTGTTTCTTCAAACCTTGCCATTTTTATTCTTTTCTAACTTCCTTTATTAACATATCATCAACCAAGATCCAATACACCACAACCACACCCTCAAGAACTTTATCCTTAAGAGTATCAGGTATTTCCAAATCAAATGTTTCAAATGATTCCATGTCCATAACATTTGCTTTGTCACCAACAACACTCAAAACTTGTGCTTTTTTCTTTTCAATGATTGGACTTTGTGCTTTATCATGCCCAGGCATGAGCTTGATGATTTTTTTGCCATCTTTAATTGAGACTGCTTCAATTCGACATTTTGCATGCCCATGTTTTCCAGGTCTGGATATATCAATACTCTTAACAATGCACGCAACACCGTCAAAGATAACATACCGACCAGACTTTAGACTTGTCGCTTCTACTAGTTTGACCTCTCCCATGAACAGTTAGAATTTCAATCTATATATAAATCTTTTGTATTTCTATGTATAACAATAGTAATCAAAACAGCTGTCATATCAAACAAAAGCACCCTCTCATTTAAACAAGTTTCGAACCAAAACAAATATAAACCAAAAACAAATATTAATAATTATGGTAAAGAAAAATGACTTCATAGAATTAATCTACACAGGTATAATCAAAGAAACAAATCAAATCTTTGACACCAATGATATTCAAATAGCAAAACAAGCAAATTTATTCGATCCAAAACAATCTTACCAACCTCACACAATCTGTATAGGACATAAAGATGTAGTTGAAGGTCTAGACAATGCACTAGTAAACAAAGAAGCAGAAAAGCCCTTTACAGTGGAAGTAACACCAGAACAAGGTTTTGGAAAAAGAGATGCCAAATTATTCCAATTAGTTTCAGCAGCAAATTTCAAAGAAAAACAAATTCGTCCGGTTCCAGGGTTGCAAGTAACAATAAACAACATGCCTGGTGTAATAAAAACAGCCTCAGGTGGAAGAATTCTTGTAGACTTTAACCATCCTTTATCAGGAAAAACAATAATTTACAAAGCAATGATCAAATCTGTTGTTACAGACCCAAAACAAAAACTGGAAGGTTATCTTAAATTACTTCTAAGCATACCCAAAGTTGAAGCTAAGGTAGAAAACAACATTGCAGAGGTCAAACTTGATGTGCCTGAAAAGTTCCAGGAAACAATAATCAAAGAAGTAAAGGATAGAATCCCAGAGCTAAAAGAGATCAAGTTTACAAAATAACAAATAAATCATAATTAACTTTATAAGTTTCAGAAGCAAATTTCTCTAGATGGATACATTATTTCAAAGTGCAATGGAACAAGCATCACAGGAAAAGACTACAACATCTCATCCTATTGATGCAGAATTAGAAGAATTAATCTCAAGACAGAAATCAAAGATTAAAATTATTGGATGTGGTGGTGGTGGAAATAATTCTATTCACAGAATGTCTGAAGTGGGAATTGCAGGCACTGAAACAATTGCAATAAACACTGACGCCCAAGATTTACTTTATACAAATGCTGATATTAAACTATTAGTTGGAAAAGAGCTTACACAAGGTTTAGGTGCAGGTTCACAGCCAAAGATTGGTGAAGAAGCAGCAAAAGAATCAGAGCATGAAATAAGGCAAAAATTACAAGGTGCAGACATGGTATTTATCACATGTGGTTTAGGTGGTGGAACAGGTACAGGTTCAGCACCAGTTGTAGCAGAAATGGCAAAGAAAGTTGGAGCATTAACAGTAGGAATTGTAACAATGCCATTTGAAATGGAAGGACAGAGAAGGTATGAGAACGCAGTTATTGGCCTTGAAAAGATGGAACACACTGTTGACACATTAATTGTTATTCCTAACGACAAATTGCTAGAATTAGCACCAGATTTACCATTACAAACAGCATTTAAAGTTGCTGATGAAATTCTTACAAACTCTGTAAAAGGTATTGCAGAGTTAGTTACAAAAACAGGTCTAGTAAACCTTGACTTTGCAGACATAAGAGCAATTATGGGCAAAGGTGGAGTTTCTATGATCGGTATAGGCGAATCTGACACAGATAATAGAGCAATGGAAGCTGTAGAAAAAGCAATTGCAAACCCTTTACTAGATGTTGACATCACAGGTGCATCAGGCGCATTAATTAATGTATTAGGTGGAAATGATTTAACACTAGAAGAAGCAAAAATGGTAGTTGAAGAAATATCTAACAAGCTTGATGATGATGCAAAGATTATCTGGGGTGCACAAGTATCAGAAGACCTTGAAAACACACTAAGAGTTTTACTAATTGTTACAGGAGTTCAATCTCCACAAATATTTGGTCCAAGAAGAACAACCTTTGACTCAGATAAAAAAGAGATGGAAAACGAACTAGGTATTGAATTTGTAGAATAAATTTTGTATTTAATAATAAAAAAATAAAAAGAAATTATTTTTTCTTTCGCTTAACCTTTCTTTTAGTAGTCTTTTTCTTAGTTTTAGTAGTAGCTTTTTTCTTATGTTTGGGCACTACTTTCTTCTTTGTAAACCAAGCAGTAATAATCAAACCCACTACAACTACCATAACAACTGCAAAGTATGACCAACTAAATGTAGAAGCTTCAGGTCCATAAATAAGTTCAGCAGTTCTCTGTTTAACTTTATCAATTACAGGTTCAACTTTTTCTTCAATTATCTCTTTTATTGTTTTCCTTTTTCTAGGAGGCCTAGGTTCTTCTTCTTCTTCTTCATCAGCAGTACCACCAGATCTACTTCCACCAGATAGTGCATTAGATGATGATGATGAGCTACTCTCTTCAGCTGCAGCTGCTGCACCACAATCTACCGCACAACTTGAACTTGTTTCATCATTATTACAAACACCATCTCCACAATACATCACTGTAGTTCCACCAGAAAAACTATAAGAACTAGTTGATCCATTCACAGCACTACCAGCACTTGAAGTTCCAGCATCAAATGTGTACGAGGAAGTATTTGCACTAGAACCAGCAACACCAGTATCAACAGAGTCAATTGTATAAGAAGAAGTGTTAGCCTGATAAGCCATCACTGTAGACAAACTAAATAAAATAATAAAGGCTGTTATCAGCCCAATTGTTTTTGTCTTCATCTTATATTACCTCTATCCACTCATGTTAAACATCTTAAAGCTAGTTCCATCACAACCATAAAATCTATTACTTGAACTATTGTAGTAAATTTCACCAGCATTTGATGCTCCACAACCAGCAGGTTGAGTCTTTGCCATAAGTCTCATTGTACCATTGATAACTAAGTTTGCACTATCAATATCAGCTGAAGGTGTAGCAACACCAATACCAACTCTTGGGTTTTGATTATTCAAACCAAACAAGAACTTACCAGCATCAGTAAATAAGATATTAGTAGATTGACTGACATTCCTTATAGTCATGTTACCCTCATTATAATCCCACTGTTGAGCTTTAATAGTAGAACCTGATCCAGGAGAAATAATCCCATTTGTGTCAAAAGTTATAGCTGTAGTACCAATCATCATTGTTACAGTTCCACCAGATTCACTAATTGAACCACTAGGACCAAAATAAACTGTGTTATTAACATAGACATTTCCTTCTCTTGTAAATGTTGAAATAATATCTGAAGAACCATTTTTAACAGACATATTCTGTCCCCAAGGTATAGATAATGTACCAGCATCTAACGCAGTAGCAGAAACTGTTCCTCCATTATCAAATGTAAAAGTTGAACCACCAATATCAAATTCAAAACTACCAGCTCCATGATCATTAATACCAGTTGTATATAATGTATTATTAAGATAAAGATCACCTTCTCTTGTAAAAATAGATCTATTCCCACCAACATCAAGGGTAAAATTCTCATTATTGTATACAGTTATGTTTGGATTTTCTAAACCACCAATACTCAAGTTAGAACCAATAGTTACAGCCTCAGTAACATTCAAACCATTACTAACAATTAAACCTCCAGTAACAGTGATCCAACCATTAACAATGTTATCAATA
>JABHYY010000001.1 GCA_018653605.1 archaeon
AGGTGGTGAGTTTGAGAGTTTAGTTTTGGATGGGCCTATTTTTTCTAAGAAATTAGTTTTGAAAGAGTTTGATGTTGAGATGGAAAGTTCTCGGTGTGGTGTTTTGGATGTTAAGAAGGTTGTACTTGAGTAAAACTTTTATAGGACTTGTTTTTCTTTTTGATTCATGTCATTTTTAAAAGTTGTCGGAAAAAAGTTGAGGAGTGTTGTTTCAAGAGATCCTAGATTAATTAATGCTTATGGGATTTTAAGAATAAATGCTTTGGCAACACCTGAGATGGTAAGAGAACATTATTTGAAGATAACAAAAGATAGACTTGAGAGTAATTGGTTAAGGGATGCTCAATTTTCATATAAAGTTTTATCTGATCCAGAGTTAAGAGAGAGGCATGATGAAGCTTTGAAAAAAAGGTTAGGAATTGAAGATTTGTTTTTTTTAGAAAGAAAGCAACAAGGATTAGAATTGTTTGGTTTTGTATCAAAGGATCCTAAAAGCGAGGATTCAAATAAGGGTTATCATAGAGTTAAGTGTATTACTGATAAACCTTTAATCAGATCTACTATGCATACCGAGTCTGATGTTTTTTTTACTGAAGAGGTTGAGCAAAGGTTTGAAAGAGAGTGTGATATTGCTTTATTTGGAGAATTAGGGGGCCTTATTAGTATGGGTTATTCTGATGGATTGTTTGCTGTTGTTAATTATGATTCTTCTTTTTCACCTCATACTTTGTTTGGGCAGAGGTATGAACAGTTGACTTTAGCTAGGGCTTGTTCTTGTAATATTTTTGCTTACAGGTCTCCTGTGGTCAATTTTACCCTTAATAAACATGATAAATAGAACAGATATGGTAATTTTGAAATAGAAAACTATATAAAAGGCTCAGATTTCCTACAACACAACATGGTAGGTATTTATGATACAGAAGCAGCTGATGTTATTGACAAGGCTGCACAAGAACTGAAAAAAACTAAAGTGGAGGCTCCTGAATGGTCTAGTTTTGTTAAAACTGGTGTTTGTAAGGAGAGGTTACCTGATGATCCTGACTGGTGGTATATGAGAGCTGGGTCTATCCTTAGGAAAATTTACATGAGAGGGCCTGTTGGTGTTTCAAGTTTAAGAAAATATTATGGTTGTAAAAAAAATAGAGGAGTTAAGCCTGGTAGGTTTAGACTTGCTTCTGGCAAAATAATTAGGACAATACTACAGCAATTAGAAGCTGAAGGTCTTATTGTACAAGTTGAAAAGGGTATACATAAAGGTAGAATAATGAGTCCTAAGGGTAAAAGTTTCATGGATAAGTTGGTGGTTAGAAATGCTGGAAAAGTTAAAAAAGAAAAAACTGGAGCAGATGCAAAACCAGCAGCAGAATGAATATCAAGAACAGTTAAAGTTACAAGAGCAGGTTGAACAACTGGAGATGGTGGCAAAACAGTTTCTGTCTCCTGAGGCTATATCTCGGTATGGCACTCTGAAATCAGCTCATACTGACAAAGCGATTCAGTCGCTTGCAATGGTTGTGCAACTTGCACAACAGAACAAGTTGGTTGGCAAATTAACAGATGCGGATTATAAAGCATTGCTTGTGCAATTGACACCAAAAAAAAGAGAGTTTAAAATAAACAAAAAATGACAAGATTCATACATTTAGCAAAAAAGTTAAGATTAGCAAAGAAAGGTAAACAAACTAGATGGGCCCCTTTTTGGACAGTACCTAAAATATATGGTAAAGGTCGAAGAGTTCATCCTGGTAGACATACTGTTGTTAAGAGGTTCTGGAAAAGAACTAAGACTAAGGTTTAAAGATGGCAGAAAGGAAATATATTATCCCATTGAGAAAGGAGTATCAGAAAGCTCCTATTTATGCTAGAACTAAAAAGGCTGTTAAAGCTATTAGACAATACTTAGCTAAACATATGAAAAATGAAAATGTTAAGTTAGGTAGACAGTTAAACATGTACTTGTGGCAAAATGGAAATAGAAATCCTCCACACAAAGTTGAAGTTATTGCTGATATTCACAAAGATAAAGATTCTGAATTTATTATGGTTGAGTTGGCTGGACATTCTTTAGATGATCTTAGGCCTAAAGTTGAAGTTAAGAAAGCTAGTGGAATTGCTGGTAAACTTGAAGAGAAGCTTGGTGGTAGTGAAAAGAAATCTACTGAAAAGAAAAAGATGGGTGTTAAAAAAGCTGATAAGAAAGTTGTTGAAGAAGAAAAAAAGGCTGAAGTGAAAAAGGCTGAAGTGAAAAAGGCTGATAAACAAGTTGTTCAAGAAGAGAAAAAGGTTGAAGAGAAGAAAGAAGCTGAAAAAGTTATTAGGGAAGTTCCTTTAGAAGAAGGAAAAGAGAAAGTTAGTGAAGCTAAAATTGAAGAGAAAGAAGTGAAACAAGAGCAAAAAGTTGAAAGAGCTGAGAAAAAAGAAGGCTTGAAAAAGTAATTCTTAAATATTAGTAGTTTTGTTGGATTTTTATGGAAGAGCAAGAACCTCTTATAAAAGAGCAAACAGAATGGGGTTGGACTCCTGGGAAAGTAGTTTCTACTGTTGTTTTTGGAACATGTTTGGTTGATTTGGTTCTTGCTGCAAATACTGGTTTTGCTTCTGTTCATGAATATTATGGTTTTAACATACCTGGTCCTGATACTGTTTATGCTGGAGCTTTGCTTGCTTTATCAGGAACATATGTTTCTTTTGGTAGAAATCCTAAAAAATAAGTTTTATAAACACTGATTTTGTTCTACTGGTTATGAGTAAATTACCTTTTGAAAAAATTGAAAGAGAAATTGTTGTTAGAGAGGAAGCTGAGAGTGAAAATGGTTCTGATCCTTATGCTAGAAAGGTTGAAGATTTGATTGACTATGGTATCATTATCTTGAATAAACCTCAAGGACCTACTTCACATCAAGTTTCTGATTATGTTAAAAAAATATTAAAGTTAAAGAAAGCTGGCCATTCTGGTACATTGGATCCTAATGTGTGTGGTGTGTTGCCTGTTGCTTTGAACAAAGTTACTAGGATAGTTCAAGTGTTGTTGAATGCTGGTAAAGAGTATATTTGTTTGATGCATTTGCATAGTGCTGTTCCTGAAGAAAAAATTAAGGCTGAGATTGAAAAATATGTTGGTGAAATTGATCAGTTGCCTCCTATCAAGTCTGCTGTTAAAAGACAGTGGAGGAAAAGGAATATTTATTATTTGGAGGTTTTGGAGATTGATGGACAGGATGTTTTGTTTAAGATGGGTTGTCAGGCTGGAACTTATGTTAGAAAGTATTGTCATGATTTTGGTAAAAGGTTGAATGTTGGTGCACATATGCAGGAGTTGGTTCGAACTAAAGCTGGACCTTTTAAGTTTGAGCAAAGGGTTAGTTTGCATGATTTGAAGGATGCTTATGATGAATATTTGGAGAATGGTAGTGAAGAGTGGATTAGGAAGTGTATATTGCCTGTTGAAGTAGCTGTATCGCATCTTGGCAGTATTTGGGTACATGACAGTGCTGTTGATTCTTTGGCTCATGGAGCGCAGTTATCTGTCCCTGGTGTTGTTAAGTTTGAAACTAAAATTAAGAGAGGTAACATTGTTGCTGTCTTTACTTTGAAAGGTGAGTTGGTTTGTATTGGAAAAGCAAAAATGAATTCTGATGATATGAAGAGAGAAGAGAAAGGTGTTTGTGTTGCTGAAACTAAAGTATTTATTCCACGAGGGGTTTATCCTAAGTGGGAAAAAAATATTTAAAGGAAAATTCTATGGATATTTATAAGAAAAGAACAAAACCTCAATTAGAATATCGAGATGAAGCTCTGAAAAGAGAGATGATGGTTTTAGTGGCTCAATTAAATGGTTTGGACTATGTTCCTAAAGTTAAAGGAATTGCTCGTGATTCTAAAAGTTTATATCTTGAATTAGAGTTTGTTGGAGGTGAAACTATAATGGAAGTTATGAATCGTGAGAGGGTGTTTGGATTAGGTACATTGGAGTTTTGGGAAACTCTTGCTGAAAGATTGGGTGCCGTTCATGATTGTGGTGTTGTTCACCATGATGTTAGTTCTAGTAATATAATGGTAAGAGGTGTTATTTATGAAAATGATCCTGTAATTTTAGATTTTGGTTTTTCTAATGTTTTTAGTTTGATGAGGCCTGGTTATACTGTTGGTAATCCTTGTTTTATTCCACCTGAACAAGCACAAGCATTTCCTTTTCCTTTTGATATAAATGATCCAAGGTCTGATATTTATTCTTTAGGTGCTTTGATGTATTATTGTTTGTCAGGAAATTATGTTTTTACTATCCCTAAAAAATTGAAATTGGATAAATCAAAAAAAGGGCAATTTCTTGCTGAGATGCATGTTCGTGCTAAACCTGAACCTTTGCATTTGAGAAAAAAAGGAGTTCCTTTAAGTTTAAGTGGGGTTGTGATGAAATGTTTGAAAAAAAATCCAGATGATAGGTTTGAGTCTGCTCAGGATTTAGCTTTTGCTTTGAGAGAAGTTAGGAAAAGTTTATAAGAAGTTAGTTTTCTTGAATTTTTATGTTTAACTATAAATCCTTGTATCCTGAGGACCATTTTAAGGGTGGTTTTTCTAATTTTGAGTTTGTTATAGAAAATGGTCTTCTTGTTCTTAGAAAGAGTTTGAAAATGGGTAGTGGGAATGAAATGGATCATTTTGAAAAAGAAGTTAAATCTTTAGAAAAACTTGCTGATGTTCCCTACACTCCAAATCTAGTTAGGTATGATTTAGATTGTGATATTCCTTATATAGATTATGAACCTTTCTTGGGGATTAATTTTCTTAATTTTATTTCTGCTGTTAAAAATCCTCTTGAACATATTGGTCTTGTTAAAAAAACAGTTTCTGTTGTTGGTTATCTTCATTCTTATGGTTTTGTACACAGAGATTTAAATCCTAGAAATATCTTTTTAGGTTTAACTTTTAGTGAATATAATCCAATTATCACTGATTTTGGTTTAGCTTTACATTCAGATATTGTTGATGGTCATGAAAAACCTGCAGGAACTCCTTGTTGTGCATCTCCAGAACAGATAAGAACTATCTCTCTTGGTCCAAGGTCTGATATTTATTCTTTAGGAGTTTTAATGTATAAACTCTTTACTAAGAGATTTCCTTTCCAGGGGAAAAAACAAGATGTTTTAGTAGCACATTTATGTAGGGTTCCAAGGCTTCCTTGGGATATTGATACAAACATTCCTTGGGGTTTGAGTCAAATTGTTATGAAATGTTTAGAAAAAAGACCAAAGGATAGATATCAAACTTGTAGTGAACTACATGATGCATTAGATGCTTATGAGAAAAGTTTATAAGACTCCTTTGTTTGAAATAAAATATGAAAAAGGTGATTCTAGTTTTAATGTTACTTGTATTAGTTGGTTGTCAGTCTGTTCCTGAAGGTGATATTCTTATTGATGATGATGGTTCTTTGACTGATGCTGAATGTTCTTCTAGAGGTTTAGATGGTAAGTATGTTATGATTGGATCTGCTTTTTGTAGCCATTGTGTTGAAGCAAAACCTATTTTTGAGGAAGATTGTGAAGAAACTGGTGTTGATTGTGTAATGATTGATACAAGCACTACTGAAGGTTTGGCATTGTTGGATTCATATGATTTGAGTGTTCTTTACACACCTACTTTTGTTTTTGATTGTCAGTATTTTATTGGTGCTAGAGAAGATTATGCTGGGTTAATGCAATAATTCTTATAAATAGTTAGTTTGTATTGAGTTTTATGGTTGTTGTTAATTATGAATGGGTTGAGGATCCTGCAGGTGTTTCTAATATTGCTTACAATGTTGGGAAGTGTTTTAGATTGGTTGCAGAAAAATATAATTTAGAAGGTAATAAATCTAATATGGTTGTTATTAAATCTCCTGAGCTTGCTAGCATGTTTTGGAGAACTAATTGTTTTTTTCAAGGTGATTTAGCAGAATTTTTAGATCTCTATGGTTCTCCTGGTTTGAAAGTTAGTATCTTTAAGGGGGATGGAACTACTGTTCCTAGAGAGAATGGTTTTGATCCTGTTACTAGTACTTATGATGAACATTATGATAAAAATCTAGAAAAATTTATTGAACAGTCTAGAAAGTTTGAAACTATTGCTTTTAGAATTACACATAAGTAAGAATAAAACAATCTTTAATATCTTTAATGTCAGTAAACTTTGATAAAAATTCTTTTATTGTTTCAATTGGATATTTTGGTTCTAGTTTGATTGCTTGCGATTTAATGTAGTTAATGCTTTCATATGTTCTTTCTTTGTTAAGGTTTGCAAGGAATGAAATTTGTTCTGATAGTAGAAAGTCTGAACCATCCCTTACTATGTATCCTCTGGCTTCTAGGTTTTTTAGACCATCTAATAACTCTGCAAATTGCAAGCCTGATTTACTAAAAAGATCTGCTGGTTTGAATGAGTTTAGTTTTATTGCTAAGTCTAGTATTCTTTGTTGTTGTGAAGAAACTGATTTTAAGTTTAGGTCTAATAATGATTTCCCTTTGAACTCTTCTATGTTTGTTATTATTGTTAATTTTATTAGTTCTACTAGTAATGTGAATGTTTCACCATGTTGTTCGCAAGTTAGTAAGATTGCTGGTACAAGTTGTGTTTGTGGATCTTTGTTGTGCATGAGTTTGTAATCTTCTTCTGTGTATTTTGGTGTGACTGCTGCGATTACATCTCCTGGTTCTTCTACTTCTTCAACCTCTTGTGCGAAAACATTGATTGCTTCTCCACCATGTTTTGTTTTTCTTGGTCTGATTTCTACGAACAATGGAGTGTCAACTACACCTGTTACTAGTGCTGTTCCGATTGGTAAGTTTTTTATTTCTTTTTCTGATTCTGAAGTTATACCTTCTACTGAGTTTGATACTGCTTTGATGTCATTTGGGTTTGTAACCTTTAGAATGATTTGTGTTGATGCTTGTGATAGGACTGACTTATCTACTCTTGATGGTCTTTGAGAGATTATACAAAGTCCTAATCCAAACTTTCTTCCTTCTGATGCAACTTGTCTTAGTATTGCTGATGATTTTGCTTCTCCAAAGTTTCTTTCTGGAACAAAGTTGTGTGCTTCTTCTACAACTAAGAAAAAAGGTGGAATGTTTCCTTTTTTTCTTTCAGTGAAAAGGTCATTTGTTATTTTGTATGCAATGATTTCTTGGATTTCTGGTGCTACACCTTTTAGGTTGATTATGCTTGCATGGTTTGGTTTTACTAATTCTCCTGGTAAGGTTGGGTTTTCTGAGAAAAGTTTTAGATTTTTTAAGTATTCTAAAATGTTTATCAAGGTGTACTTTGCTGCGTTATCTTCTGCTGTTTCTAGTTCGTATATCAGGTCATTGAAATCTATTCTTCCACCTTGGTTTTTTAGTGCTGAGTATAAAATTGCTTGTTGGGTTGTTGAAATCTTTGCAGGTAAAAGTTTTATTAGTTCACCTGAGGTTAGATTTTTTGAGTTTAGTTTGATTGGTTTTGCATTTTCTAGGCCAAACTCTTGAATCTGTTCTAAGTATGCTTTTGGTTCAATTCCAAATAGTTGCATTCTTTCTTTGTCTTTTGGGTTTGGTAATGTTAGTGTTGAGTATTCACCATGTGGGTCTAGGATTACAATTGGAACTTTTCTTTCTAATAATTCTTCAAGTAAAACTCCAACATTGTAGCTTTTTCCTGAGCCAGATTTTGCTAAGACATTTACATGTTTTGTTAGGAGTTTGTTTAGGTCTAAGTAAACTTTTAAGTTTTCTCTGCCTTCTAGGATTCCTACATATGCATTGTTTTTGTTTCCTTCTAAGCCTAGGATTTCTGTTATTAGTTGGTCTTCTGCAATTAGAACTTCTGTTCCTGGTTCAAAAGGATAGTTTAAGTTTTTTAGTTTATTTTCTTCATCTCTGTATCCAATTATTATACAGTGTGCTATTGTTTTTTCTGAATCTTTGATTATTTCTGATATTTGTGCTAGGACAAAACCAAAATGTTGGTGCATGACTTGGACATATTCAAATTTCTTTGCATTTCCTTCTACTTTGAACTGAAAATTTGTTGTTGTTACTTTTCCTGTTATTCTGCCTAAGATCATGTTTCTATTCTTGGAATGGTAGTTTATTAAAATTGTTGTTTTGTTGTTGGAGTTACACAAAATTTATAAAGAAAATTATTATTTTTTAGTTAATGGCAATAGCTGAAGGATATAATTTTGGAGGAGGTTCTCAGAGACCTATTACTCATCATAGGAGTTCTAGAGTAATACCTAGTGTTTCTGGGAATTCTATTTTTCGAGAGGATCAAGCTTTAGTTGTGTCTCAAGGTGATACTTCTTATGAAATTGATTCTTCTAGTAGACTTAGTAAACTTGATGCAAGTTATATTAGAAAGGTTCTTCCTTTTTCTGAGAAAGGAGATTATTTCCAGTTAGCTCAGGATGGTAGTTTAGTGAAAATAGCTTCTGTATCTCATTCAGGTTCTACAATGGATTTTGAGCTTAAGGATGGAAGAGAATTTTCTGTGGATTTCCAGCACATTGATTTAGAATTGGTTGTTAGGGCTGGAAGAAAAAAGAGAGTTAACTTGGAATGGAAATTTCCTTATTAGATAACATTTATATATTTGTGATCTTTATTTTTATTGATGAAAAGAGCAATTCTTGTACATGGATGGGAAGGTGATCCTAAAAATCATTGGTTTCCTTGGTTGATTGATGAGTTAGAGAAAAAAGGTTTTAGAATTTATGCTCCTAGAATGCCTGACCCTGAAAATCCTCTTGTTGATATTTGGGTTGATTATTTGAAAGGTGAAGTTGAATTTTTGGATAAAGATACTTATTTTATTGGACATTCTATTGGTTGTCAAACTATTATGAGAATGTTGGAAAAAATGGATGGTGAGGTTGGGGGTGTTGTTTTTGTTGCTCCTTTTTTTAATTTGCCTAATTTAGAAACAAAAGAAGAGAAAGAGATTGCTGAACCTTGGTTAACAAGACCTATTGATTTTGATAAGATTAAAGAGAAAACTTCTAAGATTGTTTGTTTATTTTCTGATAATGATCCTGATGTTCCTTTAAGTGATTCTGAGTTGTTTAAAGAAAGATTAGGTGCTGAAATAGTTGTAGAGAAGGGCAAGGGACATTTTTGTAAAGAAGATGGTGTTACTGAACTTCCAATTGTTTTGGATAAGATTTATATATCATAATATGTTCTTTATAGAATATGAAAAAAGAGGATAAGTTTTTTTTAGTTGTGTTAGCTACTGTTATTCTGGTTAGAATGGTGTTATTTTTCTTGCCTGGAGATGAATTTTTCTATAATGATTATTATCATCATATTTATTTTGGAATGCTTTTAATGTTTGTTTTTGCTTTCTATAATTATGAAATGCATCATAAGTTGTTTTATCCATTTGCTGTTGCTGTTGGATTTATTATTGATGAATTGATTTATTTGTTCCCTTGGTTTATGAATGATATAAATAAAGAAGCTTATTTTTCTTGGTATTCTTTGTGTTTTACGGCTGTAGGTTTGATTGTTGTTTATGTAATGAGAAAGTTTTTTGTTAAAGAAGTTAATATTACTTTTAATCTTAGAAAGAAGCTCAAAAGAAAAGAATAATCTATTTTGGTAAAATGTTCTTTACTACTACTGTTTGGCATTGTAAATAATATTCAAATGGATTGAATGATAAACCTTTTGGTGTAATTTTTCCTTTTTTTATGTTTTCTAGAATTTCATTGATAGTGCTACCTTCTGTGAGGATTCCAGCTTTACCTATGTTTTGAATGTTGTGTGCATCACTTCCTGCTGTTTGTGGTTTGTTTAATTTTTCTGCAAATCTTTTTGCTATTGAATTGCTTTGAGGTGTTACTGCTGAATTTATTGTTTCAATTGCATGAATCTTTTTTATGTTTGGAATTTTTTTTGGTGACCAGTTCTTTTCTGTAAATAATCTGTTGTATGGGTGTGGTGCAATTATTAAACAGTTGTATTGAGTTGCTGTGTCAATTAATTCTACTGTTGGAATTGTTGTTCTCCACCAGTTGAACCATTTATCTTTGATTCTTTTGTTTTCTATTTCTTTGTTATAAAATTCTTGTAATTCTTTTGCATTGTAGAATAGAAGACTAACATGTCTATTCTCTACTGTTCCAACTTCAATACCAGGGATTATTGTGTTTCCATTGTGTTGTACTGCCTTTACTGCTCCTTTGATTACATTATGATCTGTTATAGCAAGGCCTATTCCTCTTTTTTTTGCATTCTTTAGAATATTTTGAATAGATCCTGTTCCATCTGAATATTTTGTGTGTACATGTGTGTCAATGAACATTTTACCACCATACATCCTTTATTTTTAATAAATAACCTATTGAGTTGCTTAATAGGGTTAATATGAATGTTATAATTAGTGAAAAAAATATGATATTTAAGCTTAATGGGTGTAAGATGTATATGAATAAAAGGGCTCCTAGAACTGAATCTAATTGGTCAAATGGTACAAATGGTCTTCCAGGTGCTATTTTTAATCTTCTTTTGAAAAAGCTTTCAATTGCATCCCCAAATAGGGTTCCAAAGCCAATTAAAAGTCCTAATAGGATTGTGTTAAGTTCTTGGTATGGTATTAATGACCAAGGTTGGTAGAATATTGTTTGTAAGTAAACAACTATTATTGCTGTTATGATTCCTGTTACAAATCCTCTGTATGTTTTATTTTTTCCTAACCATTTTTCATTTATTGGTTTTGCTAGTGGTTTTAGGATATTTAGTTTTTTTGCGAAAACTGGAGACATGTTTGCTATATAGCAAGGAAGTAGTAAGTAGATGATTTCTAGGATTATCATGATTTTTTAGAATGATTAGGTTTTTTTAAGGCTTTTGGGAATGTTTATATAGGTTTTTTGCTTGTATTTTCTTATGATTTGGTATATTTTAGGTTTAACTTTGGCTATTGAATGTCTTTGTGTCATTGGAAGGTTGATTTTTGGTTCTGCAGAGAAGTTTTATAAGAAGAGAAAGTTAGTTCGTATACATCATGGATATGTTGGTTTAGGATTGGTATTAATTAGTTTTTTTTATTTTAATTTTTATTTGGTTGTTCTGGGTTGGTCTTTGTTTTTGTCTGATTTGGTTCATCATTTTATTATATTACCTCTTTGGGTGGGAAAAACTGAGTTTCCTTAGAAAGTTTTTTAAAGTTTTTAGGGTATAGTGTTAATATGCAAGATATTTTTATTTATTTTCCTCCAAAACAGATTCTTAAGCATGCTGTAGTTGGTGGTGCTGGGACTGTTCTTAATTTAGGAATACTTTATGTTATGGTTGAGTTTTTAGGTTTGTTTTATATTTTTGGTGCTGGAATTGCTTTTTTTATAGCTGTGTCTAATAATTTCTTTTGGAATAAAAAGTGGACCTTTCATAATAAAAGTCATCAGTACAAGAAACAATATTTTGAATATATTGTTGTAAGTTTGATGGCTTTGGTTTTAGGTTTGGGATTTTTGGCTTTTTTTGTTGAAATCCTTGAACTTTGGTATATGCTTGCTCAGCTTTTTACTATCCTTATTGTGGGAGTTAATACTTTTATTTGGAACAAATTCTGGGTTTTTAAGAAATAATTTTATATAGAAAGATTTTTAAATTATTTTTTGTTTTAGTTGTTTATGAAAACAAAGTTTGTTAGAAGAAAAACTAGAAAGTTTGTTAATTTTATATCTAAACCATTTATTTATTTTAAGTTTAATCCTAATTTGATTTCTGTTATGTCTTTATTTGCTATTGTTGCTTTTTATCCTTTGTTGGATAAGGGTTATTTTATATTTGCAAGTTTGATGATTTTATTGAATGGATTGTTTGATGTTATTGATGGTAATGTTGCTAGAGCTAGGGGCAAAAGTTCGAAGTTTGGACAGTTTTTAGATAGGACTATTGATAAGGTTAGTGATTCTTTGATTTTGGCAGCTTTCATGGTTTATGGCTTAATTTCAATACCTTTGGGTTTGTACACTTTGATAACTATGTTTTTGGCTACAAATGTTACAGCCAATATGGAAGGTGTTTTGAATTTGAAAATAAGTGATGCTGTTTCTATGCGTTTTTTTAGAACTTTAATTTTGATTGTTGGTGTTGCTATTGGACAATTTTGGATAATGTTTGTTATATTAGCAATAATCTCAAGTTATTCATTGTTCTATAGGTTTGGCTTAGCTTGTTATTTATATTATATTAAGAAATAATAGATAAGTTTAAATAAGGGTTTTAATAAATAAGATTTATGTCTTTAATAAAAAAAGATTATGATAAAAATTATTATGAAAATCTGTTGTATGTTGAAAAAAATGATTCTCAGAGAAATAAGTATAGGTTGAAAGAAATCTTGAAACATAAAACTAGTGGGACTTTGCTTGAAATTGGTTGTGCGCAAGGTGGATTTTTGAAATTGGCTAAAGAGCATTTTGATGTGGAGGGTATTGATGTTTCAGAATTTGCTGTAAATTGTGCAAAAAAAGATCATAATGTTTGGGTTGGAGATATTCAAAAAATCAAATTAGAAGAAAATAAATATGATGTTATTGTAATATTTAATGTTTTAGAACATTTGAAAAACCCCAGTTTAGCTATTGCTAATATTTATAGTGCTTTGAAAAAAGGAGGAATTGTTATTGGTTCAATGCCTAATAAGGCAGGAGTTGTAGGAAGAGTTTTTACACATATAGGTAATTATATTGATAAAACACATTGTTCTACTTATACTCCTAAAAAATGGGAGAGATTGTTCAAAAAAGAAGATTTTAATGTTTATTTTTTTGGTGAGCTTATGGCTTCAAGGAACAATAGTAAATATGTTAAAGGGAAACATTGGAAGCATTTTTCATTTAATTTGATGTTTCTTTGTAAAAAATAATTAGAGAAATATTTATATATTTAGATGATATTAAATGGTAAAGAAATGAAGTTTGTGAATTTTATTAAAAAAAAGAAAGATCAATTTGTTAATCCTATTGTTAAGTTATTAGTTAAATTAGGTGTTAGTGCAGACATTGTTACTCTTGTTGGAACTATCTTGGGAATAAGTGCTTCATTTTTTTATGGTGAAAAACTATTTGTTTTTTTTGGTCTTGCTTGGATTTTTTTAGATGTTTTGGATGGTTCTTTGGCAAGGTATAATAAGAAAGAAATCTGGTGGCATGATTATGTCCCTGATAATATTATTTTTCTTTCTTGGTTAATTGGTCTAAAAGCTTTTGTATCTTGGGGAATTTTGTTATTTACAATTTCATTATATCTTGTAACCTATGGTTATAGTTTATCAATGAAACAAAGGTATACTTTAATTTATCCTGTATATCCTGCATTTGTTTTATTTGTGTTTGGATTTTATTTATATGGGTTATACATTACTATTTTATTCTCAGCTATAAGTTTAACTTTTTTAATTTTAGCTCAATTAAATCTGGATTTTTCTAAGAAGATTCAAAGTAATAGTTATAATGAACGAATTCGTAAAAAGTTTCAAAAGAAAAAGTAAGTTTTTTTATTATCTTACTGCTTTATATTTTATTTTTTTATGAATTAGTCCTAGTATATGAGTTATTTGTGGTTTGAAGTATCCTAATTTTTCATGTCTTCTCATGTTAACTGTGCCAGAAAGAGGAATAAACCTATATTTAGTGATTTTTTTTGCTTCTTTTAAGAATTTTTTATCTTCTTTGAATTGTAATTTTGTATCAAAACCACCAACTTTATTGAATATTTTTTTAGTACAGAATATTACTCCTCCTCCAAAATAATTTTTTGCCCAAATATTTTTTAGTAACATGAATATTTTAGCTTTAAGATGTTTTTTATCTGGTTTTGATTTTATTGTCCCTAGATCATATTTACTATCCTCAATTGCATTAACAACATCTTCACCAATGATAATATCTGCATCCAAAAAAATCAACTTATCATTTTTAGCTTTACTAGCACCAAAGTTTTTTGCCATAGAAACACCTTTCTCCTTTAAAACATAAACATTGTCTGTATACTTCTTTGCAATCTCTTCTGTTTTATCAGTACAACCATTACAAACTACAATAATTTCGTGCTCTTTGGGTAGAGCTTTCAAAGTTTCTTCAATATACTTCTCTTCATTGTATGCTGGAATGATAATTGATACTGGCATGGTTTGTTTGAATGTTAATTGCTTTATAAATTTTAGGAAAAGCTTTATAAAGTGCTCAAATGGCATTTATTGCATGAAAATCACTAAAGAGTCAGGAATCCCTTTAATAGGCTACTTAGCATTTGGAATTATTGATAGAGGTACAAATTTGCTTCAAGTTAGGGCTAGCTCTGCTTGCAATTTTAATTGTATTTATTGTTCAACTGACTCTGGACCTAAGTCAAACTGTCATAAAACTCAGTTTGAAGTGGAAGTAAATTATCTTATTGAAGAGGTAAAAAAGGTTGTTGAGTTTAAAGGCGAGGGTGTTGAAATTAATATTGATTCTGTTGGTGAACCTTTGATGTACAAAGATATGGTTAAACTTGTGAAAGCATGCAAAGAGATGAAAGGGGTTTACAAGTTGTCAATGCAGACAAATGGTTCCTTGTTAACTGATGATATTATTAATAACTTAAAATTAGATGTGATCAATTATTCTATTGGTTCTTTAGATGAAGAGTTGGCTTGCAAAATGTTTGGAGTTCAATACAATGTAAAGAAATCTTTGGAAGATATTGAAAAGTTAATAAAAAAAGGAATAACAGTTCGGTTGTGTCCTGTGTGGGTTCCTGGGTTGAATGATGAAGAGATTCCGAAAATTATTGAGTATTCCAAAAAAGTTGGTGCTGAGCTTGGTATTCAAAAATATGAAATATATAAACATTCTAGAAAAGTTAAGGGTGTAAAGCCTTTGAATTGGTGGAAGTTTGGTAAGAAGTTAGAGGAATGGGAGAAGGAGTTTGATGTGAAATTGAAAATGACTCGACAGGATGTTAAGATTGTTAAGATGGATAGGGTTCCTGAAGTTTTCAAAAAAGGTGAAAGAACTCAAGTTAATATTGTTGCGCCTGGGTGGTATAATTTTCAAATGGTTGGTGTTGCTAGGGATAGGTGTGTTGCTGTGATTAATTGTGAAGCAGAAGTTGGTGATTTGGTTAATGTTAAAATTTTAGATACAAATAATAATCTCTATTTGGGAGAATTAGCATGAAGTATGTTTGTATAGTACCAATAGGGTTGGAAGATCAAGCTTTGAAGGAGCTTAAAGGTGAAAAGATTCTTCCTGGTAGAATTTTGTGTGATAAGGTTGATGTTAAAAAAGTTCAGAGTGTTATCAAAGTGTATGAGTATTGGGGTCAAGGGAAAGTTGATAATTTCGAAGCTAAGGAGAGAAAGTTTAAAGGCACAGTGAAAGTTTCTTGCCATAGGAATGGTGAGCATGATTTCACTTCACAAGATGTTGAAAAGATTTTTGGTCAGAAATTAGGGTGCAAGGTGGATTATAAGAGTCCTGATGAGGTTGTTTTTGTTGATGTTTTAAATGGTGATTATTTGTATGGGTTGGATCTTAGTCCTAAGTTGTTGTCAAAGAGAGATTATAGAATAAAAATTCATAATAAATCTGTTAATGCTTGTGTTGCTTATTGTTTGGTTAGAATGTCTGGTTGGGATGGAGAGGGAATGTTCTTAGATCCTTTTTGTAAAGATGGAATTATTTGTATTGAAGCTATGAGGTTTAAGTCTGGTAAAGTTAGAGGGTATGATTCTTTGTTTCATAATGTGCGGAGTGCTGAGATTAATTCTAAGTTAGCTGAATTGAAGATTAAGTTTGCTAGAATGGATGTTGATTGGTTGCAAACTAAGTTTAGAGATGATGAAGTTGATTATATTGTGAGTGCTGTGCCTTATCCTAGTAAGAGAGTTCCTGAGAATAGAATGGTTAGGTTGTACAAAGATTTCTTTTCTGCTCTAGAGGAAGTGCTTGGTAAAAGGGCTGTTTTCTTTGGACCTAACTTAGAGTTGTTTAAAGAGCTTTGTCCTCTGAAATTGGTTGAAGAGAGGCAAGTTTTTATGGGAAAAAGTGTCTACTCTGTTGTAGTTTATGAAAAATAAGCTTTGGAAAACTTTATAAATTCTTGATTTCACTGAAAGTTTAGTAAATACATGGGAGGTTAATAAAATGGCAGATATGGTTGTTGTACGAAGTAAAATTAAAGAATTAGCTGAAGGTATGAATGTTGCAGGTGACTTTGCTGAAGGTCTAAATGTTGAAGTTACATCTTTGATCAAAAGAGCATGTGATAGAGCTAAAGCAAATAAAAGAAGCACAATTCAAACAAGAGACCTTTAATTCTCTTTTTTTCTTTATTTTTTTTAGTTAATTTTTTATATTATTGTAACTTAGTAATTATATGAAAAAATTGGTGTTAGTACTATTGCTTGTATTTTTAGTTGGTTGTAGTGGTGTTAACTTTGAATGCGAGTCTGATGATGATTGTTTTAAGGCTACTTGTTGTCATGCTTCATCTTGTAGTACTGCTCAACCTGATTGTACAATGGTGGCTTGTACTGAAGAGTGTGCGCCTGATACTTTGGATTGTGGTGGTAAGTGCATTTGTAACAATGGTCAGTGTGAAGGGGTGATGGCTGATTTCTAAAGCTAAAGGTACTAGGGCTGAAAGAGAATTGTTTAAGATGCTTTGGGAGGACTTTGGTCCTTGTGTTAGAGTGGCTGGGTCTGGTTCTACTCCTAAACCTGCGCCTGATTTGCTTGCAAGTGATGGAGATCGTACTGTTGCAGTGGAATGTAAGGCCATTAAAGGTGAAAAGAGGTATTTTGATTATTCTGAGTTAATGCAATTGAAATTGTTTGCTGATAACTTTGGAGCTGAGCCTTGGGTTGGTGTGAGATTTGATAATTTGGGTTGGTGGTTTGTAAAAGTTGATAAAATTAGAAAGAGTAAAGGTCAAAGTTTTCTTGTAAGTCTTTCCAGAGTTAAAAAAGAGGGTTTGAAGTTTGAAGAGTTTATTGGAAAGTATAGACAAAAAAGGTTAGTCAAGTAGTCAATGCTTTAATAGACCCTATACAAAAAACTTTATAAATAAATAAGCTATTAAATATATAATGGAAAAGAGGGGGCAGGTTACTTTATTTATTATAATTGGTATTGTTATTGTTATTTTAATTGCTCTTGGTGTTTATTTTAGGGGTGAGTTGTTTGATGCAGTTGGTTTAACTGAAGAGTTGTTTTATCCTTCTGAGATCCAAGAGGTTGTGGATGAGGTTCAGGATTGTGTTGATATTTCTACTTATGAGGCTGTTGTGAGTGTTGGTTACAAAGGTGGTTATTATAATACACCTTCTTCTGCTTTTGTTAATGAGTATGTGACTTTGCCTTATTATAAT
>JABHYY010000024.1 GCA_018653605.1 archaeon
CCACAGTGTTGGGGTACAGAAGGTGGCTTAATTCTGGTCTACCTAATTTCTTTATTCAAAATTTAATTGATAAGAGCTGACTATAATAAGCTATTAATGCAGTAGTCAAAGTTAAAACTCACCCTCAATAACAAAAAACTATATAAACCACCAATTCATTTTATAATTCATGGGTCAAGACAAAATCTCAATGCCATCTTCAGGTGGTGGATTAATGCGTTATTTTGATGAATACAAAAGTAAAATTCAGATAGCTCCAACTGTTGTTATTGTAGCAATTGTTGTGATTATTATAGTCGAGTTAGCCCTACAAAAAGGATTCTAAAAATGTTCCAAGGAATGAACCCAAAACTAGTAAAGCAAGCCATGAAGAAAATGGGAGTTAAAGAGGAACATATTGAAGCTATTGAGGTGATTATTAAGACACAAGATAAAGAGCTAGTTATCAAAAACCCACAAGTTTCAAAAGTACACATGATGGGCCAGGACTCTTTCCAAATCTCAGGAGATGTTGAAGAGCGAGAACTGGTTAACCATGAAGACATTCAAACTATCATAGACCAAGCAAACTGCAGTGAAGATGAAGCCAAACAAGCATATGACAAGGCTGAAGGAGACATAGCTCAAGCAATACTTTCACTGCAAGATGGAAGCGATTAATAACAAAATAAAAGAGTCAAAAGCATTGTTTGTTAGAGCTGACCATTTGGTGTATACCACATATCCAATCATTAAAGAAAATAAATTGCTATATTCCAGTATTGTTTACCTGGACAAAGCTTTGATGACAGCAATCAGTGCATGGGTTGAACATGAGATATATTACAAAAGAATATCTCCAGGACCAAAAGACTTAAATTCAAAGTTTCACATCTTTAAAGATCACTTAGCACGAAAACACAGTATTCCCTTGGAATACATGAAAACAATCATGGAAATTAAGTCTGTGATTCGAGCATACAAAGAAAGCCCAATGGCCTTTTCCAGGAAGGATAAATTTGTCATATGGGACGATGATAAACTCAAAACACTTGAGCTTAGAAACCTAAAAAAATACTTAACAAACTCAAGACTTTTCATCAATTTGGTGGAGAACAAAATAAATGTTAGAAGAAAATAATGCAAAAGACGAGCTCAGACGAATTGATCACTTACTTTTTGTAACACTGAAATACACAAGAACAGTTGATATTATAAAAAGTATAATTGAAAAATTCATTTTAGCTTTAAATTACCAGACAGAAGAAATTTATGAACACATGTTAGAAGAAAAAAAGATTTCTGATATTCCTCTTGTTCCATTAGTTAGGGTTAAAGGATTAGAACAACTCTATCCAAAAGATAAAGTTGTAAAAGATATTGTTGATTATTATGTAATGCTGAAAAAAATTATAAATTCCGATCACAGGAAAAGAGAAGAGTATCGTAAGAATGTAACATTAGTAACACCTGATAAAGAAGTAAACATTGAAAGATTAAAAGAATATTCTAAAATTACAACAGACTATGTTCACTATTTGAGGGCCTTAATACATGAGTAGAATTATAGGACTTGTTTCAGGCAAAGGTGGGGTAGGTAAAACAACCACAGCAGTAAACCTAGCTTCAGCTTTAGTTGAACATGGTTTGAGTGCAGTTGTTATTGATGGAAATTTAGACACACCTAATGTTGGAGTATTTTTAGGCAATCCTGTAGTTGATGTTTCTATTCATAGGGTGTTGCAAGGTAAGGACAGCTTTTTGAATGCTACTGAATCACATATTTCAGGGTTAGACTTTGTTGCTGGTGGTTTGGCTGGAAATGCAATGCGAGGAGTTAAACACTCTAGGTTAAAAAAAATAAAAGAATTAGATCATGATTTTGTATTAGTTGATGGGCCTGCAGGTTTAGGTGCAGATGTTCAAGAAATGGTTAAATGTTTAGACGAGTTTGTGATTGTTACAAATTCTGAAATGCCTGCAATCACTGACGCTTTGAAAACAGTTAAGTATTTGGAAGGTAAGAAGAAAAAGATTGTTGGTATTGTTGTTACTCGGGTTAAAAAAGATAATCTTGATGTTAGTTTAAATTCTATTGAAGAAATGCTTGAACATCCAGTCATTGGAATGATTCCAGAAGATGATCATGTTCGAGAAAGTGTGTTTTTGAAGGACACTGCTGTAAGTGCTTTCCCTTCTAGTGCTGTTACTAAAGGATACCTTAGGTTGGGTGCTGGTTTTGCTGGTATTGAGTATACTGAGGAAATGAGTATCTTGGATAAGATCCTGGGGTGGTTTAAATGAAATGGTTTAAGGATAAGATTTTGGAGAGGATAGGTAAGTATGATAAAAGAAGAATGGTTCGAACTTCTAGAGGCTGGTTTGTTGTATATTTCAAGGATGGTGATGTTTATTGTAGACACATGAAAAGTGTTGACAAAAGGTATGGTTTGGTTTATGGAAAGATTGAGTTAGGTATTGAGATTGAATATTATAATCCTAGGGTTGGTAAGAAATCTATAATGGGTATTGTTAAAGAAATTAAGAGTTAAGGTTGACTTTAATATCTTCAAAAGGTGTGTTTTGTTCTAATTCTATTTTAGCTTGTGTATCTAAGTGAAGAAGTGGTAGTAAAGTTAGTACTTTGTCTTCTTTAGAGTTTGATTTTAATAAATGTGAGAAATAAACTTCATCTTTTGTTTTGAAAAGACC
>JABHYY010000025.1 GCA_018653605.1 archaeon
ATTGTTTGTAAACCTTTGTAGACTAAAACTGCCATTAAAGCAAAGAAAATCAAAGATAAAAGTAAAGGGCTTAAACCTATTATTGCTGATAAAGCTTGACCTTCACCTATAGTGTATGCTGTAAGTGCACCATATGCATACAATACCATTGAAACTGTCATTAATGTTTTTGCTCTTTTGCCTAAGTATTTTTCTGCATAACCAGTTATCTGATGTTTGCCTTTTGTTCTAAGTGCAATCTCTCCAATGTAAAGATTGATTATTAAAACTGCAACTGCCAGTAAAAGTATTATTATAATTCCTGTTAAAAATCCTGCTTGTGCTATAACATAAGGTATTCCTAGAATACCTGCACCGATTGTCATTCCAACCAATGTTGATATTGCTTCTAACAAAGATTTTTTCATTAGGGTGTTTTAGTGCTTAAGAAGTTTAAATAGATTTGGTTTAGTCATACCTGTGTGCTTTCAAGTATGTTTTCAAATCAGTTATAATTGCATTTATATCTTTTCCTAACTGAGCCTCGAATCTGTTCATCCTTTTATTGCCAATGAACTTTGCATAAATTTCTTTAAACAATCTTCTTTGTGGTGCTTCTTTAGAAAGAGTATAATCATCTTCAACATCTTTTAAGACAAAGCCTTTGAAATCTACTTTAACTTCACCCTTTTGTGCTTTTCTTTGACCATTCTCTGTTTCAACCATTGTATTGATTGCTTTTGCTTCAAATCCTACTTCAATGATAAGTTTTGTAAACTCTTCTATCTTTTTTTCATTTGCCCAGTTGAAACCATATAGTTTTTTTCCTTCACCAAGATCTTTTTCTGTGTAATCCAGTTCTACAATAGCATAATGCCTTTCTGCGAACCATTTCATTAAAAATTTATAGAGGTCTTTTTGGTTGTAAACTAAAGACTTAGTGATTGTCTTTACAGGGCTAACAAAATCCATTTGTGGCATAAAGGATTATATAATTAGAAGAATTATAAATGTTTCTATTTCAATTGATCTCTAATTGCTGTTACAAAGTCAACACATTCATCAGCAAGTTTGTCCTCGTATCCAATTAGTTCTGGCCTTCTTACAAATCTTTCATAAATCTGTCTCATGAACTCTTGTGATCTCTGTGGACCAAATGAACCAGCATAATTTTTTATTAATGATGCTGAGAGAAAAATTATTACCCTACCCCTATATGTTGAAACTCCATTATCATAAACTACTTTTGTCATATCTCTAACCCAATATTTTATACCTATTTCAAATTTAACATAATCATTAACCTCTCTGGATGCATTCCATTCAGATTCTACTGTGAATCCTACACCATCTGGTTTTTCTGCATGAGCCTTTTCAAAGAAATCATATTTATAGGTCTTGAAAAATGTTGGTGCTGTTTTTAGTAAATCATAAATGTCAAAGTCAGCATAGTGCGTAATCTTAGTTTGAAAGCAAAGAATCTTCGGATTTTTCTCTTTTCCCATGGGAAGTATGTAGTAGAGAATAATTAATAAAGGTTTCTTTTAGTTAAAGACATTCTTGACAAAGAAATTGTCCATCCTTTTCTTGTAACTGTCCAAAATTTTCACAACCTTCACACATACCTTCACTATATGTTTCTTTAGTAGCTTGTTTTAGAAATCCACCTTGTTGTGCAATCTCTAATAATGTAGGTTGTACTTTTAGAACATCGCTTATGGTTAAGAAGCCTTGTAGTTTTTTATCATGAATAACTGGTAATCTTTTTACTTTGTGCTTTTTCATAAAATTCATAATGTAAAATAAGTCTTTGTCTGGTTCTATTGTTTTTACTCTTTTTATCATGATATCTTTTGCTGTTAACTTTTTGGCACTAAGATGTTTTGCAACAATTTGTTTTACAATATCCTTTTCTGTTAGAATCCCTAATAGTTTGTTCTTATCTACAACTAAAAGACTGCCAACCTTTTTTTTAATCATTAGTTGGGCACAATATTGAACTGTTTTACTAGGTGTTACACAAATAGGTTTGGTTGTCATTGCGTCTCCTACACTTAAGCCAGTTTTCATGTCCCTTCTTATAACTCCTTACTATTTAAACTTTATTGATCTTTTTAATTATATAATAGTTATATACAAAACTTTTTAAAATGAAATAACTTACACATAACCTACAAGCAAAAGAGGGACATTAATGCACAAAAAAGTTATTGGGGGGAGAACTTATTATTATACATCTTATAGAGATAAACAGGGTAAGGTTAAGACTAAGTATCTTGGAACTGAAGAAGAGAGTGCTTTGGGTGAAGAGAAGAAGTTTCAAAGCCCTAGTTTCAATAAGAATTATATAATTATTGCTTCATTTTTGGTATTTGCATTTGTAGGTTTGGTTTTGTTTAAATCCTTTACCGGAGGATTCTTTTTTGCCGAATCTGCTTCTGTTGTTGAATTTGATTTGAATGAAAGTTGGAATTTATCTAATGGTTTTGTTAGGATTAGTCAAAACATTACTGTTTTTGATGTTGGTTTAGTTGATTTGGTTGTTGATAATAAGATTGTTATAGATCTTGATGATTATAATTTATCGCAAGGTGATGTGTATGTTGATTTGGTTGTTGATTCTGTTGTTGTTGATTCTGCGTATGTGAATTATGTTCCTGAAGTTATTGAAAATGTTACTGAAGAGGTGCTTGTTGTAAATGTGACTGTTAATGAAACAATTGAAGAGGTTGTTGAAGTTCAAGAAACTGAAGAGCAAGATATAAGTGTTAACTTTGATTCGTATGAAGAAGTTGAAGGTAAATTTAATGCTGCAATTACTTTAGATACAGGAACCTATTCAGGTAACATTGATTTTTATGAATTGGATTCTTTGAGTTCTGTAGATAGTGTTGAAGTGTTTGATCCTGTTGGTGAAGGTATTCAAACTACAATTGTTTCTGCAACAGCAAGTAATTTTACTAATGCTACTGTGTATGTTCAGATGGTTGGGTTTGTTGAGAAAATTGTTAGGTGTGATGATTGGAATGGTGTTGCTTGTTTATCTGAATGGGAAGAGTACACAAGAGATTTTAATGAAAATGAAAGTTATGTTTGGTTTAATGTTTCCTCGTTTAGTGCTTATGCTGGGTGGTATAATCCTACTGTCAATACATCTGATACTTTGCAAATTGATTATGCTATTATTGATAAAGATAGACCTTCACAGAATGAAACTTTAACTTGTGAAAATGGTTCTATTTCTGGTGATGTTACTGAGTTGTTGTATTCATGGTATGTGAATGATACTTATGTTCCTTACCAAAACTTGAGTATTTTGGGTCCAGGTAATTTTACAAAGGGTGATAAGGTTGAATGTGCAATCCTTCCACAGAATGGAACTAACCTTTTAGGTTATTTTGGAGTTGATGAGGCTGGTGGTTCACAGTTGTATGAGTTAGTGCATAATAATTCTCTTGTTATTAGAGGTGATCCTGTTTGGGAAAATTTTTCAGGACATAAAGCTTTAGCTTTTGATGGTATTGATGATTATGCTGTTAACATGAGCCCTGTTAGAAATTTGGGTGTAGTAAGTAACTTTAGTATTGAAGCTTGGGTTAAACCTGCTACTCTGATTCATACTGGAGGGATTGTTTCAAAAGAAGATGATTGGGCATTAAGGTATAAGATTGGAAGAGTTTCTTTTATGATGAGCGTTGATGGTACAGCTTATGATGAGGTTGCTGTTTCTGGAGTTAGTACTTATTTAGGTTGGCAACATTATGTTGCTGTTTATAATAGCTCTAATGTTATATTGTATAGAGATGGAGTTCTTGTTAAGCAAATGCCTGTTTCAGATAATGTTAATATTACTGATGGAGCATTTAATTTTGGATTGTTAAATGAAACAAAACAATTTTTTAATGGTAGTATTGGCGAAGTTGTAATTTATAATCGGTCTTTGGTTGTATCTGAAATATTAGATCATTATCAAAATGGTATCATGAAATATTCTGGTGATTATTTAGAGGTTGAAACTAATAGTGAACATTTTGGAAATGGTACTGTTTCTCAAACTAATGTAACATGGCAATCAGGAAATGTTACTCTTGCAAATGAAAGCACTAGTGCATTTTATTCTTATGGTAATTTTACTTCACAAATAATTGAAATTTTGAATGATCCTGTTGGTGATTTGCTTTCATGGGGAGAGGACAAGAGTGCTGGTGAGAATGTTAGTTTACAAGTTAGAAGTGGTGAGATAGGTTATAATGGTAGTGTTATCTGGAGTGAATTTGCTGGATCTGATTACACCCATACTGATAATGATTATAGAGTTTTTGGAGTAGATTTTGGTGAAAGTAGTGGAAATATTTCTAGTGATTATAGCTTTGGTTCAGTTGATGTTGATATAAATCCTTATGTTTCAAGAGTTTATGATGGAATGCATGGATCTGCTGTTTATTTTTCTGGTGACAAGGGACTTATAAGTGCAAATGATTATAACTTTTTGAGGCTTGATGATATTCCTAGTTTTTCAATGCAAGTTTGGATTAAACCTGAAGCAACTAGTGCTAATTGTATTTTTCATAAGGATGGAGCATATAATATGCTTTTAATTAATGATAAAATTAGATTCATTCCAGTTATTGATGGTAGCCTTAACCTTGTTATTTCATCTAGTACAATACCAACAAACGAGTGGACACATGTTGGTGTGACTTATGATAACATTACACTTATTTTGTATATTAATGGTGTTGTTGAAGATACACTAGCTATTAATGGACTTATTAATACTACTGCTGGTAATTTATTAATAGGTAAACAAGCTAGTGGTAATGAGAATTATTATAATGGAACAATGGATAGTCTTGCTTTGTATAACACTACTTTAAGTACTGCTGATATGAGAGAGTTTGCTAATAATAAGTTTGTGAATAATTCTGGTGGAAAATTAGGTAGCTTGAATAGGTTTGTTGAATATAAAGTGTTATTAGAAACAAATAATACAAACTCTACTCCAACTGTTACAGATGTTGTTTTGAGTTATATAAATTATTCAAATTATATTTATAATTCTGTTCCAAGTAATATTAGTCTTGTTGATCCTAGCAATGGAACAAATTTATCTGGAGTAACTGATTTTAATTGGACCAACTCAACTGATGCTGAAAATAATAGTACAGTTTATTATGAATATGTTATTGGAAATGATGCTAACTTAACTAATGTTACTGTTTCTGGTCTTGCTATTAATAATTATTCTGAGTGTAGTTACGAAGATGATAATTATACTCTTTTTGTTGATCATTTTCATTCATTAAAGTATATTAAAGACAATGGTTGGACAGTTTTTGAGGCTTATAACGGTGAAGGGAAGTTTGGTGATGGGATTAGATTTATTGATGCAGGAGATTATATTGAAAGAAGTGTTCCAAGTGATTTTAATGAAGGTGGTTCTGTAGAGTTTTGGATTAAACCAGAATGGAATGGAAGTGATGATGGTGCTCATGCTTTATTTTGGACATCAAATAGTTTTCCAAGAGTTTTGACTAGTAATGAAATTTTATTCCTTTTTGTTGGAAGTGATGATCAAGTTTCATATAATATTAGTTCATGGAATGCTAGTACATGGCACCATATCTCTGCTAACTGGCAGAGTGGATTAAATTATAGTTTGATTATTGATGGTGTTAAGGTTAATGAGAGTAATATTAGTTCAATTGAAGAAAATACTGGTGATTTGTTTTATCTAGGTGCAAGTAGAACTGGAACCCAGCCTTCAAATGCTACTTTTGATGAATTGAGAATATCTAATGTTCCAAGGAACCAAATAAGTGATTTACAAAATTTTAATGTCACTATATATCCTAACCTTTATGGTGATGATGTTTATTATTGGAAAGTTAGACCTTTTGATTATACTTCTATAGGTTATGATGGTGAAAGAATTCATTCAAATTGGAGTGATGTTAGAACTATAACTCTTGATACAAATGTACCTTATTTTAATTCTTATATTCAAAGATTTATATATTCTTTAACTAGTGCTAAATCATTGAATCTTACAACAAATGAAGATGCTAATTGTTTTTACAGAAATGACTCTCTATCCTGGACTTTAATGAATCAAACTGGTGGTTTGGGACATGGGCAACACTTGGATTGGGATGCTTATGGAACATTTTCTTATTTTGTTAAGTGCAATGATAGTTTTGCTAAAGAAGTAAATGATACTGTTAGTTTTGCTACAATGGGAAGTATTCCAAGTAATTCAAATGAAACTTTTAAGTATGATTTCTATGCTGGTAATAGAAGTAATTTCACTTTTATTTATAATAGTAATACCTTAATAAATATTTCTTTAGAAGTTGCAAATAATCTTACTGCTTATGTTAATGTTATGAGATTTGCCTCTAACCCTGAAGAAAATGGTGATAACTTGCCTGGTATAGAATGTTCTAGTTATGTCCAGATTGTGATGGATTCACATTTGGTTGGAAATTTAACTTATTCTAATATTAGTGTGTATTATGGTACACCTATTGCTGGAAACACTTCTAACATTGCTGGATATCAATTTAACCTAAGTAGTTTAGAATGGGGTCTTATTCCTAACGCTGAAAGAAGTACTAGTACTTTTAATTTTAATTCTTCTTATACTAGAACTTTTGTTATTGCAACTGATGAAAGAACTGATGGTTCTACTAGTTCTAGTACTGGTGAAGGTATTGCTGAAGATGATGAGTGGGAAGAAGAAGAGTGGTATGAGTGTGACTTTGATAGTGAGTGTGGTGAAGGTTATGTTTGTGAAGATGGTTGGTGTGAGTGGGCTTATGATGAAGAGTGGGAAGAGGATTGGACTGAGGATGAATTGGTTGAAGGAGGGGATGAGTCTGTTGTAAGTTTAGAGAGTGATGATGAAGAACAAGGTTCAGTTATGCAGGTTGCTGAAGGTGTACTTGGTGAAACAGGTGCTACTATTTTTATTACTGGAGCTTATATTGGAGGAGGAACATTTATTGGATATTATTTAATGCTTGGTTTGTTATCATTGGTTTTCTTTTTTAGAAAAAAGTATGATGTTGGTGATGTTGAAGTTAAAAATGAAAAAAATAATTTAGAGAGTTATATTTTTTCACAATTAAATCAAGGTGTTAGTGAAGAAAAAGTGATTTCTAGCCTTGTTTCAAAAGGTTGGGATGAAAATAAAGTTAAAGAGATTATTAGAAAAGTATAAAAGGGAGATAAGTTAATTTGTTCTTATGGCAAAAATGCATTGGGCTGATGTTATTGTAAAGAAGATTATAGGCGAGAAAGGAGATAAAAAGAAATATACTGTTGCAGCAGGAATAACTCCTTCAGGTACTGTACACATTGGAAATTTTAGAGAGATTATTACTGTTGATCTTGTTGCTAGAGCTTTAAGGGATGCTGGAAAAGAAGTTAGATTTATTTATTCTTGGGATGATTATGATGTGTTTAGAAAAGTTCCTAAAAATATGCCTAAGCAAGATATGTTAAAGAAAAATCTAAGAAAGCCTATTGTTGATATTGAAGATCCTTTTGGTAAAGAGAAAAGTTATGCTAGACATTTTGAAGTTGAAGTGGAAAATGATGTTGCAAAAGTTGGTGTTAATCCTGAATATTTGTTTCAAGCTAACAAATATAGAAATTTAGAATATGTTAAAGGAATAAAAACTGCTTTAGAAAATGCAGATAAGATTAGAGAGCTCTTAAATGAACATAGACAGGTTCCTCTTGCAGAGGATTGGTTACCTTTAACTGGTTTTTGTCCTGAATGTGGAACTGATAAAATCACTTTTTCTGATTATTCTAAAAATAATGTTAAAATGAAGTGTGAGTGTGGGTTTGAAGAGAATGTTGATATTGCTAAAGCTAATTTTTTAAAACTACCTTGGAGAATTGATTGGCCAATGAGATGGGCTTTTGAGAAAGTAGATTTTGAACCAGGAGGTAAAGACCACTCTACAACTGGTGGATCTTTTGATACTGGAAAAGGAATAGTAGAAATTTATGATTGGACTGCTCCTTCATATCTGATGTATAATTTTATTAGTATTAAGGGTGGTGCTGGAAAGATTTCATCTTCAAGTGGTGATGTTGTTACTGTTGGTGATTGTTTAGAAGTTTATGAACCTGAAATTGTAAGGTGGTTGTTTGCTGGAACTAGACCTGGTGCTGAGTTTGCAATTTCCTTTGACTTGGATGTGTTAAAAATATATGAGGACTTTGATAAGTGTGAAAGAATTTTCTTTGGTGAACAAAAAGCTAAGGATGAAGAGCATCAAAAAAGAATTTATGAGTTGTCAATGGTTAAGAATCCCCCTAAGAAATTACCTTATCAACCTTCTTTTAGACATTTAACAAACAATTTACAGATTAATGATTTAGATATTGAAAAAACTGTTGATTTTTATCAGAATGAATTAAGAGATGATGATGATAAGGAAAAGTTAAGAAAGAGAGCTGTTTGTGCAAAGAATTGGATTGGGAAGTATGCTCCTGAAGAGTTTAAATTTTCAATTAATGAAACTGTTTCTAAAGTTGATGTAAAGTTTAAGGCTTTGATTGAGGATGTGGTTAAACAATTAGTAAAAAGAGATTGGACTGATAAAGAGTTGCATGAAGAGTTTTATGTTTTAATGAAAAAGCATGATATTGATAATAAAGATTTTTTTGGTTTGATGTATGGTGTTTTGATTGGAAAAGAAAAAGGGCCACAGTTGGCAAGTTTTGTTTTGACTA
>JABHYY010000026.1 GCA_018653605.1 archaeon
GCATTATGCAACTTAGCAATCTTTTTTCCAACCCTCTCAAATAACTCATTCCTTTTTTTAGCATCCAACTCATCAACAACATCTCTAAGCTTTTTACCCTCGATAAACTCAATCTTAATCTTCATTTCTTTATCACAAGAAGAAATCACTTTTGGTACAGGAACATGCTCAGCAGCTTTTTTCAACAACTTAGCCTCTCTCCTAGTAGAACTTTTTCTAATAACTTTATCAATCTCTTCATGTCTATAAGATTTTTTAATTCTCTCTTTGATTACAGTACCATCTTTAAAAAATATCTTTGCTTCAGCACCCTGTTCTATCATAACACCTTTTTCAGCAATCTCTTTTAATTCTTGCATAACTTTGTAATCACAAGTCAATTCACCAAATCTATTTGTTCTCAAATTTTTACTATGAAAATCACTTCCACTTGTTTGTAACATATTATACTTTTTTGCTAATTTTTTACATCCTTCATTAATCTTTTCTAATTCCTTGTGAAAATAACTTCCTGTTTCAACTCCAACAATACCATAGCCAACAAACTCTTTAAACATTTTTTTTAACTTTTTATTAGAAATCTCTCTTGTCCACCATGGATGTGCCCATACTGCAACACCACCAGCACCTTGTATTAATTCAATTGCTTCTTTGAATGTTGGATAACCTCCAACTTTAATAAAAGCTTTACCTCCATAAGCAATATACTTATCAAAAGCCTCTCTATGATCTCTTGCATACCCTTTTCTAACCATGGCTTCAGCGATATGTTTTCTAGAAATAAAACCACTTTTAGTTTCTTTCCAAATCTTTTTGGTTTCTTTTTCAACATCCATGCCTAATTTATTTAACTTAGAAATAATCTTGTTAGCTCTACCATTCCTTCTATCTTCCCATTGTTTAAACTTCTTTAAAATTTCTACATTTTTAGGGTCAATAAAATATCCTAAGAATTCAACAAATTCTTCACACCTTATTTCAACACCAGGCACCACTTCAACACCATGCTTCTCACCAGCCTTAATAGCCTCCTTAACACCAGCAACACAATCATGATCAGTTAAAGCAATACACTTCAAACCTTTTTCCTTAGCCATTTTAACTAAAGTATCAGGAGACTCTTCTCCATCAGAATAATAAGAATGCATATGCAAGTCACATTTCATCTTAGAAACCTTTAGGCATTTTACCTTTAAACTTTTTCATTAACTTTTCAGGATCACCAGAACCTTTCATCATCTTCATCATTTTCTTAGATTGCTTATACTGTTTCAACAACTCTCTAACTTCACTTGTTTCAACACCAGCACCTTTAGCAATTCTTTCAACCCTTGCACGATTAAGAATTTCAGGATCTTCTAACTCTTCTTTAGTCATTGAACCAAGAATAAATTTCCATTTTTTTAATTTACTCTCTTGAACTTTAAGCATATCTTTAGGAATCTTCATCTTTCCAAACCCAGGCAACATTTCAGTAATCTTTGACAAAGATCCCATTTTATTCATTGCTTGCATTTGATCGTAAAGATCTAAGAAATTAAAATCACCTTTAAGCATTCTTTTACCAAGGTCTTCAGCTTGTTCTTTATCAAAAGCCTCTTCAGCTTTTTCTAAAAGAGCTTCAATGTCACCCATCCCAAGCAACCTACCAACAAATCCTTTTGGATTAAACACTTCAAGATCCTCTGGCTTTTCACCAACACCAATAAATTTAACAGAAGCAGATGTAGCAGCACACGCACTTAATGCACCACCACCTTTAGCAGTACCATCTAACTTGCTAACTAAAACACCAGTCACACCACAAGCCTCATGGAAAGCCTGTGCTTGATCCTGTGCAGTCTGTCCAATGTCAGCAGAGATTACTAACAACTTTTCATCAGGTTTGATATACTTATTCAAACTTTCAATCTCTTCAATCAAATCTTCAGACAAAGCATCTCTACCAGCAGTGTCAACTAACAACAAATCATACTTAGCAAAATCTTTTTCAAACTTTTTGTAAATCTTTAAAGCATCTTTTTCTTTTTTATCAATAAAACAATCAATATCAATTTTTTCACACAATTGTTTTAACTGTTCTGGTGCAGCAGCTCTATGCACATCCAACCCAACAGCACCAACTTTGTACCCTCTGTTAGAGTAATACTTAGCTAACTTAGAAATAGAAGTAGTTTTACCAGATCCAAACAATCCAACCATCATAATTTTGAAAGGCTTCTTCTTAACAATCTTAATTTCGGATTTTTCAGCACCTAAGAATTTAATCAACTCTTCATACACAATTTTAACCAAGTATTCTTTTTGTGTAATACCAGAAGGAACCTTATCTTTCAAAGCTCTTTCTTTTATACTCTTAGTAAGTTTAAATACAAGCTTAACATTAACATCAGATCCTAATAAAGCTCTTTGAATCTCCCTTACAAGCTCATTAATCAACCTTTCATCAACAAACACAGCCTTAGCTATCTTAGCCAAAGTGTTCTTCAATGATCCGCCTAATTTATCTAAAACCATAGAATTTAGTATAAAAAGAGTGCTTTTAAAGGTTTTGGGAATGCTATCCTCTGTAAGCCTCAGCAAACAAAGTCATAATCATCATTCTACCTACATATGAAACAGACTTAAACAATACTGAAATTAAGATTCCTACAGGTCCAATAAATATTGCTCCTGATACTACACTCATAATAATAAGGCCAATTAAAAGACCAATGATTATTATAACAATAAGTACAATAATACAAGATAAGATCCAAGCAACAAAATATTTCAAAGTCAAAGACTTCTTAATGATTGCAATAAATTCAAATGCAGCACCAAAGTTATCTTTATCAACAAACCTTACAATTGCCGCAGGCAAAATATACAAAGTCAAGAATAATAGGACAAATCCTATCAAAGATATTACAGCAGTAAAACCCATAAACAATTCAGGTTGATTACCACCACTTGCAAGCATTGCAAGAACAACCATTAAAATATAAATACTAATGAAGAACAATGCAGGAATTAACCAAATCAAACCAATTAAAAATTGAAAAAATCCACCTAAAAACATATCTCCCCAATTATCCCATTCAGGCAAATCATAATTCCCATCCAATGTTAATTTTACACACTTAAGGATATAACCAGAAGCAAAAAAGTTAATTATAAAAAAGTTATTTAGAACACAACCTATTACAAGGTTCTTTACATCCAAAAAAGGCCTTCTTATAACTTTATCTAATTCCATATTAAAAAAAAGAAAAAAATTAAATATTTATTCTTTCTCCAAACTGTCCAATAATCGGAATTGGTTTCATTTCTCCAGATAAAGAGTAAATCAATCCAACAATCCACAGGATAAACATTCCAAAGCCTACTGCTAAACTTATCAATAAACTAAATATCCATCCAAAGACAGGGATAAATGCAAATATTGCGCCCAATATAAGACTTGCAACCCACGCTACGATCCATGCAATAAACAATACTAATCCTTGTTTACCATAATACATAGCATATTTGCTATCTTTTTTAGCTAGCATAACAATAAGAAAACCTACTACTGTTAGGAATACACCTAGAAAAGCAAAAATCTTATCATCATCTGAACTTTTTTTCTTAGCCATTAAATTATCACCTCACGAGTTAATTACTTATATTGAGGGTGTTGGACTATATAAAGTTTATTATTCAAACATTTTCCCAGCAACTTCAACAGAATCATACTCTTTCAAATCATCAAAGCCCTGACCAACACCTAAAAATAAAATCGGTTTCTCTAAAAGGAAACAAGCAGACAACAAACTTCCACCTTTTTCATAAACATCATTCTTAGTAATAATCAAAGCATCAACACCAACAATCTTATCAAACTCTTTAACTTGATCAACAACATCAGAACCAACAGTTGCTTCAATAACTAAAACTTTCAAATCAAACTTATTCTTTTTAACAATCTTTTGCAACTCTTGCATCAAATCATTATTAGAATGAATCCTTCCAGCACTATCAGCTAACACAACATCCATACTTTTAGCTTTAGCAGAAGAAATTGTATCAAAGATTACAGCACAAGCATCACTTCCTTGCTGATGTTTAACAACAGGAACACCAACTTGTTTACCATACTCTTCTAACTGTGCAACAGCAGCAGCTCTGAAAGTATCACCTGCAGCCAAAATTGGTTTCAAACCATTTTTCTTAAAATACTGTGCAACTCTAGCAACACTCAAACTTTTACCAACACCATTAAAACCTAAAAACAGAATCTTATAAGGTTTCTCAGCCTTCTTAACTTCAGAAAGCAAGCTAATCTTAGGAACATCAAGAATTTCAGAAACACTTTTTTTCAAAGTATCCATAATCTGTTTACTAACATCTTTCCTTTGCAAAGGAACATCAACCAAATCTACCTTAAGATCTTCTTTAATCTTATCAATAACTTCCAAGGCAACATTATTTTCAAGCAAAGCAACTTCCAATTCAAAGAAAAACTCATCAAACTGTTTTTCAGAAATCTTTTTTGTAGTAACTCTTTCTTTAATTTTACCAAAGAATCCCTTTTTCTCTTTAACAGGCTCTTCTTTAACAATAATTTTTTCTTTGGGTTTTTGTTCTACTTTCTTTTCCTCTTTAGGTTTTGACACCTTTTTTTCAGCTTTTGACTTTTCTTTAATAACTGGTTTCTTTTTTTCAACTTTAACAGGAGTTTCAACTACCTCAGCCTCTTCTTCAACCTTTTTTGTAATACTAGAAACAGCACTTTTAATTTTCTTTTTTAGGAAACCAAACATAGTCTAAAGAATATGAATTTTGTTTATAAAACTATCTCTCGCTATAGAGAACACCCTTTCTACACTGAGATCCTAATATTTCAGCACAAGTTGCAACATCAATTTGATTAGAGTCATAAGCAAGCTGTAACATATCATTATGATAAATTCTTTCAGCTTCATTCAATGAATTCAAACCAGATTGAAACTCTTCAATATCAAGCTCACTATACACTGTAGCAAATTCAATAAATCCTAATTCTTCATAATCTTCATCAACATAAAAAGCATAAGGAGATGAAACTCCATAATTACTAAGAAGTTGTTCATAATCACTTGCAGTTTGAGCAAGTCCAGAATATTTCTCATCCCTCTCTGAAAGTTCTAACATTGATTGATAATAATCATATTCTCCTTCATTAATGGATGCAAGAACTTCTTCTTTTGTTTTACCTATTGTCTCTGCAACATCTCCAGCAATTCTATCATACATAGGGTCTTCATGTATAGCCTCTAAAGTTCTTTCTCCAATTTGATTGTAATTTTCTATCAAAGAAGGATCAGCATTTTCTATAATGATGTGTGTATTTTCATGTTTCAAAGTTTTAGTAGGATTTCCAATAAAATTTCCTGTTTCATAAATTCTTGCTAATCCCATAACACCTTCTTGTTGATCTACAACATGAGTTGGTGATTCAGGGTTTGAAAATTCTCTGTAATCAGGATTATACAAGGCATCAGCAAAATAAATCTTTTTACTTGATGGTACTGCACCATTCATTGTTTTGTTAGATGAAATAACAATTGTTTCAGACATTACATTATGTTCATTCTCTAACCAATAGTCAATAGTTTGAACAGTTGCAGCAGAAGGTTCAGCACCATATTCCTCAAAAACTTCATCCACTTCTAATTTAATTTCAGGCCATTTTTCTTGAAGTTCATCAAAGTTTCTAATATCATCACCGATTTCTTGAGTAATAGGTAATCCTAAATCATTCATAGTTAAGAAAGCATTACCTTCTGCATCTAATAATTGGGCACTATTTGTTGCAGAGTAAACAGCAGTTTGATCACCAGCCTCAACAACCAAAGGTAAACTATGTTTATTTTCTAAAGCTTCAAACAAATCTTCTTCATCCTGGATATTAAACATATCTTCTTCAAAATTAAGAACACCAGTACCAGAATCTGTGATAGCACCATTCCTATAACTTAAATCAACACTCTCAGGCTCAATAGACATGATGGGATTTAATCCTTCAGAATCTCTATTTAAAACAGATACAGAAGCAGGCCCTTCAAAATTAATTTCAAATACTTCTCTAGAATTCCTATGCCTTATTATTTCATTACCGCTATTAGAAGTATAATCTGCAATAGTATTAGAGTCAGTTTGCATCATAAATGAATCTTCAGTTTCATAATAATATGAACCAGTATAAAATTCTGGGTCAAAACCCTCTCTTGCAATAAGTATACTTCCTTGCTTTATTGTTATATCCTCTCCATCACCAAAATAATTCCCTGAAAAATCCTGTATTGGTTCTAAGGTTATTCCCGCATAACTAGGAGTAATTTTTCCACTGAATTTTCCAAAACCTTCAATTTCAACAGGTTTATTTGTATAAACACTACCTCCTATAACAGAAATTTCTCTATTAACATCAAATATTTGTCCTCCAACATCAATTCTTCCCTCTTCAATAATAAGATCATCAGATTGAATGTAATAAACAAAGCTTACATCTTCATATAGTTCATAAGAAAAATAATTTTCTCCATCAATCTCAATATAAGCTTCATCAACAAAAGTTGTTCCTTCTACCAAACCTTCATCATCAACAACCCCTCCAATCTCAATAAACTTAACTATTGTTTCATCTCCATTTTCTAGTTGAGTGGTTATCCTTACATCCTGTTCATCCTCCTCATCAAATGCTAAAAAAGAAACTTCTTTAGCAGAACTTCTTTCTATGTTGTAACCTTGAATAGTATATTCTCCTAAATGGATTGTATATTCTTCTATAATTTCATCCTCTATCAAAATCCCTTCTTCCACAATTACTTCATCTTCAATAAAAATTTCATCAATATCACTCTCTACAATAATACCCATAACACAAACACTACTAAGAACTACAAAAATTAATAATACAAGTCCGGATATTTTAAGTTTATTCATAATTGTTTACCAAAAACACAAATTCATATGGCTTTCCTTCAATTAGATAACTTTCATCTGTAATGGTTATTACTAGTGCACCTTCTATCATATTTGTACTAAATGTAACACCATGTTCTGAGCTTAACTCTGAAAGGGTGCTAACAGGGATTCCTCCTCTAGCATCAACATAAGCATCAACAAAAATTCTTGAAATATTAAAGAACTTCACTACATCAAATCCAATTCTACTTTCATAATTTTGATTGGATGACAAAATAAAATCTTGTCCAAGTATTTCAGCCTCTAAATTAACTGTACTAATTAATCCTTCAACACTAGCAGAAACTTCTGTAACTTCTAAACTAACATTGTAACTAAAATCATCATAAATTTCAGCACAAAAAGCAACTTCATCAATTATAAATTCTTCAAAAGGATCTCCTAATTCTTGAGGAACAGTATTCATTCCATCATAAAAAATAGGATAACCTTGATTAACATAATCTAAATCAAAACTAAAAGCGTATAACTGTTCACTTGTAACAAATATCAAGCTTTCTAAGGCTTGCTCATGACATTCAGTAACATACTCTTCAAATAATTTAACATCTTCATTACTTTCACTTGTTCCTCCAAGATTAACAATATCAGCTTGATTTAAATAATATATAATTCCAATAATAAAAACTATCACTATACCAAGAATAATAAACAAAGTAACCTGTCCTCTTTTCATATATATTAATAAGAATTAATTATTTAAATATCTAACTGCCTAATCACTTCAGTAGCATAAGATCCTTTAGGCAAACGAAAGCTAACTTTTTGTACACCATTAGCAAACTCCAAAGTTTTAAAATATCTCACATCAACCATAACATCTCTCTCAGCACCTTCAGCACTTATTTCAGGAATGCTACGAATAATAAAATTTTTCTTAGTAATTCCTTCTTTCTTAAAAAGGGATTCATATCCTTTATCATGAAGAAAACCAGGTATACACACTTGACCTTTTTTAGCCTTCATTTTTTTAACCTTTTCATTCCACAACCAACTCTGATAAGCATGTACTAAAAATTTAATTTTCTTAATACCATGCCCTTTCAAAGCACCAACAAAATCATTTTTTGCAACAGAAAGCTCAAGCAACTCACAAGCCTTACTAAACTCAGCTTTAACTAAAGCCCTGCCAACTTCAATATTATTGCCAGAAAATCTTTGTGAACCAAAATAATTTATAATTTCGTCAATAGGTTTCAACTCTTTTTTCAACTCTCCAATAACAATTATAAATTCATTACCCTTATGATCACCCAAACAAATCCTTTTCTTACCAGATCCAACAAACTCAAACTCAACACCCTCCATATCAAGAAAAATCTTTCTTTGATACACTGAGAAATATTGTGAAGTAATGGCATGATTGTCTTTCAAACCAGCAAATCCTATCTTTGTGTGCAATTTTTTCTCAAGAAACTTAACAACATCCAAAGTATTCCTATTTTTCTTAGTAATGAGATAATAATTATAAGGACCTTCACCAAGCTCTAGATCCATAACTTCTTTTACAATAAAATCTTCTGGTTTTTCTTTAATTTTCATACTTTTACCCTATATTCGAAATATTCGTCCCATGGATTCTCAAGGTGCATCATCTCATTTCTAGTCAGTTTCTCAAAATGCTTCCTAAAAGGCCTCATTGAGTTTCCATGCGCTGATATAGCAATATGAATCTTTTCCTTTTTAATCTTTCGCAATAAATCCTTGATAAAAGGTTTAACCCTATTCTCAACATCTTTAACACTTTCACCTTGTGGTGGTGGAATATCATAACTTCTTCGAACAGTTTGCAGCTCTGTTTCACCCATTCTTTCAATAAACTTCTCTCTTTTTATCCCATGCAAGTTATCAATCATGTGCCAGTGCAACAACATTTTATAATCTTTTTCACCCATTTTATCAACAAAATGATTATGTGATTTCCCCTGCAACCTACCATAACTCCTTTCAATCATCCTATCATCAACAATAATCTTCTTACATTCAGGATGAAACTTCAGAACATACATCAATGTATCTTTAGATCTTTTCAAACTACTCCTATAAGCAACATCAATTTTCTTATCTTTCAACATCCTACCTACTCTTTTAGCATCCTTAATCCCTCTCGGAGTTAAATTAGAATTTCTACGGCCACAGAAGTAATGATTCCGATTAAAATAGGTCTGTCCATGCCTAAAAAGATATATCTTACAGTACATAATTTATACCTATACAACTAAATATAAAAACTTATCTATAGAAATAGTTTTAAACCATTCAAACAAATCATCCTTATGCCAGAAGTAATTATCACATATGAAACATTATACGAACTCCTTAGGAAAGAAAAAATTAGAACAGAATTACAAAATTTAGACCCTGAGTTCTTCAAACATGTGATCACTTACCTTAATGATAAAGAGGCAATTCTTCAATCTCAATCAAAAAAAGACAATATTTTTGCTTCAGCTGAGCTAGAAAAAACAAAAACTCAGCTAAAGAATGTACAGACCATATTAAAAGAGATATATGAGAAAAGAGAGTCCAAAATAGTTCAGGCAGCCCAATTCAATGCAAGGACAAACTCATTGCAAGATACATCAGCAATGCTTCCTGAAGAGGAAACTCTGTACAATGAGCTATTAAACACCCTCACAAGCTTTAGGAATGGTATATTATTCAGTCTTCTAAGCAAGAAAATGCCAGATATAGTTAAACAGAAAGATTTAAAAACAGAAAATAAAACCGATACTATACAGATAAGGGCCATACAAGATATACCCGAATTTGTTGGTCCGGACTTAGAGGTTTACGGTCCTTACAAGGCAAACGAAACAATGGAATTGCCTGAAAAGATAGCACAAAACCTTATTGACAATCAACAAGCAGAGAAAAATGAAAATACCTAAAAAACAAAAACATTACTGTCCAAAGTGTAAGAAGCATGTAGAAATGACAGTAACTCAGCATAAACAGAAAACAAGAAGTTCTGTTCATCCAATTTCAAGAGGTTCAACTTCAAGAATGCGAGCAAGAGGCCTTAGGAGAGGATATGGTAACTATAACAAATATTCAAAACCTGCAATCTCAAAGTTTAAGAGAACAGGTGCAAAAGTTTCAAAAAAAGTAGCATTAAAATATACTTGCAAAGATTGTAGCAAATCCTTTAGTTTAGGGACTGCATCAAGAGCAAAGAAAGTGGAGTTAATTTAAAATGATCAAAGAACCAAAATCAAAATTTATAAAAGTTAGATGTAAATGTAAAAATGAACAAATTATTTTTGAGAAATGTTCAACAAAAGTAGATTGTTTAGTTTGCGGAAAACCTTTAGCAGTACCACAAGGTGGAAAAGCTAAAATTGAAGCAAGAGTTTTAGAAGTGTTAAGTTAAGTAAACACAAATAAAACCCCTACAAAAACCTTTTAAACACAAGTTATTTCTTCTTAATCTATGCTTTATAAAAAGAAAGGTTTACCTGAAGAAAATGAACTTGTAACCTGTACTGTTAAGAAAATTCTATTCCATTCAATTTTCGCAACTCTAGAAGAATATGAAAAATTAGATGGAATGATCCACATTTCAGAGATTGCACCTGGTAGAATTCGAAACATAAGAGATTATGTAAGAGAAGGTAAAAGGGTAGTCTGTGTTGTATTAAAAGTTAATAGAGAAAATGGTCACATTGACCTTTCATTAAGAAGAGTTTCTATGTCATTGAGAAACAAGAAAAATGAAGAATTTAAACAAGAAATGAAAGCTGAAAAGCTTTTAGAAAACATAGGTTTCCAATTAAAAGTAAAGTTACCAGAAGTATACAAAAAAATAGGTTACAAATTAGTAGAAAAATATGACTTACTTTTCCCAGCACTTGTAGACATTGCATCAAATGGAGAAAGTGCAATTCAAGATCTAAAATTAGATCCAAATTATTCAAAACTTCTTCTTGAACTAGTAAAAGAAAGAATCAAACCACCTGAATTCGAAATGCATGAAAAGTTAACACTACAAACTTTTTCACCAAATGGGATTGATGACATTAAAGATGTATTAAAAACAAGCCAAGATTTCGCAAAAAAGAAAGAATATGATTTTAATCTAGTTTACATATCTGCACCATTATATAGGGTAGAAGTTAAAGCTGGAGACAAAAAAACAGCCTCTGATAATTTAAAAAAATTAGTTAGCACCTTACTAAAGGAAGCAAAGAAAAAGAAAATTGAAGCAAAAGTTATAGCAAAAAAATGAGAATTCTATACTGTAAAAAATGTAAAAAGTTTACTTTGAAACAAACTTGTAGTTGTGGAAATAAGACAGAACAACCCAAACCAGCTAAATTCAGCCCTGAAGATAAATGGGGTAAATACAGAAGGGTTGCCAAGAAACAACAATCTTTATAAAGCCACTTTTCTTTTTCTTTAAAATGCAATTTGAACTAAAAGTTATATCAAAACCTAAGTTAAAAGATCCTGTTTTAATTGAAGGTTTGCCTGGTATTGGCAATGTTGGAAAGATTGCAGCAGATTTTCTTGTTGAAAACCTTAAAGCAAAAAGAGTACTAGAAATTAGTTCAGATCATTTTCCACATTCAGTTTTCATAAACGAAAAAAACCTTGTAGAATTACCAACTTTAGAAATATACCACAAAAAGGTAAACAAACAAGACATACTTTTTTTAATTGGAGATGTTCAACCAATTGACGAACCTTCATGTTATGCTTTTTGCGAAGCAATACTAAAATATTTTAAAAGTGTTAATGGAAAAGAGCTTGTAACATTAGGAGGAATTGGTTTACAAAAGATTCCTAAAAAACCCAAAGTTTTCATAACAGGAAACAACAAGGCTTTAATCAAATCATTTCCAAAGTGTAGCAACGACATTTATGGTTTTGTAGGTCCAATCATAGGTGTAACTGGAGTACTATTGGGGATTGCAACAAAATATGAAATTCCTTCAGCATCATTATTAACACAAACATTCGCACACCCTTCTTACTTAGGAATAAAAGGTGCAAAAGAAACATTAGCTGCTCTTAACACTAAATACAAATTTGAACTAGATCTTACAAAATTAACTGAAGAGATCAACGAAATTGAAAAAGAGATTAAATCTAAAGTTCAAAGAATTGCAGAGTTGGAAGGATTAAAAACCGAAGAAAAAGAGTTAAACTATTTCGGTTAAAATAATTCGTTTTGTTTTTCAGGATCTTTTTTTTCTAATAATGGCTTGCCATAAACTCCATCGAAACCAGGGGGAACTTTGATTTCACCATTTCTGTTCCTTAAAATCAAATCAACTAACTTAGGATCAATTAATTTAGCTAACTTTTCTTTTGGAGTTTTTAATAATATATTAAACTCTGATTTGAACTGGTTAAGCAAAGGATCAAATATAGCAGAAACAGTTTTAGTTGCAATACCTTTCTTTGTGTGAAGCGCAATTAACTCTGATAAGGGGATTAATGTTTTGTAATCAGTATACTCTTTTGGTTTGTAACCTTGAGGCCTGTCAGCTAACTGCTCAACTCTGTATTCAACCCCAATAGTTAAAGCTTTTTTACAAACAGGACAGATTCCATTATGTGTTTTTGTTTCTTTAGGTGAAAAGTTAACATTACAATTCCTATGTCCATCCCAGTGATACTTACCATATGCAGGATCAACCTCAATAGTTCCAGCATAACCTTTCTTTGTTCTAATTGCTTGAATTAACTCTTTGTAATTCAAATTTATATCAAACAATGTAGCTTCTCTTCCCATTCTCCAGGGATACATTGAGTGCATATCTGAGAAAGATAAAAGATTATACTTATCTAAGCTAGAAATTCTCCAGTTCATTTCAGGGTCAGAAGACAATCCTGTTTCAATAGCATGAATATGTTTTTCTTGATCACCAAAACATTGCTTTATAGAATCAAAGCCACCATTGGAACCTAAAATGCCAAACCAAGGCGTCCACGCATGAGCTGGTATGATTTCAATATCTTTAGAAATACCTTTCATAGCCTCAACAAACTCTATACTACTCATACCAAATATAGGTCTACCATCATAATCAATTCTACCCTTTGATAACAAATACTCAGTTATTTGTGCAACAACCTCTCTACTTGGTGCTAACATTACATGATGAATTCTTCTACCTTTTCCATCCTGTGTATATATCAGAGAAATTTCAGACTGCCAAACAAAAGGAAAACCTGTTTTTGTATACAAGATACCTTCTTTTTCTTCCAAAGTACTCAACTCTTTGATCCACTCAGGGTGTTGAAAATCACCAGTACCTAAAACATCAATACCTTTAACCCTAGCATTCTTTTCCAAATTAGCAATAGTAATCTTTGTACTGCAAGCTCTAGAAAATCTTGAATGTATATGTAGATCAGATATAAGCATAAGGAAAATATAATCTTTTCTTTTATAAATTTATTCGCTATAAACTTTCAAGTTATCAACTTCAAAAGATCTAGAAGGTACAATATTAATTACATTGACACCATTGTCAATATAACTAGTAATTTTTTTCTGATACTCATCATCATCTGTATCAAAAGTAAAGCTATAGTCCTGCACGTATACCGTTGCTGTTTTATCTGAGGTGTCATCGCCGAAGCTCAACTCCAGATAAACCTCTTTTTCCCCAGCTTCGATATCATCGTATAGGTCTGAATCTATATCAAAACTATAGCTAGGATAATTAAGTCCTTTAGTACTTATTTCAAGTTCAATTTCATCAAGGCTATAATCACCTTCATCAATCTCAAACTTCAAACTATTGTAGTTACTCAAGTAATCAGCATCTAAAACTAACTCTCTTTCTTCTAGATACTCACAAAATATTAAATCACTAAACACTTGCCTATTATTCAAATAAATAGTCATTCTTCCTTCTTCATCAGAATTACAACTAATAAAGTAAGACAATATTGCTTTGTTAACATCTCCAGGATCATCAACATGGAATGTTCTTTCTTTAACAGTATCTTCAACAAGATAATCTTCAATCAAACTAACATCTTGTAATAGATAATAATCAGCACTAAAAATGTTCCATCCAGGAAAACTAGTTGACAACTCTAATACATTAGTATCTTGCAAATAAGTTACAGGAAGATCTAATGGTAAATTATTACTTGTTAACTCACCCTCGTAAACTAAATTATCATTCAACTTAACCAAAAGCTCACCTTTTGACTCAGTTATCATAAATAATAGACTTAATGTATCTAAGTCTTCATAATCATCAATGGAAAAAGTAAATGTTTTGTAATTGTTTTGTAATAAATTTCTAGAAACTTTCAAAGAATTGGCTAATGTTTCAGATTCAGTTTCAATAGTAGAATATATTCTTATGGGCTCAAGCGAATCTATCTGTGTACTAGATGTTGCAGAACTAAGTTCACCTGGTGTAGTAGATAACAATGTTTCACCTGTAGTTGAATCTCCATCTCCATTATCATCATCAAGATCTCCAAGAAGGTCTTGCCTAACCTCTTCAGGCACCAATATAATGTAACCAATCACTAAACACAGGATCAGTAATATAAGAACAGTTATTTCAATTGCAGATTGACCTCTTTTCATCTACTAAATAAATAACTTTATTAATTTATAAAGTTTTTCAATTTACAATGAAATTAATATTTAAGGACTTTAAGAAAGGAAAAGTAAAAATTGAAACAAACTCTCTAGATGATCTATGGTATTTATCACACATAATAGAACCTAACGATTCTGTTTCAGGTAAAACTATTCGTAAAATTAAGCTGGGAGAATCGACTGAAAAAATTAAGATAATAAAAAAACAAGCAACTCTAAAAATTAGAGTTGAAAAAGTTGACTTCCACAAATTCTCTTCACACTTAAGAGTATCAGGAAAAATTATTGAAGCACCCGATGATATTCCTCTTGCATCTTTCCACACTTTTGATATTGAAGATAATACAAAGATTACAATAGAAAAAGAACAATGGCTACAATACCAAATAGAAAAATTAACTGAAGCAACACAAGAAAAATTATCTAAAGTTTTAGTGCTTGCATTAGACAGGGATGAAGCCACCTTTGCGCTATTATCAACTTCTGGTTACAAAATATTATTAGAAACTAAAGGAGATGTTGCAAAAAAAGAAGTTGAAACAAAACCTAAAGACTTTTTCAAAGAAATATCAATCCTTTTACAAGATTATGCTAAGAAGTATAAAATAGAACAGATCATTGTTGCAAGTCCTGCTTTTTGGAAAGATGAGTTTATGAAAAAGATAAAAAAAGATCAGTTTCCTAGTATAACTTTAGCAACATGTAACTCTGATGGTAGAAATGCAATTGAAGAAATTCTCAGAAGGAGTGAATTAAAGACAGTACTAAAACAAGATAGAACAGCAAAAGAATCTTTACTAGTTGAAAGTTTGCTGGGTGAAATATCTAAAGATGGTTTAGCGGCATATGGGATTAAAGATGTTGATACTGCTGCACAAGCAGGTGCAATAAAAGTTTTACTTGTTTCAGAGGACATGATTCAAGAAACAAAACAAAATGGGACCTTTGATGAGCTTAACACAATAATGAAACTTGTTGATAGTACAAAGGGTGAAGTTCATATAATTGCAACAGATCATGACAAAGGAAAACAATTGAAAGGTCTTGGTGGCATAGGAGCAATGCTAAGATACAAACTAGAATACTAATTTCTTTCCAAATTTCATCAATCTTGGCTCTTTCAATAACAACTTTAACATAAATTTACTAGGGAAATCTCTGTCATGAGTTTCAATAACTTTCCTTACATGATCCTTAGCAAACATTCCAACTAATTCATCATAATCTTTTTCATCAAACTTATCCATAACATTCCTGATTAAAAGATTTAATCTTAAATCTCTTCCAATTTTTTTCTTAACATTTTTTTCATAATGTTGCATATCATCAGCTAAAGTTTTTGCAGCCATCAAACCAGGAACAAGTCCACCAAAAGTTGTAGCCTTAACTTGAGTAGCAGAATCTCCAATAAGATAAACACCTTTCTTTTGTATTGTTAATTTGGGATCATAGAGAGGAATCAGTCCTCCCTGCCTGTCTATAATTTTATATTTTCTTCCTAAATTTTTAAGGAGTCTATTCAAATGTCCAGAAGGATTTCTATAAGCAACGACACCAATTCTTGCAACACCTTTACTTTCTGGAACAAGCCAACCAAACTCTCCAATGCCTAACCAAAACTCAACTTGATCATGTTCAAACTTTGTCTTTGCTCTTACTTGTGATCCAACAACAAATTTTCTATTACCATACATATCATTACTCTTTGCAACACTAGAAGCAGGACCATCTGCACCAACCAAAGCTTTAACATTATATTTCTTATTGCCAATAGAGATTTTCTTATTCCCTCCTCGATATCTAGCACCCAAAACAAACTTTGCTCCTGCCTTTTTTGCCCTCTCAGCAAGACTTCTATCAAACTTTGCTCTATCAATTATTAAGTTAGGTTTAGTAAGTTTAACATCAATACTTTTTTTGTTAGGAGAAAATATTTTTGCTTTCTTAACTTTGTTAACAATAACATCTTTTTTTATTTTAACAATATTTTTTATCTCTTGTGTAACAATTCCAGTGCACTGTATTGGCTCGCCTACTTTCTTATGCTCTTCAAATACAATAACATCTTTATTTTTCTTTGCTAAAAGCTCTGCAGCAAAGTTACCGACGGGACCAGCCCCTACAATTGCAATCATACTAATATAAATTAGCTCTTTAGTTTATATGTTTTTTGAATTTTTAGTTTACTTTAACAATTGTTAATTTTATTAATTTAAAATTCTTAAATCAAAAAGTATTTAAACCATCTAGGTGTATTATGTACTAAGGTGTTGCATAAGCACACTTACAATTAAAAAAAAAGGAGAGGTGATTTGTTATGGTTGCTAAAAGAAAAGCTAAAAAAAGAACAGTGAAAAGAAAAGTTGTTAAAAAGAAAGCAGTGAAAAGAAAGGCTGTTAAAAGAAAAACAGTAAAAAGAAAAGCTGTAAAAAAGAAAACAGTGAAGAGAAAAGCTAAGAAAAAAACAGTGAAGAGAAAAGCTAAAAAGAAAACTGTGAAGAGAAAAGCTAAAAAGAAAACTGTGAAGAGAAAAGCTAAGAAAAAGACAGTGAAGAGAAAAGTAAAGAAGAAAGTAAAAAAGAAAACTGTTAAAAGAAAAGCTAAGAAAAAAGCAGTGAAGAGAAAAGCTAAGAAAAAACCTGTTAAAAGGAAAGCTAAGAAAAAAACTGTTAAGCGAAAAGTTAAAAGAAAAAGAAGATAAATTTTCTTTTTTTCTTATTTTTTTTAAGAAATATTTTTAAACTCATTCTACCCTTATATTTATATGGAAATCCTCCTAATAACAATAACTCTAATCATCCTTATTATTGCTTCAATAACTGATCTTAAAACAAGAGAGGTTCCTGACTGGCTAAGTTACTCTTTTATCCTTATTTCCCTAGCCACAGTACTAATATACTCATTAACAACAGAGTTCATAATTTTCATATATAGTTTAACTGGTTTTACTGCAATGTTTGCTTTAGGAGCATTACTTTACTATACAAAACAATGGGGTGGAGCCGATGCAAAGATTTTAATGGGTTTAGGAGCAGTGTTTCCTATATTTGGCTTAGAATACATCTTTATTTTATTGATTGCAATTGTTTTTATTGGAGGTTTCTACAGTTTAGCCTGGGGACTAGCAATTTACATCAAACATCTAAAAAAAGCAAACAAAAAATTAATCTCTCTATTAAAAGAACAAAGAACAACCAGATTCATACTAGTTGTTATAGCAGTAATTGCATTAATTAGTATGTTTTTAGTCCCAACAATATATCAAATTTTAATATTCTCAATATTAATACTTTTAATTTTCCTTTTTTACTTAACATTATTTGTAAAGACAGTAGAACAAATTGGATTGATTCAATTAATTCCAACACCAAGTGTTACAGAAGGGGACTGGCTAGCAAAGTCAGTAAAACATAATAATAAAATCTTAATCTCAAATACAAAAACTTGTTTGGTTAAAAAAGATCTAAGCTTGCTAAAAAAACACAAAATCAAATCTGTTTGGATAAAAGTAGGAATACCTTTTATTCCAGCAATCTTTTTAGCAGTATTAACAACAATAATAATTTATTTTATGGGACTCGGGTTTCCTCTTTAAGACCTTCTTCATGAACAATTTCAGCTTTCTTAGGTTCAGGTTTAATTTCAATCTTTTTTGCAATCTCAGCTAACTCTTCTTCAGGAACTTGTTTCCTTTCCCAACCAATTGCAACTTTATCACCTTCAAACCGAGGAATAATGTTAACTAAAACATGTGGTGCAGTTTGTCCAGCAATCTGACCATTTGAAACAAGAATATTAGTTCCTTTAGCATCAAGTTTTTCAAACTGAGTTTTAGCAATCTTATTTGCAACAACAAACATTTTACTAACAATATTATCAGGAACTTCAGCTAAAATACTTGCGTGCTCTCTTGGAAAAAGTAAAACATGCCCTTTGTTTGCAGGATTAATATCAAGAATCGCCATCATATCACTATCCTCATAAACAGTTGTAACAGGAATTTCTCCTTTAGCCATTGAACAGAATGGACATCCACCCTCTCCACCACCAGCTTTCTTACCTGTTAATTTTTCAATAACTTCTTTTTGCTCTTCAGGATCCATTTCTTTTAGAATCTCCTGAAACTTTTTTTGTTGCTCTTCAGGACCCAAACTCATTAACTCTTTTTTGATCTCTTCAATCTTTTCATCTGATACCATATAAAGAAAAATTATTTATACTAATAAAAACCTTTCTATTCAGATTAGGTGGATTAAATAAAAAATATATAAAATTATTAAAAGAATATTAACCTAAAGCTCTTCTAAAATCTACAACCTTTGCATTAGAAGCACCAGTAATTTCACTTGCCTTTTCTTCAATAGCATCAGTACCTTTCTCTTCATCAATAATAAATGTAAATTTCAATTGAACTAATCCAAATGCAAGTGGAACCTCTTCTTCTCTAATCTCACCAACATCACCATATATTTCAATGATAATCTTCTTAACGTCTTCTCTTAGAGCCTCTTTATCTGTTTCAACAGATTCGGGCATTACCTGCAATGTTACACCAGCTTGAACCATTTTTTTTCACCTCAGTTAGGACCACTAAATTCACATTTAGGACATGTATACCTTGTAGCTAGCTTCCTACAGGATTCACACCTAACAATTTCATGCTGTCCACACTTAGGACATTTGAATTTAGTAGAACCTTTATTATTAGTTAATTGTGCTTTGCACGATGTACAAACAATTTTATTTTCCATGTATTCCAAAAAAATCAGGCACTTTATAAACCTTTTGCAAATCAAGATCTCTGATAAATAACTATTTTCATTAAACTTTATAAACAGCTACCAATTTTAAATGTTATAGGAGGGTTTAATATGTCAAAAACAGAAGAAAATCTAAAAGAAGCATTTGCTGGTGAAAGCCAAGCAAGGAACAAATATACTTATTTTGCAAAAATCGCAAGGAAAGAGGGTTACCTCTACATTGCCAAAATTTTTGAAGAGACAGCAATGAATGAAATGCAACATGCAAAAGACGAATTCAAACTTTTAAAGGGAATTGGAGACACAAAAACAAATCTCAAAGCAGCAATTGATGGAGAACACCACGAAACAACAGAGATGTATCCAACATTTGCAAAAGAAGCAAAAGAAGAAGGTAATGAAGAAGCAGCAGAACTTTTTACAGAGATTGCAAAAGTAGAAAAAGAACATGAAGAGAGATACAAAAGATTATTAGCTCTAGTAGAAAATGGCAAAGTTTTCAAAAGAGAAAAATCAATCAAATGGAAATGTTCAAAGTGTGGTTATGTTCATGAAGGAACAGAAGCACCAGAAGAATGTCCATCTTGTAAACATCCTCAAAGTTACTATGAACCAGAGTGTTTATGCTTTTGTGAAGACTGTGAAGATTGCGGAGCAAAAGAATGACTCATGTAAAAGAGTTACACGAAGTTTACAAATGTAAAATCTGTGGCAATGTTGCTGAGATAATCTTTGCTGGAGATGGAGAACTAGTTTGTTGTGGCCAACCAATGGAACTTCAAAAAGAAAATACAACAGATGCAGCACAAGAAAAACATGTGCCTGTTGTTGAAGATCAAGAAAAAGGTATTCTAGTAAAAGTTGGTGAAGTACCTCACCCAATGGAAGAAGATCATTACATTGAGTGGATTGAAATCATTAGTGAGGACAAAACAGTTAGAAAGACCTTCAAGCCAGGTGACAAACCAGAAAAGAAATTTTGCCTAAAAGGCAAAGTAAGAGCTTACTGTAACCTTCACGGGTTATGGAAAGCTTAATTTTTTTATGAAAAAAGCAGAACAAGTAATGGAAGTATTACTAAAAGAGTTTAAACCTTTTAGAAAACCAACAATTAGAAGAACTTCTGAAAAGGAAAACCCTTTCAGAGTTCTGATAACTTGTTTACTTTCACTGAGAACACAAGATAAGAACACAGAAAAAGCTTCAGACTCTTTATTTGCAGTTGCAAAAACATCACAAGAGATAGTAAAACTACCAATAACAAAATTAGAAAAACTAATTTTCAGTTCAGGCCATTATAAAAAAAAGGCAAGAGTTCTAAAACATGTTTCAAAAGAAATAATTAATAGATTTAACAACAAAGTTCCAAAAACAAGAGAAGAATTACTCTCTATAAAAGGCATTGGACCAAAGACAGCAAACATTGTACTAAGTTTTGCTTATGGCCAAAATGTAATCGCTGTGGACACACATGTTCACAGAATTCCAAACAGGCTAGGTTTAGTCAAAACAAAGACACCAGAGAAAACAGAACCTGAATTGATGAGAGTTTTCCCCAAAAAATATTGGAAAGAAATAAACACAACACTAATCCTTTTTGGAAAAAATATTTGTTTACCAATATCACCCAAATGTTCTGAATGTCCATTAGAGAAACTCTGTCCCAAGATTAATGTTAAAAGGCATAGATAATTACACAACAGGATAAATCTCCAAATTCTGCTTATCAATTTGCCTTTTACTATTCTGAGAAGTTAAACCATCAATAACACTCAACAAATCATCCAAACTAACAACTCTCTCTCCTTGATAACTACGAA
>JABHYY010000027.1 GCA_018653605.1 archaeon
AGATTACATCAGCATCTTCTAAAGTATACAACCTTAAAACAATTTCATCATCAACAATTAATTCAACTGGAACAACCATATAAAACCAAAATAAACTTCTCTTATTTAAGCCTTTAGAACACTAAAAAAATAAAGAAAAATTACTCTTCATCCCTTTTAACTTTCTTAATCTGATCCTTAAGATTCAACTTCTTCAAAAGTTCTTTGTACCGATTCCGAATTGTAACTTCAGTAACACCAGCAATATCTGCAACCTCTCGCTGTGTTCTCTTCTCATTGTTAATCAGAGCAGCAACATAAAGTGAAGCAGCAGCAATTCCAGTTGGTCCACGACCAGAAGTCAATTCAGAATTTTGAGCCATCTCTAAAATCTCAACAGCTTTAGATTGTGTATCAGCAGTCAAACGCAAAGCACTAGCAAACCGAGGTATGTAATCAATAGGATTTGAAGGCAAAATTCTAATCTGCAACTCTCTTGTCACAAACCTATAAGTTCTACCAATCTCTTTCTTATCAATACCAGAAGCTTCTGACAACTCATCAAGTGTCCTAGGAACCTCATGACGCCTACATGCAGCATACAAAGCACCAGCAACAACAGACTCCATTGACCTACCCCGAACCAATCCTCTCTGTACAGCTAAAGTATAAATACGAGCAGCCTCTTCCTCAACACTCTTAGGCAACTTCAAATAAGAAGCAACTCTTTTCAGCTCAGCAAGAGCCAACTTCAAGTTTCTCTCAATAGCAGTTGATATTCTATACTGCCATTTTCTCAATCTAAAAAACTTATTTTTACCTTTCCCAGCCAACTTATAGATATCCTGCTTCTGACCAACATCAGTACCAAGACCTCTATCATATTTAGTATAACTCAAAGGAGCACCTGTTCTCCTTCTTTTATTAGCATCATCAGAATCAAACTCTCTCCATTCCTGACCAAAATCAATCATTTTGTCTTCAATAACCAAACCACACTTTCTACAAGTAACTTCACCTTTATCAGCATGAACAATTAATCTTGTGTTTCCACATTCCGGACATTTTTTTATTTGTGCCATTTTTTATATAGAACCCCCAACAACAATCTTTATAAACAGTTTTAATTCATCATTTATAAACTTTTCGGTTTGAGCTTGCATTCAAAGCGCCAAATACCCTCTAAAACACACAAATAGTAAGCTTTAAACAAGAATACCATTCAAAACAGCTTCTTGACCAGGTCTAGAAGTAATTCGAACCTTACCCAAAGGAGTTTCAACAACAGCACCTTTTGTAACAATGTTCCTTCTTACAAAGTGCCTATTAGCTGCATTCTCTAGAATAGTTTTAACTTCAACTTTAGAATACTTTTTTTTCTTAGGATCAAAAACATTAACAAGCTTGTCACTCATAAGAGCTTTCTTTACACTACCACCAGCAATTCTTGTAACTTTAACTTTTCTTTCACCAATCTTAGTAAGCATAGGCCTATTCCTAATTTCAAAAACTCTCTTACCTCTATAAGCTTTATATCTAGCTCCAGTAGATTGTCTCTTTGATCTTTGTGATGTTAAAACCATACCTATAACAAAAAAATAGCACTTTAAAAACTTTTGGGTTAAGGCCTATCTAATAAGAACCTAAAAGGTAACATTTTTCTTGCAAGGGATATCCCCATTCCTTCATTAACAGTATCAACAACATGTTGAGGAATTTCTTCAAAAGCCAACCTAGCCATATAATCATCTAATATTGAATCTGAATCAGCCTCTGAATGAACAACAGGCCTTTCAAGCATCATATCAAAAATTTCTTCCATTGCATCAGATCTATTACTATCCATTTCAAATCTCCTTTGCAATCTTTGTTGATACCGGCTGCTAGCTTTACCACCAATACCACCGAACATATCTATATAAACATCTGACATAAACAAATTAAAAAACCACTTATATATATAGCTTGCCATTAGAAAGCTTTAAAAACAATAACCTTTTTTTCATAGACATTAAGGAGGATTTAAACATGGTTGAAACAGAAAGACCCTTGGACGCATTGAATCAGGCAAGAGGAAAAAGAGTAATAGTAGAACTAAAAAATAAGTTACAATTAATTGGAAACTTAAAGGCATTTGATATTCATATTAATACCGTTCTAGCAGAAGCAGAAGAATGGGAAAATGGTGAAATGAAAAGAAAACTTGGTACAACATTTGTTCGTGGTGACACAATTGTACTAATTTCTCCAGCATAAAAATGACAAAAGGAACACCTTCACAAGGAAAGAAATCAGGTAAGACTACTCACATCAGATGTAGAAGATGTGGGAAAGCATCTTACCACAAAATTAAAGGAGTTTGCTCTAGCTGTGGCTATGGTAAAACTGCGAAAATAAGAAAGTATACTTGGCAAAAGAAGTAATTTTTTCTTAATTTTAAATTATATAACAAAGATTATTAAATAATAAAAACTCTATAATCTTATGAAGTTAAACAAAGATTTTGTTTATTTAATTGGAACTATTTATGGTGATGGTTATATTAAAGATGGAACCAAATCCAAAAGAGATTTATCAAGAGATTATAAAATTAGTTTTGAATTGACTGATATAAATTTTTTAGAAGAGATAATATTGCCCATATTTAAAACAATAATAAAAACAAAATCAAAAGTAAGAACTAGAAAAAGAAAAAACAAACAAAGGAGTGGTATTTTAGAAATTAGAAATAAAAAACTATACCTTTTTTTAACTGAAAACCTCAAAACACACAAAGGTCCCAAAACAAGAGACGTTAAAATTCCTAAAATAATGAGAAATTGGCCTAATTCATTAAAATCTGAATTTATAGCTGGATATTTTGATACTGATGGAGGATTTAGAGGGAATACAATAGGTTTTTCAACAAAAACAAAAGATTTCCAAGAGTATACAATACAAATACTTAGAGAAAAAGGAATAATTTCTTCAAAAGAAAAATGGTTAAACAAAAAATATAATGAATATTATTATGGAATAAGAATTAAAAAAGACAATATAGATAAATTTTTAAATACCTTCAGATTACGAAACAGTAAGAAACTAGAAAGTATCAATGCTAGATTCCCATGCACGGGTGCCGGAGCGGTCAAACGGGCTGGAAGATGTTAAGTAATTAATGTCTGGCTATGCTTAGGACCCAGTGGCTTAGTGTCTACGCAGGTTCGAACCCTGTCCCGTGCAGATCTTTTTTTAACAAAATATTTAAACTTAAAGAAGTATAATAATATTATGGAAATTGAAATAATAAACTTAATTGTATCCATTTTAACAACAGTTCTATTAATTATTTGTTATATATTAACTATAAGAAGTTCAAAAATGCTAAAAGAGATTAAACCTGAATTTGATGAACTAAATAAAAAATTAGATGAAATCCATAGCGACCTAAAAAAGCATATTTCTAAAAGCAAAACATAGCCGTCAAAGCTTATACTAACCCTTCAAAAATAAAGGATCTTAATTCTTTTCTCAATTCTATTTGTCATTTCAGCAAGAACCTTTGGTTCATCAAAATTTACCCAAACATCATAAGGAATTAAAAAGCCTTCAACAATATAGGACACAATAACTCTTCTAACAAAATCATCATCATCTAACCCTACATGCTCTTTCAAATAAGATTTTATCTCTAAAAATTCCTTCAAACTAACATGGTCCCAAAAATCCCTATAAACCAATTCAAACTTTTTCTTATATTGATTCATGTCAACAATTTCTGAAAACAAAACAACCTTTGATTTACATCTTCTTTGCAATTCTTCTTTATATTTTTTAAAAGAAAAATTTTGTTTAGCAAGAATTGATGCATTTGTATCAGCAATAATTTTAACATAATTCTTACCAACAAACTTTTCTTCAATCTCCTTAAACTCTATAAACTTAGGAAGTTCTGTAAATTCATCTAATCTTTCACCATTAAAAATTTTAGCTAAATCTACATCAAAATCTAACTTACCATTCTTCAACACCCTTGGTGGACATTCCCAACTAAAGTATATCATCTTCTACCTCCTTCATACAAAACAAATAACCATGGACCTCTATTCTTATTTCCTAAATAACAATTAGCTAAAACAGGAAATGTAAACATTGCCTCATTTGGTATTGCAACAGGATTTTGAAACCAAGCTTCACGAGATAAGGCCGTCCTAATAACATATTCTTCAGCAGCATAACTACTAATGGTCCTTATCCCCAGTTCTATTAGTCTTTCATCCATTTCATTCACTCCAGTATGTTTTAATAATTCGTCTAATTCACCCTTAAATTTATTTTTTCTTAAATATTGAGTTTCAGGGACATTATCTCTCCTAAGAGCAAAACTATACTTAACTCTATTAAACACTTCCATATACTCCCTATTAAACTCACAAAGAATTTTAGAAAAAGGGAAAACTCTAATCACACCATTTGAAATCTCATCAGCCTTGTCTTGTAGTTGTTGAGAAAAATTTGTCATAAACCTACTAACCTGCCTTCTTTTAGTATCACTATCAACAGTTGCAGGATACAAAATCAAAGGGTTAGTATCAGCTAAAAATTTATAATAATTAACTTTGATTCCATCTTGCCTCAAAGGCAAAATGACTCTTTCAACAAACTCTCTTTCTAATTCAGATAATTTAACCATCCTAGTTTTTTCAACATCATCAACCCAATCACATTCATATTCTAAATCTCCTGCAACTTTCAAATCAGTTCTAATAGGACATTCCCAATTATAGAAAGTTATTGGCCTGCCATTATCCAAATTACCAAGAAAAACTCTATCTTCAATAGCAGTTCTTTTTTCATTTAAAACAAAATAATCTCTTACGTCGATGAATACAATCAGTGCTCTGCACCTTAGCCTCAGTTACTTTCATTTTACTTTCTCCTGCATTTTAAGTCTGCTTGACTTTTTAGAAAAATCTTTTTTAATGATGAATACAATCACAACTTTTAAGTTTCTCAACAACACCAGAAACATCTAACTTATCTTCAATACCAGTTTCCATATTCTTCAAACTAAACTTGGCAGCTTTCAATTCATTCTCACCAACTACCAAAGCATATGGAATACCCATCTTGTTAACATAATCCAAATTTTTAGAAATACTTTTACCTTTCAAATCAATATCACACTTAACACCAGCCACCCTCAACTCCTTAACAATCTTCAAACTTTCATTAAAACATTTTATTGGAATAACATAAACTTCAGTAACAGACTTACGAACTTTTTCCTTCCTTTTCAAAATTTCATAAATCGGTTCCAAACCAAAACTAATTCCAACAGCAGGCACTTCACCTTTACCCAAAAAACCACCAATCATTTTATCATATCGACCACCACCAGCAACAGAACTATCCAGCTCTTTACACTGCACTTCAAAAACAGTTCCAGTATAATAAGCCAAACCTCTAGCTAAAGTAAAGTCAATTTTATAATCACTAACTCCAAACAATTTCAAAAAATCTTCTAACTCATTCAACTCATCCAACCCTTCATTATTTTTCAAACTTTTTTGCTTAACAATATCTAAAACTTTTTCACCATCAATACCTTTCTCTTCAAACTCTTTCTTAACACCTTCCTCACCAATCTTTTCCAATTTATCCAAAGTTAAAATCGCACTATCTCTTTTACCCTCTTCAACACCAGCCTCTTCCATCATTGCATCCAACACTTTTCTATTATTTATTCTAATAACAACTTTCAATCCAACCTTCTTAAAAAAATCAGAAGCAATAGCAACCATCTCTGCATCTACAAGCATAGACTTACAACCAGCCACATCAACATCACACTGCCAAAACTCTCTCATCCTTCCTAACTTAATAGGCCCATCTCTAAACACTTTCTCAATCTGATACCTTTTGAAAGGCATCCTTAACTGAGGATTCATTGCAATAACCCTACAAAAAGGAACAGTCAGATCATACTTCAAACCAAGCCTTCTATCACCTTGATCTCGCAACTGAAAACCCTCTTTAAGTATTTCAGCACCACCTGCATACTTTGCAGATAAAACATCCATTCTTTCCAAACAAGGTGTCTCTAAAGGAGAATAACCATACAACTCAAAAATCTCTCTTAACTGATCAACAATCTTCTGCCTTAAGATTTTTTCCTCAGGCAAGAAATCCTTTGTTCCTTTAGCATTTAGTATTTTCATTGTCCACCTCTTTGAATATAAAGGACACCGGGCGAGAGTCGAACTCGCGTCTCGGGATCCACAATCCCAAATTCTAACCAATATTCCCCAAAGGGCGAACCCTTAAAGTTTAAACTACCGGTGTCATATGTAAATAAAATATTCATCCACTTATAAAATTTTCCAAGAAAGTTCAAACTAACAAAGCCATCGATGAATACAATCACCACTTATATTGTTAGTTTTCATAAAAACAATGGATGCAGAACTCCTATTTAAACCTTTCTACAGCCCCCTTATTAGTTATTTATCTAATATATATAGCCTTAACAAACTTCTCTCTAATCAACCCAAGAATTAACACTAAAACCAAAACTCCAAGCACCATACCAACCCAAGCAAACCCAAAAAAGCTAGAAGTAATACTCCTAACAAACAAAACTCCTAACAAAGCCAAAGCAAGACTAAAGCAAACAAACAAACCCAAGAAAGGAACAAACACCTTAACAAATCTCTTTCTAACCAATAATCTAAATCCTTTCAAACTCTTAATAACACTTTTCTTAACCAACAACACACCAAGAGTATACCATACAAAACTTATAACAAAAATCAAAATTAAATACACAGCAAGACTTAAAAAATCCCACCAAGAGTTAAATGAAAACAATAACAAAGTAAACACTTTATTCAAAATGTAAACAAGGACTACAACAAAAGGCAAACCAACTAAAAAATATTTTAAAAAATATCTCAAACTAAACTTCTTATCCAACAAAATAGAAAATGTTCTTCCTTGTGAAAGCAAAAATAACAAGTACCACCCCAATGGCAAAACTATAATGATAAAAAAATAAGCTAAGTAAACAAGGCCAGAAAAACTTTGAACCAAAGTTTCAAACTGCATCAAAGTTGCATAAGTATTATCAGTCAAATTCAAAGAATCAAACTGGACAGTATACTCTTCAATCTGCCCCATCAAAATTCCAACTTTCATTTTAACATAAACAGCTAATAAGAAAGCCAATCCCAAGGCAACAACATCATACAAAAAAGGTCTCCACTTCATACTAGAAAAAAAGATCTAAACATTTAAATTAATATCGCTATTAAAAAAGAATTATTTTAACTTGAAACAACTGCAGAACAAATTCCTTCTCTAGAACTTCCTAAGATTCTTACATCATCATCATTTTCTAGACCACCACTTTCACAATCTTCTTTAAATCCTTCCCACATTGTAGTCCCATATTCAAAGTGCCAAGCTTCTCTACTATATCTTACCCAACCAACCTCATACATAATATTAGTCAACTCATTACTAGAATCCATAGAATGCAATTCACCATCAGAATCATAATACTGGATATCTACAGCTCCCCCCTGTACATGAGGACAACCACTTCCATCAGTACCAGGGTCACAAGCTATATTCCCATTTCCACTTTGATACAAATCCCAAAAGTATAATTGATCATCATAACTCCTATAAGCTGAAATAACATTAATATTATAACCCACATCTTCAAACTCTTCTTCAGCCACTAACAATTTTTCATAAGCTTCAGAAGTCAACATACAACCATCACCAGTACATTCAACTGAATCAATATCTACAACCACTACATTAAAAACTCCTTCAGAACCACCACAATAAGAGTTATACAATTCATCAACATCCTGAGCATTAACATTTTCAACATAATTAGGATCACCAGAACAAGCAACACTTCTATCACAAGAAGGCCAACCATTATAACCTCTTAACCCAGCATCCCAACCAGTATAAGTTTTTTTATTCCCTGATTGTCCACTATAACAACAGTATTCATTACCATCTTCATACTGATCTTTTCTATATACCAAATGACCAATACCTAAAATAATATTACACTCCATATCATAAGCATTATCACCAGAAGAACAACTTTTACCATTAGTAGAAGCTTCAGTTAAAATTGCACCACCACTATTAAACCAATCACCATGTGAACCTAAGTTTAACTGCATTACACCATAATCATTAGTAGAACTTCCATAAACTTCACTTTGAGAATCACAATCAATTCCACTATCATCACAATGTTTAAAACTTGATTCTTGTTGAGCAACTTTCAAAGCAAGTTTTTTTCCTTCAGCATCTAAACCCAATTCATCAGCAACTTCACAAATTTTCTGAACAATTAATTTTTGATTAGCAGTATAACTACTAGCACTAGCATCATTAGAACCACTAGAATCACCAACCTCACTACAAACACCACCACTATAACTACAAACTTTACCAAACTGACTAGTACAAATTTCAGACTCACACCCCTCTTGATCATCACTTAAATCAGTACACTCATCAGCATCTTTACAAGAATAACAATAATCATCAACAGAATACTTCTTCTCAACATAATAACAAGTACTACCAACATCATGACAACTATCAACACCACAAAAACTAACCCAACCATCACCACAAGATTCACAATCAAAAACAATTTGTTCCTCAAGCTCTTCTGTGCTAAAAGACAAAGTCCTCTTCAACAACTCACTATCATACCTATCCAAGACAAGCAACTCAACTTCATCATCTCTACTTCCTGCAGTATAACCACAAATAACCTTACCACTATCTTCCTCACACTCTCTGCCACCTATGTAAGCTTTATCATTAGCTAACAAATTAGTAAACTCAAATCTAAATTCATCACCAACATCAACAACAAACAATAAATCATTAGTTACATCCTCTTCATCAGACTGGCCCTGAGATATTTTTAATCCAGTGTATTCAATATCCCCTCTACCTTTAACTTCACAAGCACCAGGAACAAATGACACTGCTTCTGCAAGAGAATACTGACCAGCAGCAGCATACTCAAAACTCATTGTATCTTCAATAAACACACCCCATTTTTGAATTAAATCAACAACATTTTTACAATTTCTTTTCTCTTCATCTTTATGCTCAGCCAACAACCTAGTAAATTCTGAAGAACTTTCTTCATCAGCCAAATAACTATCCAACCCAAGTGCTTGCTTACTCAAGTCCCAATTAGTTTCAGCTAATTCATCAGCAACAATTTCATTTTTCTCAGCATCCCTAATACTAAAACTACCTGAGTTAAGCCAACAATAACCAAGGAACCTTCCAACATCATCATAATCACAAGTACCAATCATTCCCCAATCACCAGAAATTCCTTGACCCTTTCCAGGATTATCAACACTACAAACTCTTTGCACACCAGTAGACAAAGCACCAAATTCATAAGGCAACAAAGAAGCTCCTCCAACATTTGCATTAGAAACATCATTCAAAGCAGGACTCATAGTTGCAGCATCAGGATAACACTGTTCAGCACTAGAAATATTTTTTAATACCTCTCCAGCAACTAAACTATCTTTCATATAATCCAATGCAAACGAAGTACTAACCATTCCAAAGCCACACTGTTCTTGACCATTAATTGTAATACATAACTCATCAAACCCACTCTGTGTTACACAGTCCATAGTTTCATCAGCCATTCCAGCCTTCTCAATTGTACCACTAGTACCACCACATTCACTAGTCAAACCATAAGTCTGACCAGTCAAAGAGTTTCTCAAATAAACAGAATAAACAACCCTATCAATGTTAGCATTATCACCAGCATAGATATGATAGAAAACTTGGTAAGCACTCTGTCCTAAAGTTTCTGAATAAGGTTTAACAGTCATATGTCCAGTAAACTGAGTAGGATCTTCAGGTGTTGCAATTTGATCAATAAAATCTCCAAACCAAGGAGTCTTAGCATATATTGCTTGCTTACAAATTTCAGTACCAACCTCTTGCATACTTCTTCCTCTAAATGCAGCAAACGCTTGGTTAGAATATTCAGTTGTAAAGTAAGTAAATGAGGATTTCACATTTTCCATATTCTCTTTAAACTGGAAGAACTCTCCACCACCAGCTTGATCACCAGCACCAAACATCTTACCACCAAGGAAATCAAGTATTCCACCACTACCCTGGAAAATTGCAACTATCTCTCTAGTAAACAACTCACACATATACAAACTATAAATACTATCACAAATTCCAACATACTCACCATCGAACTTTGCTGTCTCTAAACATTGAACCATTCCATCCACTTGTGATTCCCAGAACTTCAAACTAGCAAGTACACCAGTTAAACAAATAGGAACAGGATCACCACTTCCTTGAGGAAGAACAACAGATCCAACAAACCCACTCTGAACAACATCATCAACATACCATCTTCCACCCAAGTTAAACCTTGATGGTGGACACATTACAGGATCACAAACAGTAAACAACAATTTACAATCACTAGGATTCATAACTTCATAACATCCAGCAACACTACCAGTTTGTACACCAGAAGATTTTCCACTACTTACAGGAAAATCATGATTATCAATTGTAACTCTAGTATTTTCATTAAACTCAGTTCTTACAAACTGATGTATATGTGAAACATATTCATTATACATTGTAGTACTCAAACTAATTTCCGTTTCATGATGCACTTGCACATCATCAGTTGTACATAACTTTCCATCAGCACCAACATTCCAAACAGAGAACCTACTAGCTTCATTTGTTTTTGAATACTCTTCAATCTTAACAAAATTACCATCTTCATGAGGCAAACAATAAGGCATTCCAGAAAATTCACCAGTTCCCCAAATTTCAATAGTTGCATCATCAGCCCAGGTTTGTCTCAACTCACCAGAGTTAAATGCTTCCTCTCCCATGAAAATAACTTCTTTAGTTGATGTTATATACAACTTCTGTCCACTTCTAGTAGCAAGCTCTTGACTAACTACTGAAGCACTTTGTAATACTGCAGAATCAAAAGCTGCAAGCTGAGTATCAATAGTTGTTATAATTCCATCATAACCTTCACAACTTCCAGCACTTGTTTTAGTATAAGTTGCTTTCCATTCAGTTAAATAAGTTTTCAAATCAATAGTACTCATAACACTAACTTCGACTGAAGAACCACTATCAGTATAAACAATTCTATCTCTTGTTGAAGAACCAGTAAATATCTTTCCTGCTGACCTTATTGTCGCACTTTCAGATTCACACTTTTTTTCAAATGTAACAATATCATTAAGTATTGGATAACCTGCAACATCAACATCAAGTTCACCACCAGAAACATGTTGTTCATAAATACCGTTAAACATATTTTCTCTAGCATCCTCATCCAAACCATCAGCATTTTCTAAAGCTTCAGAAGCAGCAATACAAGCAGTAGTTCTTTGATCTAAATTATTCCCACCATAACCAGTTGTTAAATCATTAAGATACTGTTCATTCCCCGGTTGCATCTCAGCACTTAACCTATTTTGTGCACCATAGAAAGCTTGATATTCTTGTTTTGTAGCATCAGACATAAACACACCAGCACCAACATACTCTTCACAATCCTCCAAACTCCCATTAAACTTACCACTCAAATCACTTTCCCAATTACCATAAATCCCAGCATCAGCATCATCCCTAGCCTGTCCATAAGCATCCATATCATTTTCAATATCACTTGAATGATCCAACATACACTCATCATAAGTATTATACTCTCTAGTAGAATAATCCCCACTACTTCTTTCATGACAATAAGACTGCCAACCACTAGCACCATCAGGTCCAGAGATTGCATCACCACGAGCTTGTGCAGAAGTTGAACCAAAACTACTCTTTAAAGTTACAAAAGCAAACACAGCATAACAAACCTTATTCCAATTTGTAACAAGCTTATCCAAAAAGTCAACAGTTTTCTCTAACTTCTCTTTCAAACTTTTAAACTTCTCTAACTTTTCATCAATCTGTTCAGGGTTCAATTCAAAAGCTCTTTGCTCAATAGGAATATGAATTGAAAAATTAGTTTTACTTTTCAAAGTTTCACCAGAACCAGGAATGATAGTCAAATGCACTTCCTTCTTAACATCAATATCCTTAATTTGAATTTGATGACTACTCAATGTAGCAGTCCCACCCTCAGCAACACTATCTTTAGATTTACTAGAACTATACCCTTGAGCATCTTCAAGAACCTCTTTAGTAAAATAAACATAATCATCTTTAATACTACTAATCAACCAATTTACATTCTCACCATTATCATAAACAGCAGAAGTAAACAAGTAATCACCTTCATAATAAGTTTCACTAATTCCATTGTCACTAATCACAGCACTAGTTAACTCTTCATCACTAGCATGTTCAATTCTTAACAACTTAACTTGAACTTGCCTTGCAGAATCATCAATAGTAACTTCACCATAACTAAAATCACCAGACATAGTATTCATTAACTCAACAACTTTAGCATTAATATCTGAATCACCAACATACTGTCCTCTATTATCAACACGAGTGTAATAGTGTAAAGCTTTTTCATTAGCAACCATCTTATCATTTGCAGAATCAAAATTACTAGCTAACAACTCATACAACTCACCAAGTTTAACCTCACCAAGATCCAGATAAGAAACTCCTTCTAAAGTTTCTTCATCACTAAAATCTTCAACCAAAACTTTATACTCAGCAATTGCAGAACAAATCAACTGATTCAAAACATTATCATCCAACTGAGCACTCTCATCAAATACAGTAGGCAACTCATCTAAATAATAAAACCCAATATCATTACAAGGATCACCAGACCCATACTCTTCAATCACAATAGTTTCACCATCAATAGAATAAAAATATCCAACAGGCAAAATACTAACCAAAACTTCTTTCACAGTATACCCATCAACCATATTAAACCTATTTGTAGAGTCTAAAGCATTAGCAACATTAGTAACATCAACTCTAACCCCATACTGATTAAACACACTATCCAACTCATTCACAGGAACAGAATCAATTGTTTTATCAGTATAAATTATACTATCTCCACTCCTTGCAGAAGAATAAAACTGTCTATTCAAATCAGTAGACTCACCTGACATACCCATAACAGTTGTAATAGTTTTCTTGTTACCTTTTTTATCTCTAATCTCCAACACATACTCAGTTCCACCACTTCCTCTTTGTTCATACAAATTTGAAACAGTCCAAGTTGAACCAGGGAAAAGAGACATATCTTCATTCAAAACCATTTGATAAGAATCACCATCTACCATAACACTAGCAACAGCTCTTTCCTTTGCAGGATCTTTCAAAGAATCCAACCTAACCCTAAACTTAGAATTAGTCAAAGCAACCTCTTCAAGATCACCCAAGTCAAAATAATTTGAAGTTTCACCAACATTCAAAGTTAAATCAGCAATAGCTCGAGGAGCACCAATGATTGGCCAGAACAAATCTTTGTTACTATAAATTGTCAAATCAACTTGATTATCCATGATCTCTTTAGCACGAATAATTCCTCTTCCACCAAAAAAAGTATACCTACTACCTTCAGACTGCAACTTATCCTCCCACTCATCCACATCCTCATCCTCAGGCAAAACTAAATAAGTTTGAGCCAAAGTAAACAACCTTTGCGCTTCAGTAAAATGAATCTCTGCACTAAAAGTCAAATTAACTTCATCAGGCATTTCAATTTCATTCTCTTGTTGTTTCAATGTAATCACAAGATAACCCAAAGTATCCAAATCCTGCTCAAGTGGCTTAACATACTTAGGCTCACCACGAACAGCATCTTTTGTTTGAATATCAGCAGGCTTAACTTTAACTTTTTCAACTTCAATACCACCATACAAAGGTTCAGTTCCATCTTCATACCCAGTCAAAGTATTAACTAAAGTACCAGCAGTCAAACCAGAAAGAAACGCATAAACTCGAACATCATTATCAGCAAGTAAATTAGAAGTCAAAATTGTAGGCTCATAACTTCGAACAAAAATAGGAATTGTATCACCAGTATCATCCTCTTCAAAATTTTGCAAAGCCCTTTGTTCTTCTTCATCTTCCCAATCTAAATTTTCACCAGCAACAGCCTCTAATTCTTCATCTGAAATATCATCAGCAACAGCAAATGGCATGCTTACTAACAAAACCAATACAAATATTGCTAACCACCTTTTTACATTCATCTTAACTCAGGTTCCACCATTCCTAATGAAGCTTCATACAAAGCATAAGCCTCTTCAACATCTTCAGCACTATCAACTTCCATTGGCGCTGCAATGTAAAATGTAACATGCGTTGCATCATAAAGATCAGCCCTGTTAGGCTCCCACACCAACTCAACACTACCACTCAACACACTATCAAGCTCATAGTCACTCATATCAACATCAACACAACTTTCACCCATCCCAAATATTCCAGTCAACCCAGACACAGGATTTGAAGTACAACTTTGCAAAGTTTGCGCAGGCACATTAATATCAAACCCACCCTCTTGCATCATTACACCTTGAACATCATAAGTTCCAGGAATAATCTCCAAAACACCAGTACCATCATCAGGATAAAACACACTAGTTGAATAACCAGTACTCTGTTCAGTCAATCCAATGTAAGCTGTTTCATCACTCTTCAAACTTCTAGTATTTCCATCACCATCCACAACCTTAATATCATAACTCAAATTCACTTCCTGCTCTAAAATCACAGTAACAGTACTTTCTTCAAAAGTTGAAACCATCTCTCTACCTTCAACATACCCTTCTTTGTTCACAACAACAAAACCATTAGAACAAACAGGGAACATTGCATAAAGAGAAGCATCACCAATTCTACCTGAAGTAATACCCATATCACAAACATAGTTTATACACTCAAAACTAACATCAGCATCAACTAAATCAATAAGCCCACCATCACTCTCAACACCAGAAGCATAAACAGTCATTAGAGTAACAGCTTCATCACAAATAGCATCACTCTCAACCTCACCAAAATCTTCATACACAATTTCATTAGTTCTAGCTTGATTATTATTAATTATAACCATTGTAGCAAACTGAAAAACATACCCTGTATCATCATCACTTAAAGTAATCAAAACAGGAAACTTAACATCATAAATAAATTTGTAATCCTTCAAACAAAACAAACTTCTTAACACAGCACCAATCATACCAGAGTCACCACCAGAGTTAGAAGTCATAACACCATCTTCATTTGGATAAACACCCATCTCAAAAGGCCAAGAAGTAAAATACAACAAATTTGCACTATACTCTTTAAACCCAGAACCTAACACATCCCACTCATAATAATTCTGCATAACTTCATCACTTATACTATAATCTAAACCACCAATTTTAATGTAAGGAATATTATTTGCCAAACCTTGCTTCAACTCTTCCTGCACTTCTTCAACATCCCACTCTTCTTTATCACAATCAAAATTAGTTTCAGACATTGGAACACCCTCTTGAAGGAACATCACATCATAAGCCATATCTTCCAAATAAAAATCTTCATTCTCTTTCATTTGAATTGTAACTGCAGCTTCATACATTTCACCCAAAGGCACATCAACACTTTCATAAAAATAAGGAAACTCAAAAACAAACTCATCCACTGCAACCTTAACAGGATAATCAACAGTAAACAAAACTTCATCATTTAAAATTTCAACTTCAGTATAAACATCACCAGCAGAAATGTTATACTCTTCATACAAAGAAAAGTTTGAAGCACACCTAGCTAAGTTTTCATCAACATAAACACCAAGCTCAACTTCCATCTCTTCTTTCAAAGGAATCTGTGAATATTGCACAGCATTAGAAGCTTCATAAAACCAATAAGTTGTTTTCATACCAGAACCTTCAAAGATTTCTAAAGAATTTGAAAAAGGATTGTAAACAGTAGAGGGTATTGGATCATCAGGAAGATCAATATAACCACCCTGCATACCTAAAATATCAACAGCTTCAATAGTTAATTCTTCAACACAAGCACTAATAGACTCATGCACTTCTTCAGCTTGACTTGGAATTGCTAAACTATCAGCAAACCCTTGTTCCCATTCAGATTGAAACAATTCAGCCCGAAAATAATAACCTAAAACAACTAGTGAAACTACAAGAATACCAATTATAATAAACAAAGTAACCTGCCCTCTTTTTTGCATATAAAAATTCAAGGTTTTTTACTTTAAATAGCTTTTGTTATTAAATAATTAAAATATATAATTATAAGAGATATTTATGAACAAGGTCATCTAAATCACCTTTTTCCCAAGCTTTAACTCCATCTTCTCCAGCATCAACAATTCTAGTGTAAAAATCCTCACCAAGATGCCCATCAGCAAAAGCATCTCGTACAGGACCTGAAAAAAATCTCTTCCTAATGTCATGCCAAACATTTCTTTCAATCCCATGCTTTCTTCCCACCCCTTTTACATAAAATGGTAAACCAACTGAATAAGCACTTGATTGTGCAGCTTGTGCAACAGAACAAACAACAACTTTTGCACCTTCAGGAATTTTACCCTTAAGATGATCAAAATAAAAAGCAACAAAATCATCACATCCACTCCCAGGATGTCCAACATAATCCCTTATTTCAACTCTTTGACCTTCAACTAAATCTGCAACAAATCTCCCCAACCAATTTTTATCAGGACCACTCACATCTGGAACATCAGCATCCAAAACATATAAATCAAATTCCTGATCAGCAACAATTTCAGCACCTTCATTAGTATCAAAAGCAAGAGTTGTTCTTTGCATTAATTCAGAAAAACCAGGATGCAACCCTCTCTGCAACCAAGGCAAAAATATTGGATAATCATCCAACCAAAAAATTCTTTCAAAATCCATAATTAAAAAATAGAATAAAACTATAAAAAGATTATTGTGATGGGCCTGCCAAGAATCGAACTTGGTACCTCTTCCACGTCAAGGAAACGTCATACCACTAGACCACAGGCCCTTATAAAAATTAATTTTTTTAACAATTAAAAACATTTCTATTCAGCAAAAAATAAGAAACTAAATAATCCAGTTATTGCACCAGTTGCTCTTGGCCTTCTTTGTTGTTGAGTTCTTGAATCTGCAGTTGTAGAAGTTCTAGTTGGTCGTTCAGTAGTAGCTGTTCTTGTTGGAGCAGTTCGAGTAGGTCGATCTGCAGTAGCAGTAGCAGTTCGAACAGGTCGATCACTATCAGCAGTAGTCCTTGTAGGCCTTGTTGAAGTTGTACCATCAGCAACAGTTCGAGTTGGTCGATCAGTAGTAGATTCTACAGCTGGTCTTGTTCGAGTTGGTCTGTCAGTATCAACAACAGCAGTTCGAACAGGTCTATCACCAGCAACTTCAGGTCTTGCTTTCAAAGGAGTAGTACCAACACCTCTCTCTGCAAACTTAGCTTCTAAACCTATTTTCTCGCCCTCAAAACTTTCAACTTTTCTATCTTTAAACTGCATTTTACTTGTATCTCTGCCAGCCATTTCCATCTTTTCAAAAACAACATCAACATCACTTTCCAACCTTTCCTTAAACCTTGTATCACCCTCACCAACCTCTTCAATCATTTTAGCTTTCATAGCCATTTCCCTACCACCACCAACCATTCCACCCACTTTTTTTTCTAATTTTTCAAACTGAACACTATCCATTTTATCTTTATTTTTTTCAACAAACTTTTCACTTTTAGTAGCAGTCTTTGTCATCTTTCTATCAACTCTTTTCATATAATTAGAACACTGTTCATCTTCAGTTTCAACACACAATTGTTGAGCTTGTTTATACTCTCTTTCCCTCTCTTTCATCTGCTTTTCTAAAACTTTAGCATTACCTTCTTTAGTAACAGCAAAAGCTCTTTCAAAACCTTCATTCCAACTTTTCAAAAAACCAAAACTACTATCAGCACCAAAATTAACATCAGTATCTATATATTCAATACAATAACCTTCATCACAATAAAATCCTTCAGAACAAGGATAAGCAGAATCACAATATTCCAAACCCTCGTCAGCCGCAACCTCTGAAGCCAAATCACAATACCCTTCTAAACTACAAAAATAACCTTCATCACATTCAATATCATCAAAACAAACTTTTAATTCTTCTAACTCACAATAACCATCAACACAAAATTCTCCTTCATAACAATCATACTCATCAACACAAGATAAATAAGAAGATTCATAATCAGTACTTGCAGAAGAAGAAGAAGAACTAGAAGTAACACTCTCTTGAACACAAACACCACTCACACAATCTAAATCCTGATCACAATCTAATCTAGTCACACAAACAGCACCTTCCTCACCAGTTTCACAATCATCAGAACAATAATAGGGTGAGTTCACATTTTTTTCAGCACCTTTACAAAATCCATCACCACAAACAAACCCAGCACTTGTTCCAGAAGTAGCACAGTAACTTCCTTCACATTCATAATCATCACCATATAAGGAAACACATTCAAAATCAGCTAAACACTCAGAAGGTTCAGTATCAAAAACAGCATCACTATATACACAAGCTCCAGCAGAACTGCAACTTGCACCATAAATCCCATAGTATTCATAATAATAAGGACAATCATCATCAACAATACAACCTTTTGCATCAGCAATACAAGCACCAGCAGGAGAACACAAACCAGAACCTGAAGCAGTACAATCAGAATCAGAACTACACGCACTTGCAGAAATTTTTTCTTTTACAATACAATAATTATCACTGTCACAAATAGTTCCATAAATTTCATAATAATCATAATAGTCATTACAATGAGAATCTTCATAACAAGTATACTCATCATTAATACATGCACCAGTTGGAGAACATAAAGGTGCACTTGGAGAAGTACATTCACTATCTTCAACACAAGCTAAAACTAAATTTAAACTTAAAACTAATACAAACAAAACTAATAACCCTCTTTTCATAAATAATTAATAGAATAATAAGTATAAAAACTTTACGCTATCAAACCAAACCATTTCAAAAACTTAATCCACATGGAATCATCAGGATTTTCAGCAGCAGCCATAGGAGGAGGAGTATAATCACCACATGAGATTATAGTACACGATGCATCAGCTACAAGACCACTAGGAAGACAAGTGCAAGTATTACATCCATCACCTGCATCAAAAGTATCACCAGGAGTACAATAAACACTATCTGCTTCAGCTTGATTTTCCATCTCCTCTTCTATATTTCTATACTCTTGATAACCTTCATCCCTCTCAGAATCATCACTCGGATCAGAACAATCAGGATCAGGCAACAAATATCTTCCTTCTAAAATTTCACAATCTAAAGTGTAATTAACAACATAATGTGTTGTTATTGGAGGCAGTCCAGCACAACCATACTTCCCATTACACAATTCTTTTTGCATAGTTTCAGTTAATGGATCAATCCAACCATTTTGATCCAAATCACAACCACAAACATAATCAATTGCATAATCATGATCAACATCACAACCACCAGTAAAATCAGCAGTAAAATCCCAATCATTGTCTCTTCTATCACCACACCTATTCATTTCAGTTGTATCATCATTACTTTCACAACCAGGATCACCATTAACATAATATGCATCATAATTTATTTTACAATATTCATTACATGAAAGCAAATCAACTTCACATTCTAAAGGTTCAACCATAATTTCACCATCAAAACAACCACCAGTAAAATCATAACCACCATCACCATCATTGTCAACACCATCACTACAAGCTGGAGTTTGTAAAGTTGGTTCTATCGTGAATATTGGTGCAAGATCAAGACTTTCAATTCCTTTATCTTCAATTATTGAAGCATCAGGATCATAAGAATAAACAAACCATCTATCTCCCATCTCTGCCCTAGTACCAATAGCAAATTCATCCTTTCCATCGCCATCAACATCTCCAGTTGCAACAGCTGAAGGATAAGAAGGAATTTCATCATCAGTAATCATGCAATCATAAGAAGAACTTCCTCCTCCACAAAACATTAGTTCTAAATTATTTTCAGAAAAATCATAAGCATACCATCTAGGATGACTTGAACTCCAATCCAAATAATCAACAGTAACAATAAATTCATCAATATTATCTCCATCAATATCACCAAATTCAACACCATTTGCAAACCATCCTTCACCAAAATCAAAAGTAAAGGCCCCACCATAGTATTCAAAACATTTTCCAGAAGCTTCATAATAAAAATTTAAGGAATCTGAAACATCACTTGTAACAACTCCTAAAATAGGATTACTCCAACCCTCACCACCGAAAGCAATATCCAAAAAATCACCTTCAGAATTAATTTCACATATTTCGTCAATATCATCTTCAGTACTTCCTTGAAGAACAACTACTTTATTCCCCTCAGCACTAGTTTTTATTAAAGCAAACTCATCATTTCCAGTAGATCTACTAAAATCTCCTGTTGCAATTTTTGAAGTATAATAATTTGAAAATTCAACACCAGTTGAAGTACATTCATTTGTTTTTGAAGTTGGAGCTCCACCACAAAAAAGCAAATCCTCCTCTGCACTCCCATAATCATATACAAACCAATCTCCAACAGTATTTAAAGAAGTACTCATACCAACAATAATTTCTTCATCACCATCACCTTCTAAATCTCCAGAAGAAACACTTGTAGAATAACCATCATTCAAATCAACAATACTTCCCAGAAAACCTCCTTGGCCACCACTATAAACTCTAACTCTATCATTCTCATTAGTAAAAACAGTAATTAAAAGTTCTTCACCAGCTTGCCGATTATCAATTTCTCCAAAAACAATATCAACTGCATAAACCCCATCATCCCAACTACTACCAGTAGAAAGAATTTCTTCAAAATTCCTTTCTCCAGAACCAGATTTTATACCACTACCAAACATTTCAGAAGGAGAATAATCAACAACAAAAACACCTTTATCTAATTCGTCACTCTCAGAAATTGAAAAAGCTAATTCATCATCACTATCTCCATCAAAATCCCCAAATTCCATATCTTTTACATAATTATTATCCCAAGTTGAAGCATCATTATCAGTAGGACCTCCAGTCATAATTTTCTCAACTTTTAATTTCCCAATATAACTTCCACTTTTCCCTTCCTCAGCAGAAACCACCAAACTACAAAGAACCATAAAAGCTAAAATTAAAGCAACCTTTTTCATATTACACACCATCTTTTTATTAATTAATAGAAAAGAACTATTTAAAGTTTATTGTTTAAAATAAAATAAGCCTCAGGAGAGAGTTGAACTCCCAACCTCTTGATTACAAGTCAAGTGCTCTACCATTAAGCTACTGAGGCATGTTCTAAAAAACAGATCAAATCCTTAAAAAGCTTTCTATGCCAAAAAATAGCAAGCCAACTACAACAAATTACTAATTTAAAAAAAACAACTAAAGCTTTCTCAAAGCTCGAACATCCACATTTAACATAGGATGAATCTTCTTACATTCAGACCTAAGCTCTTTTTGCAAATTACCTTGCAAAATCATACCAACAATTTCAGAATATTCTTTTTCTTTACACAATTTAGCCATATGATCTCTTACTTTTTTACGCAAAGAAGTTTGAACAGAATGTTGAACAGTTGCTTTAATCAACAACATAGGTTTAAACCTAAATTTAACTTTATCTTTAGTCTCCAAAACAAAAGAATCATCAACTTTCCTTTTAGCTCTCTTAACTAACCTTTTAATAAAACCACCAGCCATCTCATAACCAACAAACTCAGTAATACAATTATTACCTTTAACTTCAACAGTTTTGAAACTTACAGAAATATTATTCCCACGAACAGCCCGATTAACAACACTCAAAGCAATATTAAAAACTCTACCTTTCAACAAATCAGGATCACTTGCAGGGGTTTCACCAAAAATAATACTATTCAAAACTTTAGGAGCTTCAACACTATACCATCTCTTCTTCTTAACTGAAATTCTAGATTTTTTAGTAATTTTTTTCTGTACCATTTTATGCAACTAATAATTTTGCCCTTGTCTTATCATACTTCCAATCTGCAGGCAAAACTCCTTTATTTTTATAATACTTAGCTAACCTTCTAACTTTAGCTTCAGTCAAACCCAATCCTCTCTTTGCAACCATATCATGCTTATTCTCTTCAAAATGCTTCATCTCTCTGATATGTTTATGAATTAAAAATGTGATATCTTCAGGCAATTTCCTAGCAAGATCCTTCTCCTTCAAAACTTGAACAATCTTCTTACCAGTAACAAGCTTAACATCAGGAATACCATAACTATCTCTAAGAACCAAACCGATCTTACTAGAAGTCATATCCTGCTTAGCCAACTTTACAATCAAAGCTTCAATCTCTGCAGGCTTGTAACTAACCCAAGTAGGTTTATCCTTATTTACAGGCTTAGTACTACCAGCCTTTCCTCTCTTCCTTGAATACATTCTTGCCATTTTATATTTTTAAGATGTTAAACCAGAAACTTATCCCCGGCATGAGTCTGCTTCCACATTCTCATCCATCCTTTACTTCTAGGAAAAATCTGAGGTTTATAAACCTTCCTCTTCTTTAGGACCATACCTTTCACCAGCTCTTTGAACAATCCCCAGTAAAAAAGGATACCCTAAAGTTGCCCCAACAGAATTAGGATCTAAATCTTCAACAGCCTTATCAAAATAAGCCTCACCTTCTCTCTCAATATCTACTGCAATTTGTGCAAATGCTTTACCAAAAGCGTTCTGAACCACTTCACCCAAGTCAAAATCAATATCAGACATTTAATATCACCTCAAGAAAATCATAAACTAAATCACTTAAATATTTTGTGTAGGAAAATTATAAGCAATGACTACTTTAGTAAATCATAAAGTTGTGTAGATATAACAGTTGGATGCACTGACCTTAGCTGTTCAGGTTTAATCAACACCTTCTTACCACTCATATCAACAAGTAAACCACCAAACCCCTTTTTTGAAACAACAATCTCAACAACCTTACCAACAGTTTCACCATCAGCACTATATACATCATTACCCAACAACACTTCAGAAGACTCAGCCTTCTTTTTCTTAAACAACATTTTTTCAAGTAAATTTCTAAAGAACTCTTTAACCATTTCAAAACCATAAAGGAATTCAATTTTAATAAATCTCAAATTTAAAGAAACACCTTCATGCTGCATAACTTTTCTTCCAACAAACACTCCAACTACAATAAAAACAATAAATCCTAAAACATAATATATCCAACTAAAATTTTTAGAAGTTGGATCTCTAGGTGCCTGATAAACTAACTCACTCTCTTCAATTTTAATCTCACCACTAATAGCCTCAAATTGCACATGAGCTTGACCATTTTCAACTTTCTCCAACATAACAAACACATCAAAGAAACCATCACCATCCAAATCAAGATTCTGTCCCTGTCCAACACTTAAAGTAACTTCCTGAGAATCAATCACAAAAGTTGCACTAGTTAACTGTAAATCAATAATCTCTAAAGGATAAGTTTCAATTGAATCTTCTTGAATAATCTTAAGATTAATCTCTTCTCCTTCATCCATAATTTCAATTAATTCTTTTACTCCTTCCTCAACAACCTCTTCTATTTTCTCTTCCTCTTCTTCATCCCCATCACAAACAGTATTATTATTCTGATCTAAACAACACTCAATCCCATGCCTTATGTAAGGAGGATCACAAACAACCTTTTGTGTTGCACCACCAGTAATTCCACTTCCACCACCACTACTTCCACCACCAGAACTTTCAACAGCACCTTCAACAACAAAACTATCATAAGCAGGTGCAGTTCCACCAGCCCAAGTTACAATAATTCTAAACCTATAATCACCATTACTTGAAGGAGAAGTTAAAGTTGCAGTAAAGTTAGTAGTACTATTTGAACCAACATAAATTGTTTGTTGACCAGAAGTATAATTTGTATCTTCAGCATCATTAGTAATCCAATAATCAATAATAAAATCTTGACCAATATCAGGATTTTGATTAATCACTGAAACAACAGTATCAAAATCAACAGAAACATCAACAGAAGATAAAGCATAAACAGTTGCATCAGCAGGACCACCATAACCAGGAATTCTAACAGTAGGTCTATTAGAATAGAACACAGTTAAATCAGTAGTAGTTGCAGTACCCAAAGCAAACTGATGATTTGAATTACTTGCAGCTTTATCAATCAGAGTCAAATTAGACAACATTGAAGAAACACCTTCAGACAAATTCAAAGTAAAAGCAGTACCATTCAAATCAGTATCAACATAACTAAAATTAGCAATATCCTCACTTCCAGAATTATACAATGTAACTGAAACATTATATGTAACATTCAAAGAAGTTTCATTAACATAAACAACATTCTTTACAATAACCATTTGTTTTCCAGCTTCAGTATCAGGTATAGTCAAATTTAACTCAGTAGAATTTGCACTAATCACAGTTCCAGAATAAGAATCAGTTCCATTCACAGTTGCCACAGACAACAACTGATAAACCAAAGTATCCTCTCTAGTAAAATTTGCAAGATAACTTCTAACAACAGAAGAGTTTGCATTCACAGTAGACAAATCATAAGACCTTGGATCATCAGTTAAATTAACAGAAGTTGCATCAGCCAACCCTCTGTTAGTAACTCTCAAAGTAATATTATAATTAATAGTAGAATTAGAAATATTGAAAATTGTAGCAACTTTATCCAAAACAAACAATGCAGAACCACCAATTGAAAAAGTATCAATACAAGGAATATCAGAACCTTGATAAGAAGTACTAGCATTCAAAGTATAACTACCAGCACTCAAATTATAAATTAAAGTTTCATAAGACCCATCATCATCAGTTGTCAAATTACGAGAAATGTTCAAAACACCATCTGAATCATAAACACTTGCATTCACACCAGTTGCAGCCAACACACCAGAAGCATTTGAAACATCACCCTGTACTAAAACCAAAGCACCTTGCTGATAAGGCCCACCAACATTACAAGTAAAATTCAAAGTACTTAAATTAAAAAATTGTATAGTAGAAGTATTAGTCCTTTCATCGTTAACAATAACAGTCCAATTATAAGCACCAGCATCAGAAATTTCCCAACTATAACTCAAAGTTGTACCATTAGTTTGATTATAAGAAGTGTTCAAAAGAGAATAAGTTCCACTAGCATTCCCCCCATAGAACCAAACTGTAAGATTATTTAACCCAGTATCAACATCATACACAGTTGCATTCAAAAGAAGAGATTCTACATTAGAAAAAAGAGAATTATTAGAAGGATAATTCATAACAATTGTAGGGGCAGTATTTCCTTGAATAGTAATTGACCTCTGTTCAGTCATGTTCAAATTACCAAAACTATCATCAGCATAAACTTGATAAGAATAATTTGCATCATCTAAAGCAGAAGTTCCATCCTTAGATTGATTAACATATAAACCCCACAAAGTAGAATTAACTTTATACAAATTAGTAAAATACAACTGAGAAACTTCTTCATCAGTCAAACCATAATCAAGTAAAACAAACTCATCTAAAAAACCATCAAAATACTGATCAGACCCAGTGTACCACATTCCTAAATAAACATTATCAATTGAAGCAGGCAAATCCTTAGAAGTAGAACTTGTTCCTTCACTCACACCATTAACATACAACTCATGATCAGTAGCATTTCTTGAAACAAAAACAAAATGATTCCAACCAGTTCTTGTTGCATCATCCTCATTAATCAAACTCACACCATCATACCAAATCCTAACACCATTCCCACCAAAAGATTCATAAGGATAAAACGAAAATAAGTTACTTGCATCAGTTCCATCTCTAATTGCAAAAGCACAAGCATTAGCACTATAGTCATCATCCCAAGCCCAGAAAGAAACAGTAAAACTACTTGCACTCTGTAAAGCAGTAATAGAACCCATATCAATATGATCACCATCCCCACCATAAAGGAAACAATTTCCATACACACAAGAAGTATTAAGAACAACTCCACTTCCTGTTCCATTATTAGTATTCAAACCAATGTCAGCAACCTGATTATCACTCTCACTCAAAGCACTTCTATTATCAAAATTCATCATAACAACAATTGAATCATTAAACATTGTATAATTTGTACCATTCCAATTATAAATCAAAGAACTCAAATCAGACTCAACAATTGAAACATTAGTAATTGCAAAATTATCCAAAGTTGTAACACCACTTGCTAAAGTAGGAGAAGTAAAATTAATCAAAGGAGAATCAACATCAATAGAAAACACTGCAGACCCACTACCAATTGTATTATTAGTCAAGTTACAATAAACAGTCCAAGTGTTACTTCCAACAACAGAACTCAAACCAGTAAAATTAATCCCATAGTCGACATAACTAGAATTAGTTGCCCCACCATCAATTGAATACCAACACACACTCAAGTTTTGTCCAACAACAGTATAATTTAATTCAGTAACAGCACTTCCATATTCTCCAGCATGAACAGGATAACGAAGAGTAACAGTAGGAGGAGCAATACCAGTCAGGTTATTAATTGTAACATTCCATTTTTCAGTAATTGCACCTATACTTAAATCTGAAGTTGTGTTAGCAAAAATAAAGAAAGTATAATTATTTCCAATAACACCAGTAGCATTTACATTCCAAGTTATAACTTGAGACTCACCATTATTCAAAGTTAAATTATAAGGATTTTGATTATAAGTATTAAAAGGAGTTGCAGATATGTTCATTGACACCAACCCTGACTTAGAATCACCACCAACATAAATAACAATATCATCACTATCAGAATAAGATGAACCAGAAGACTCATCATAACCACAAGTTAAAGAAGTTGATGCAGCACTATAAATATTAATTGCCCTTATTGTATGATTACCAACAACATCATCTAATACAAAAGTTTTAGAATAATTCTTAAGACCACTAGCAATATCAACAGTCCTACCCATTTGCCTAAAATTCCCTTCACCAGCACTATCATTCGAATAAGCCCAAACAGCGTCTGGGCTACAACATCCAACACTAGTTGTAAATGTAACATTAACAGTATCACCACCTTCAAACTGAGAATTGTTTAAATCTTCAATGCTAATCCACCTAACTTGGAAAGGATAAGTACAAGTACTACCATCAGCACAAGTATCAACAGTTCCATCACCACTTTCTTTACAACCATTAGCTAAACTACCAGAAGTATAAGGTGAACTGGTTGCCGAATCAACCTCAGGATCCAAACTCACATTAACAACACCACAATCAGTATTCGAACATGAAACATTCACACTAACAACAAATGATTTGTTCTGACTAGCATTTATATTACCAATTGGAGTAATCATATTCAAATCCAAAATAGGACGAAGAGAAACATTCACAAACATAGAAGAATAATTAAAATTATTAGCAGTATCATTAACAGAAATATTCAACCAATACAACCCAACACCTAACAAAGAATTATTTTCTAAATAACCAGAACAATTAATTTTAAAATCACTATCATTCACACCAAAACAAGATATTGGAAAAGTATCATTCACACTAATTTGAACACCAAGAGAAACATTTTGATTAAGACTTTGATTTGTAATGTTAGTAAAAGCAGGAGAAGTCACATCAGGATTTATTTCAATAGATCTATTACTACTCCAATTAAGATTTTCTAAAGTATCATAAACCAAACAATTCCAAGTGTAATTTCCATTTTCTAAACCAACAGTCCAAGTAACTTCAGAACTCAAACCAGAAACAGCAGTAGACTGATTTGCAACAAAACTTGAATTTGTATTATCAGTAATATACAAACTAATATTTTTTACACCAAAATTATCATAACCAGTACAATTAAAAGTAACATTTTTCACTCTATGATAATTAGTCGTATAAGTGGCAATAGGTTCATTCAAAGTAACATTAGGTTTTACAGTATCCACAATAAATTTTACATCTTCACTACCGGTGTTTTGCCAACTATCATTACAATAAACAGTCCAATTGTTCCACCCTTGCAAAACATTAATACCCGTCCAATTTAAACCAGCACTTTGTGTTGTAGAATTCCAAAAACCAGAAGAGTTTGTCCACCAACAAGTATTAACTTGAACATTATCAGTAACAGAATAATTCAATTCACTAACAAGATAAGAATAATTTGTTTTATTCAAAGGATAAGTAATATTAATTATAGGAGGAGTTCCATCAGTAACATTTGCAGTTATGATTGTAGAATTTTGATGACCAACACTATCATTAACAGTAATATTCAACCAATAAAAACCAACAGTTAAAAGAGTATTATTTTCCAAAACTCCAGCAGTATTTATTTTAAAATTAGTAGTATCATTTACAGCAAAAGAATCAATTTTTCCATTATCAGTAGCATCAATGTCGTAAACTAATCCATCAGCATCATTAAATGTTTGATTTGCAATTGAACTAAAAGCAGGAGTATCAGTATCAACATAAAAAGTAATTGAATGATTATGAAGAGTGTTATCAGTCTGATTACAAAACAAAGTCCAATTATTCCATCCATCCAAACTTGTAACTCCTGCAAAATTTGTTCCTGCAGAAACAGCACTAGAATTAGCAGTAGAGTTTGACCACCAACAAGAATCCCAGGTAAGATTTCCTACCAAAGTATAATTTAATTCAGTAACATTCAAATAAATTTCTTCAGCAACAGGGTAAGAAACTCTTGCTTTAGCTAAAAGATTTTCAACACCTAACTGATAAAGCATATTATTAGTAGAACCAAAATAAAGAAACCCTCTTGCAACAACTGGTCCACCATTAATTGTTCCACCAGCAGTATAAGTAGAAATCAAGTGGCTTACATTAGTAGCATTAAACTGATACATAATATTAGATGCAGCAATAAAAACATAATCAGGAGTTACCAAAGCAGGTGTTGTCATATAAACCCCAACACTATAATTTGCAATATGTTGAGAAATGTTAGAAGCATTAAACTGGTAAAGATTTGTACTACTCTCACCAAAGTAGATATAACCATTTCCTAAAACAGGTCCTCCTTTCCAAAGTAAATTTCCAAAATTATTGCTAGCAATTAATTGAGTTATATCTGAAGCATTTAGTTGAACAGTGTATGAACCAGCCAAATCATTCCCACAACTTTTATACACATAATCATCATCAACTGCAAATATTCCTTGATTATATGAAGAACAAGAATAATAACCAAAGTCCTGAGCTAAATTTGAAGCATTCAACAAATAAATTCTACTAGATGAAGCCCCATAAGCATAACCATTCAAAACAGGAGTTGAATCATAGATCCTACTACCAGAACTATGAGTTGATTGTATATGACTTATGTTAGAAGCATTGAATTGACGAATCTTAGGCCAATAATTTCCATCTCCAACATAAACAGAATTATCATAAACAGTTGGTGTTGCTTGATAAAATGCATCAGTAATAGATTCTGTATCAATTATTTGACTTAAGTTTGAAGCATTTATTTGCCTAAGGTTACTATCAACATGAAAAAATAAGGAGTCTCTATAATGTGTCATAGAAGTAGTCATTTCATAAGTACCAGTACTCATAGCTATAATTTGACTAACATTAGAAGCATTTAATTCATAAGCTTCATCATAATTATTACTATCAGGAATAATAAAAAGTGATTCTCCAACAATTACAGGACTGTTATCAACATCCTGCCCAAGAGTAATTGTTTTAACAGAGGCATTTGAAATATTAGCCGGTGCATTTGCAGTTGTATACCTATGAAAACCAGTGTCCCCTCCAAACATCCACCACTCATCAGCAGGAGAATCAGAAGTTGTAGGAAGAGCAGAAACACAACTTACAAACAAAGTTACAAGAAGTATAATAAGCAAAAGATTCTTATTCATTTTTTAACCTTAACTCCTCTTTTTTTCAAATGTTCAACTAACAACTTCTCAATCAATTTTGAAGAATTAACACACTCCTCATTAGCATACTTTTTCCAAACCTTAAGAATATCCTCTTCTATTGTTACACTAAGTACTTTCTTTACCATAATATAAATAATATTTATATTATTTAGTATTTAAAGCTTTGCTTTTGATTTTCTCAACCAAATTAGGTTCAATATAATGATTCAAAGTAACAGTAAAACTATCTTCCCACAACCCACTCTTCTTAGAAAACTTCTTATGCCCTAAACCCTGAGCCACTGACAAGAAAAACAAATTCATTTCATCCTTAGTACATTTCCTGTGCTCTTTCAAAAACTCCTTAGCTTTAGCAGTAGCATAATAAGACCTAATAATATGAGGATAAAACTCCTTCCCACAATAGTTCCTAAAAGCTAACTTAAACATATGATCATTAAGAACATGTCCTCTATCACTAACAAAAACATAATCTTTACATTTTTTCAAACAGGCCTTCAACCTCTTAACATAAGAAGCAGGAAAAGTTTTTCTAATATTAATAGGAACACCATCTTTACCTATAAAATCAAAAACAACATCATTACCAACAATCTTAATATCCTTCTTCTTTAATGTTGCCAAACCTTTATGTTTATGTGCTTTGTAATAAATTTCATTCCCAACACGAATATGAGTTTTCAAAAGTGTATACATCGGCAAAGCCATATAATCTTCTTTGTTCCTTAATGCAGAAGTAACTTTCTTCTTTAATATAGGATAAACCTTTTCAAAAGCTTTAACTTTCTTATACTTTCTATCTTTAGCTTTAGCTTTTTTATCCAAAGTGTAAACATAAGAATAAGTTCCACCTTTGTTCTGGTATATAACATCCCAATGCTCATTTGATGTTTGATCATGAACACACAAGTTTTTTGCAAATAGAGAATAAGCTTTGTCTAACTTTCTACCATCTGGCAAAATGTTTATTCTAGCACCTTGTTCTTTTCCTTCTGAAAGCTGGCCCTTTAGAAACCTTGAATCCTTTTTATCTATCAGAAAATCAAAGTTTTTATGAGCTTTGAAAAGTTTAATAACTTTTTTTGCTTCTGGGAAAGTATTTTTACTCTTTTTCCAAGACTTTTTAGTTTTTTCATAAACTTGCAAATTTATTTTAATTCTAAGTGTTCCTGGTTGTAGCATAGTATTTGAATGTTGTAATAATTTAAAAAGTTTAGCTTAATCACTCATCAAACTCTTTTTCAATATCACAATTTGCTTGTACCCATGCAACATCAACTTGAGATTCATAATAACTTTCACCACCAATAGTCATATAACTTCTCTCCTCACTACAATCATCTACACAAGGTTCAGCATTTTCCCACCAATATTCAGGACAAGCTTGAATCAATTCAATACATTCTCCATCAACACAAATATATCCATCTCCACAGTTCTGATCCTCAAGACAAGAAGGCCCTATCTCTCCAAGACCAGGTTGTGTATTTGTACAACCCGATACTACAAGCAATCCAATCAGTATTAATATTATTCTTTTCATAGAATTAAACAAGTATAACTTCTTAATAAAGGCTTTTATAGGTTTAAAACAGATTGAAGTTTAGCCTCACCAGGATTCAATCCTAATAAAGAAAAAAGAATAAAAATTATTCTTCAGGTAAAAGGTATTCCCTTAATTCAGCAGCACCTTCATAAGAAGGAATATTCCTAGAAACAGCATTTACAGTTTTATTCAAAGTTGCAACATCATCTCTGCATAATATTGTATCATTTCCTAATCCCTCTAAACTTCTTATTCCTTTTCTACCAATATGTTGATGAACATGGTCAACTAATCCCTTCACAAGTTCTGCAGCCCTAGTCGCCCTTTCAATTGAAGGATCATGTATGCCTTCAAAAGTTACATAACTACCAGAATGCTCTGTTTCAAAAGGATTATACATCAAAGGATCAGGAACTTCTTCTCCAATAAGCATAGCAAATAATAAATGCTCATATGCAGCTCTCCTATCTCCACCATGATATGGAACAAGAGAATCTCTTCTAGGATGAACACCATCAACAATATAACCTCCAGTATGTGTCATAACCACATGAGTAATTTTCTCCACCCCTCTAGGGTCTTTTAAATCAGACAACTCCAAACCATCTGCAAATGTTTCCCATCCACCCATAGGAGAAGCAGGCCTAAATCCTCCAATACAAGAGACAAGCCTCCCAGGATTTTCAATAACATCTCCCTTAAAAAACCCTAAAGAACCAGTTAATTTTGCCGGCACTTCAGGCAAAGCTAAAACCCAATAAACAGCAGCAGAGTCCATCACAGATTTATATCTCATTTTTAAATCTACTGCGCCAAACCCAGTATAATCTGGAAGAAGAGCTTGCATAACCTTATCTATTTTTCCAATATCTCGCATCCCAGATTCAAATTCAACAGGTAAAGAATCACCTCCAAAATGTATAAGTGTACCATGAGATTTACTCCCATTATCATAAACAATATTTTCAACTTTTCTATTCGCATCCATTTTTTAAATCCTCCTATAACAACCTCTTTTAGTAAGGGATTTTAACAATAGTATATAAACTTTATCAAGAAAGATTAAAAAGGATAGCCCCACCAGGATTCGAACCTGGGCCTTCACCTCCAAAGGGTGAAATCATTGGCCACTAGACTATGGGGCTGTAATCCTAAGAAACAAGTTGTCATTTTTAAATTTACCTATACCAGCAAAAAGAACCCTACTTCAATTTACACAAAAAATAGACCTCAGTTCCAAACTTCTTCCTCTCTACAATGTTAGCAAACTCCTTAAACCACTTCAACCTTCGCTCACTAATAGTCTTCTTTCCACCAAGAGATTTAGTAGCAAAACTCACCAAAGCATAATCACAATCCAACTCAGCAAACATCTTCTCAGAAAACCCTCTCTCCAAAGCTTCAAACCCCTCCAACACCTTAAACAAAAACACAATATCAGTCTTAACAACCTTGTTAAAACTCAAAACATCACCCCACCGAACACCACCAGTCAACCCATACCTATACATATAAGTGTTACAAAAATCAACATCATCCTTATTCACCTCAATACCATAATACCCAACCTGCCCAAGCCAAGGCATACTAAAAACATTAAACCCACACCCAATATCCAACACAGTACTAAACTCAACATTAGACCTCAACCACTTATACAACTTATCATAATAATCTATTCTTTCCTTAGTAGACAAATGACAACCCAAAATATTTCTACAACCTTCTTTATCATCCCACCCAGCCAAACTTTCCAAAAACTTTTCTTTTTTTCTATATAGAGGGGTCCTGAACGCACCATAAAGATCTCTGAGTTTCGCTCTGACAACTTTCATAAGCTCTTTTTTTTGCTTTGGTAACTCATACTTACCTGAAAAGCTAACTATCACTCTTGAAACAAAATCATCATCCAAGTTTTTATACTCTTTCTTCCTTTTTACTTCATCTAATAACATGTTTAGGAATAAACTGTGGTGCTATTTAAATCTTTGTTCAGAAAGGTTCATGAGTTACAGTAATATACTCATTTTCAAATTCAAAAGTTTCAAAAGGTCTTTCTTCCCATGCCCCCATCAAAGCAGTTTCATAATCTCCTTGAGACCCACTAAGATTCCAAAGATTTAAACTATTGAAATCCTCTATTTCACTTGAAGGATTATACTTAGTTAAACCAAATCCACAAGCAACATAATTAGTAAGAGACCCACCATTACCAACCAAATCTTTTCTCCAAGCATACAAACCAGCCATTGCATGAAAATCATACCTATTAGGAGAGCCAAGAATTAACAAAGAAAGATTACCAACCTCTGCTCTAAAAGGAATCTCTCCCCATCCTTCATCTTCAATAGACTCTCCAGTTGGCTCCAAAATAGAAGGTAAAGGAGGATGATAATGTGCAAAAAACACAGAATCATATTTTATAAGCAAACCTTCAATAAAATCATAATCCGGAAAAACTTGAGTAATCCCTTCACTAAAACTTTCCTCACCACCAACCTCAAGCCACATCCCTTCTTCAGGAATATAAGCAAAAAACTCTTCATAATAACTAGCATCCCAAATATTTTCTAAATCCTCAATACCCTCATCAAAACTTTGAAAAGTAACAATTCTTTCAGTGTTCAAAGTATTACTTTCTAAATTACTTCTCAAATCCCAAATTCTTTCATCTTCAGGTGGAGTACAACTAGCTAAATATCCTAATCCTAACAAAAGTAATGCTCTTCTCATAAAATTGTGTTTAAAGAACTTTCTTTTAAGCTTTACTAACGACCAAACTTAATCTTATTCTCTAACCATCTAAACACATTAGAATGTGGTGAACCTTCCAACAACATTTCCAAAGCCTGCTTAGCTAAAGCAACACTTTCCAATTCACCAATCAGAGCAACAGTTTTACCATAAACAACAATATGAGTTTCA
>JABHYY010000003.1 GCA_018653605.1 archaeon
AAAATAATCAAACTTAGATTAACTGCTGCAAAAGTTAAAAATAAAAATAAGTTTGTTATGTTAGCAACAAGGTCTATCTCGCCAACAAATAGGAAAATGATTGCTACAAACATTGTGATAAGTATTGCTATCCAAGGCGTCCTTGTTTTGCCATGGACTTTCGATAAAAACTTTGGTAATGACTTTTGTTTTGCCATACCATAAATTTGTCTTGATGATGTGATTGAAGAGAAAAGGATTGTGTTTGATGTTGAAAAGAGTGCAATAACTGCTAAGATTGGTCCTGTGATTCCGCCTAATGCTGTTTGTGCAACAAGTGAGAGTGGTGCTGAGCTTTGTGCTAGTTGGTCCCAACCTATTATACTTACTGATGAGATTGCAACTAAGATGTATAGCACTGATGTTACTGCAACTGAAATTATGATTGCTTTAGGTATATTTTTTTCTGGGTCTTTTGTTTCTTCTCTAAGTTTTACTATACTTTCAAATCCTAAGTATGCAAAGAAGACAAGTGCTGCTGAACTGAACACTCCTGTGAATCCTAAAGGCATTTCTAAGTAGTTGACTGATCCAATGTATTTGAAACCCAAAACAATGATTATGATTAAACCAATTATTTCAACAAATGTTGATAAGGCATTGAACCAACTTGATTCTTTGATACCAACAAAGTTTATGACTGTCATTAAAAGAATTACTAAAACTGCTGTTAAAAGATAAGGTAAGGGAATTAAAGTTATGAAGTAACCTGCAAAACCCAGTGCTACAACTGAGGCTGTGATTATTGATGCTGCAATTACACTTAATCCAACTACAAGGCCAAACTTTTTGTTTATTGCCTTTGAAGTGTAGTCATATTCTCCTGCATCACCTTTGAACATTGTTGAAAGTTCTGCATAACTTAATCCTGTTAAGAGTGCAATCACTGCTGAAATTAAAAATGCTAGCCATGTTGCATTACCTGCACCACCTGCTGCCACGCCTATCAGTGCATATATACCTGCACCTAAGATTATTCCTATTCCTATTAAAGTTAAATTAAACAGTCCTAATTGTCTTTTTAGTTTTGCCATTCTCTGTCTGCCATTTGGTGCATTGCTGCAATTTGGTAAGTTTCGTCATCAATATCTTCTGAAATACAATATGTTTTTGTGTCTGTCCAGTCACTTGGTGCTGTGTTTGCTTCCAAGTCTGGAATGAATTCATTTGTGTCTTCAACTTCTAAAATATAATCTTGTGAAGGGTTAATTTTGAACCAGTTGTTATCCCAACCATCAAGTGCCATCCTTATGTGTGACTTGTAAGGATTTGATTGTACAAGGTCTTCTTCACTTGCTAAAAACATTCCTTCTAAATCTGGAATGTTATCTAAAGCATCTTCATAAAGATAAACTGCTTCTCTTAAATCCCAATAAGCATCTGCTTCATCAGGAGTGCCAATGTCACTTGGCCAATTTGCTAAAGTTAGTACACCATTGTCAAGCAAAGCGTGTGTGACTGGTCGTGAATAAAAGTTTTTTACTAAGCCTGGATAAAAGTCTAATGGAAAATCTTCATCTGTTGAAACATCCTCATCTTGGTTTAGGTCTGGTGAAGGACCATTTGTTGTGTCAATGGTTGTGTACTCACCATCACCATTGCCATCATGAAAAACTGGAAACAAGGAATTTGAATCATAAGCTAAGTCATCATAGTTTACTTCAATTGATTTTTTACCATAGCCCATATATCTTGGATTGAAAAATTTCCCTCTTTTTGGGGAGGGATTTTCTAGTAAAGGTTCTAAAATTATTTCACCTAAGTCTCTTGTTGCAACTTGGCTTGCAATTGGTGTTTCCCATTGTATAATATAATCCAAATGATTTTTAATTTCATCTCCATAAAGTGCAGCTGTTGCAACTGGTAAATTTCCACCATTTGAAACTCCAATGGTTCCAATGTTATCAGTCAAAATATCTTGTTCTACAACTTCTGTAATTGTTTGACCATTTGAATCTTCAAGTTCTCCTGCTGCATATAGTATTACATCTCTAAGTGCTTTGATACAGTTGTCTCCTCTAAAATCATAAGTTCCTTCTGATTCTTTGCCTGTGCTTGATTCAGTTACACCCGGAAAAAGAAATGAAATAACTAACATGTCTTGTGCTCTAACATCGTTTTTAAGATCTTTTTCTTCGTAGCCACCTGGAACATAGATTGTAATTGGTGCACCTTCATCATATCTTTGATCTTCTGGTAACCAAAGCCTTACTGCTAGGTCACCTTGTTCTGTTGGTAAAGTAATGTCTGTGTAAGGACCATAAAGTTCAACTTCTCCACAAACTCTTAATTCATTGTCTGATACTGTTCCATCTCTATTAACATCACAGTCTGGTTCTACCATGCAGCCTGTTACAAAAAGTATTAAGAAAAGTATGATCACCTTTTTCATATCGTGTTTAAAGCAGTTTAATTATATAAATGTATCTTATAACCAACCATAGTGCCAAGAAGATAACAGTTCTTTTGTTTTTGTTTTAGAAGTTCCTGATTTTGTGTAAGCTTCGTATTCCCAGTTGTATCTCCAAGGGTTGTAGAAAAAAGGTAAGCAAAATATGTATAGGAAATAGAATTTCAGGCGTCCTTGCTTTTGTTGTCCCAAATGAACCTCTTCATGTTTTATTATTTTATTCTGTATTGTTTTTGAGTATTTGTAAAAATTTTTAGAAACATAAATGTTAGGGTATAAGGTTGTAGTGGTTTTTGTGTTTGCGAATATTGTTAGATTCCATAGCCAAGACTTTTGTTTTATCATTAGTTTGTATATGTCAATAATCCTTATATAATAATTGGTTTTTATATTAAAGATAGTGAAAGAGGTTATAGCTTCCTGAATTTGGGACTTATAAAAATTTCCTAACTACAAACTTAAACAGCTGACCTCCACTAAAATCCAAAACTGTCAGTAAATTCTCTGATCTGTTGGTATGATGTTAAAAATTTCAAACCTTTGTCAGTAATGCTATAATTTTTGCTTCTTTTTTCTTGAATTTCTAGCATCATCTCTTTTTCAATAAGTTCAGAAACATACCTTTTCATAGAATCGTGAGAGAGATTTGACTTGTAAAGTAGATGGGTCGGTTTAATTTTTCCACCTTTCCCTCTTATTGCCTCAAGGATATCCTTGATTATTTCAAGTTTTTCTCTTCTTTCTCCCATAGTTTATCAGTCTCAAAAATAGGTAAAATAATGTTAAGTATGCAATTAGTTGTAATGCTTGTGCAACCACATAGAAAATGTTGCTAGAGTAAACTGTTGCTATGTAAAATATCTCTGAACAAGTTAGTAAGTAAAATGATGTGAAAACAACTTTTGCATTGATCTTTTTGTTTTCTAAGTAATTTGTGTAAAATTGGTATGATAAGAAAAATAGTAGTAAGAAGGCTGTAATGTGAAATTTAAGGAAGTTTTGTTTTGAAAATAATACGAATAAGAAAGATAGTGACATTAGTAATAACATTATCTTTTTGCTGTCAATCTTTAGTGCAATTATTAGTAAAATCATGTAAGCTATTAAGCTAAGGAAAGTGTATGCTAAGAATGGAAAGTCAAATATTCCAATTAGTTCTGAAAGTCTTGGTGACACATGTAATACTAATAATGATGTAAAGAACCAGAAAACTAGGTTTGCTAGGCTTATTAGTAAAAATGATAAACTGAAGAATTTGTATTTTTTATCTCCAGTAAAATTGTATGCT
>JABHYY010000028.1 GCA_018653605.1 archaeon
CCTTCAACTCATCCCTTTCCAAAAGTTCCATTAATCCAGTTGTAACTGCAACAGCAGAATGATTAGGATTTCTTCCAGTTGCAAAAGCATTTGGATTAGCAGAATTTACAATATAAACTTTAGGCATAGGCATTTTAGCTAAATGTACAACATCCCTAACAACCCTATATAATCCAGGATAATCTTTTTCTTTTGCCTCTTTAGCTCTATACATTGCTAACACAATCTTATCTGAAAAAAAGTAAGATCCAAAATTAATCACAACAGCAAAAACTAAACCAATCACCAAACCAGTATAGCCCCAAATACTTCCAACTCCAACCAAAATACCAGTAAGTAAACCTAACAACAACACTGTTTTCAAATGGTTCTCTATCATACCCTTAAAAAAACAATTTCTCTTTAAAAAACTTCTGCATGGAAATATTTATTAATTGCCATATCCACTAAAGAGATATGCCATTTAACATAGTCATAGGAAGAAATGAATCAGACAGAAAAAAGTTTGGTGATAAAGGAACTGTTTTCATTGGAAAAAACTATGTAAAAATGGGACAAACAACTTCTCTTTCAAACCCAGTTTATTTAGATGTAACTAAGGCTCATGTTATCTTTATCGTCGGCAAAAGAGGTGGCGGTAAGAGTTACTCTGCTTCAGTGATAGCAGAATCAATGGTTGATTTAGAACCAGAAATTTCAAAAAATCTAGCAATTATCATGATTGACACAATGGGAGTTTTCTGGTCAATGAAATATGCAAATGAAAAAGACATAGACCTATTAGAAATTTGGAACCTTAAACCAAAAGGTCTTAAAAAAATTGAAGTTTACACACCATATGGTGTTTTCGAAGAACAAAAAAGAAAAGGTGTACCAGTTGACCATCCATTCTCAATCAAAGCATCAGAATTAACAGGTGAAGATTGGAGATTAGCATTCGAACTCCCAGCATCACACCCAGTTGCAATTCTAATTGAAAAAATTCTTGGAGATTTTGCAGACAAAAGACAATATGAATTCACACTAACAGAAATTGTTGAAGCAGTAAAACAAGATGACACTTTTGACACCAACACAAAAAATGAAGCATTAAACAGACTAAAAGTTGCAAAACAATGGGGCTTATTTTCAGATGAAGGTACAAAAATTGATGAATTAATTCAAGGAGGGAAAGTTACAATCCTTGACACCTCTGCTTACATTACTTCAAATGCAGGTTGGGGCGTAAGAGCTTTGGTTGTAGGGCTAGTAACAAGAAAAATCTTTATCCAAAGAATGATCTCAAGACAGCTTGAAGAAGTTGAAGCAATCAAACAAGGTTACTCCTATTTCAAAACACAATCAGAAGAAGAATCAAAAGAAAGAAAACCATTAGTTTGGTTTATTATAGATGAAGCACACAACTTTTTGCCTTTTGAAGGAAAAACAGCAGCAACAGATGCACTTGTAACAATCCTAAGAGAAGGTAGACAACCAGGTTTATCACTGATTCTAATCACACAACAGCCAGGAAAAATTCACACAGATGTTCTAACACAATCAGACATTGTTTTATCACACAGACTAACCGCAGCAAGAGATGTTAAAGCACTTAACTCAATGATGCAGTCCTATCTGGGAGACACATTAACAGGCTACATTAACATGTTACCAAGTGAACCAGGTGCAGCAATTATTCTTGATGACAACTCTGAAAGACTATATCCAATGCGAATTAGACCAAAACTTTCATGGCACGGTGGAGAAGCACCTTCAGCAATAAAATACAAAAGAGAACTTCCATTTAAACTATGAAATACAACCAAAAAGATTTCTATTACAACAAAGCAAAAAAAGAGGGTTTCAAAGCAAGAGCTGCATACAAATTAATGCAAATACAACAAAGGTTTAAAATAATCAAACAAGGCGACTCAGTTTTAGACATTGCATGCGCACCAGGCTCTTGGCTACAAGTGATTAAAAAATTAACAAATGGAATAATTGTAGGCATTGACCTAGAAAAAATAAAACCCATTCCAAGAGTAAAATTTATCCAAGCAGATATCAACAAAATAGAATTAGATCAGAAGTTCAATGTGGTTGTTTCCGATATTGCACCCAAAACATCAGGGATTAAAAAAATGGACCAAGATATTTCCTATGACTTAAGTTTACAAGCACTTGAACTTGCAAGAAAGGTGTTAATTAAGAATGGAAACTTTGTAACAAAAAACTTTCAAGGCAACGACACCAAAAAATTACAATTAGAAATGAAAAAATATTTTAAAACAGTAAAAACATACACTCCAGAAGCAACAAGACAAGGTTCAAAAGAAGTTTACCTTATTGGATTGAACTATTATATTCATTAACTTTAGCAACAAGAGCATCATAAAGATCTCCTAAAACTTTTTGAGCATCTTCAGAAACATCTAAAGTGATTAGCAATTTTTTACTTTTATGTAAGCTAATAATATAATAATCTATATCATGCAGGAATTTATCATGTGATACAGGTGACAAACTCTCTTTTTTTCCTGCAGACAAATGAGGGCCTACATACGCAACAAACCTTCCATCTCTTTCATAATAAATTTCATAAATCTCTCTGATCTCTCCAGGTATATAAGGAATAGAAAAAACTAACACTAACTGACTATAAAAATTCTCATCTCTCTTAATTATTACTGGATTTAGCTCTCCCATATGAAAGTATAACCAAAGGCTATATTTAAAGTTTATTGTACAACAAAATCAACACAAATCCTAAACTTCCCAGGAGAATAATGTCCACACTTAACAACATCTAAAACCTTAAACTTACTAACATGAGCCTTAATCTTTTCCAAAGCAGCATCAGGAATATCATTCTCATGCAAAAAATCATAAAAATGTATCACCCCACCTTTCTTAACATATTTTACAGCAACATCTAAAAAATCTTCAGCACTTTTAGGCAAAGGCATCAAAACCCTATCAAACTTTTCAGAACTTTCAAAATCCTTAGCATCCGCATTAACCACTTCAACATTTTTAAATTTCCTACAATTCAAAACAGCATACTCATGTGCAACAGGATTTTTTTCAACACCAACAATCAACCCAGCTTTGGTATGCATAGCAAGAACAGTACAATAAGGAGCAATTCCTGAAAACAAAACTAAAACTTTCTCTCCAGGCTTAACCATCTTAGCAACCCTCATTCTTTCTGTACTCAACCGAGGAGAAAAATAACATTTTTCAACATCTAATTTCAAATTAACACCATTCTCTTTATACATTGTATCTTTCCTATTCTCACCACAAACAACTTCAAGATCCTGTGTCCTAAACTCACCATGATGAATTCCTTTCTTACGCAAAACAACTTTAAACTCTCTTCTTTTCAATAAATCATTACAAGTTTCATCTGAAACATCCTCACCAACAATAACAATATCACCAATTGTATCAAAAGAACCTAAATCAACTTCAACCTTAGAAACTTTCCTTCCTTCCCTTTCTAACTCACCCCCCTCAGTCACAGGGAAATAAATATACTTCTCATCCTTATCACTATGATAATCCCTAGAAAGAATTTTCTTTTTAATCAAATCTTTCTTAACTTTCTGAGCATCCTTTTTTAACACTTTTACATATTTCATAACAAACCTTCCCTCAACAAAAGAGAATAAAAAAATTAAAAACCAGAAAAATGTTTCTTTCTTAAAGTATCAATGATTCTTTTTGCTTCGTCCACTTTTCCATCATTTAAAGCGTTCTCAGCATTAACAATAGATCCATTTACATCCTTCATATGATCCATTAAATGACCTAAATATCCATTAATAAATTCTCTAACTAAATCTTCTCTTTCTGTTCCACCTATATCTCTATGAAAACTAGATAACTCTGTAAGTTGTGCATGGAGATTATCCATTTTTACAGGCTTTGTCATTTTTTTAAGCATTTCTACAGTATATACCATTATAATTCCCTCCTTAATTACTTATTATAAATAATCTAGATTTAAATAAATTTCTATATTCTATTTCCTACCTTCAAACCCAGTCAAATCATCTTCCAACCAACTAACTGCACTCTTACGCCAAGAAGGAGGAGCATTACCTCTCATATCACTTAGATCTAAAAAATAATCAGCATTGTAATAAAACCAAACTTCCTCAGCAGGATAAGTATGATACTTAAAATAATCATATTCAACAGGAAAACTATCAACAACAATACCTAAATCCTCATCATAATAAGGACCCATTGTAGGCTCAACAGAAAACCATCTACCATTCTCTTGCACTTCAACCCAAGCATGCCCACCAACATAACCATCAAAATCAACCAAACCCAAAACAACTCTAACATCTTCAGCACCATACCCATCAGCAACCAACAAACTAACCAAAGCATTAGCTTGATCTTCACAATCACTAACAACAAAACCAGGTGCAGGATTAGAAGCATAATGAGGAGTATTCACCAAAAACTCTTGAGGCATTAACCACAATTCATCAACCCCATTTAACACTTGTTCAGAAACCCAAATCCAACTAAGTCCTTCAGCATAAATTTCAGAAATCCCATCCGACTCAGAAGACAAATCAACAACAGCAGGAGCAGTAGGTGTAACATACAATTGATAAGCTGCAATCACACCACCAGGCCAACTTTCATTTGGATGCAAATCCTCTAACTCTCGAACCAAATCATCTCTGTCCAAAACATCCTGTCTAACACTCTTTTTCATTCTTTTAATATTGTCCAAACTAGAATTGTCCAAATCAGCCTGAATATCACCAATCATACTCTGCAACTGCGAAGGCCTACCAAACCTAACAACACACTCATCCTCTTTCAACTCAAGAATTTCATCCTCAGTTGCATCAGTACCAATTATAACAAAATCATCATTCTCA
>JABHYY010000029.1 GCA_018653605.1 archaeon
ATCACATAAATCATTTTTAGTGCCTACTGCTCCAGCAAGGCAACTATATTCACAAGTAACTCTAGTTTGATCTTCCCATTCACCAGCCATACCACAATATTCTAAAAGAGTATTTGACGAAGTATCACGTAAATAATCATACTTACATCTATAATTATTTCTATTTTGATCATTACACTCTTCTTCAACTTTTTCTTCTTCATCAACATCACCAAATGAAGCCTCAAACTTAGCTTTGCCATCTGCACCACAATAGAAAGTATCAAAACTTACTCTACGACTACATTCCATTTCAATTAAATAAGAACCAGTATAAAAACCATCCAAATATTCCACTCCAAAATCCTCACTTTTACTAATATAATAATAAGTTACACCAGATTGATAATTTAAGTAATAATAATACTCAGCATTTTCATCTATAGTATCACAACAATTCCCACTACCACCACCAGTCCCCTCCTTACACTCTAAATTCTCATCAAAAGCAAACCTACTACTATCCCTATCAGCCTCTGGCCTTTTTGCTGCAGTATTATCATCACAACAATAGAAATTAGCATCATCACCACCCTGACAAGAGTTTATCTCACAATTTTCCTCATTAGTACATTCTGTACTAGACCATAATCCACCACTAGTAGAAGATTCAACACAACTAAAATCTGAATCTAATGCACTTCTTTTTCCACACTGACAACTCCACCCTCCCTTATCACCACAAGGATTAACTGCATCTTCAACATCCCCTTCATCACCTTCTCCAGTTTCCTCACCATCATCAGTTTCTTCAGTTTCTTCTTCAGTAACTTTTTTAACTTCACACTCTTCAACAGAACCAGGTGATTGAAATTTCAAGTACCTTAAAGAATTTTCATCATTTGGATTAAAAGTTTTTTTACTCTTTGTTGAAACACAACCTAGAGTTTTGAGACTATCCATAGTATCTAAACCAATTTGAAAATCTTCCCAACTATTACCAACATAATTTTCACCAGGACAACAATTTATACCTACCAAACCTAATTTTTTATGATAATATAATTCATAAACACCACCATCAACAAGTTCAATCGTTCTAGTTCTAGCTTTATTTCTTATTTTTCCACCATCAATAGTAACAAGTGAATAAGAAGAACCAGTAGAAAAAGATTTTTCAGTAAAAGTACTTTCACCAGTTGTAGGAATAACTAAAACTTGTTTAGGTTCACCCATATAGTATTTGCTTGATTTTAATAATTGATCATCAATATCATAATATTCAAACTCATTATTAGGAGATTTGTAAGGTATAAAAGGGAAATATCTATCTCCAAAAGGATATAATTTAACATTAGCTTGACCTAAACAGTTTTTCCCACCACAAGACCAAATACCTAATTTATCAGGATTATCTGGGTCAAAACTAAAAAAGTAAAAATTCTGCAAAGCATCTAAAGCAAAAAGAGGATCTATCTCAAATTTGCATTCAGCATCACCAGGACAAAGCAAAGTTATATCTTTAGCAACATAAGGACTTCCAGTATAATCTATATTAGTAACTTTACAAGAAGAAGTTGCACTTTCTGAATCTTCAAAATTTGGTAGGAAATAAAAATTAAATGATGATTTATCAGTTAGATATTTTTTATTTTCTACTTCATATGTATATAACTGTTCAGAACAAACAACAATTGGATTTGGTTCAGTATCTTCAGTATCAGCAAGGGAAATCAATCCAGAATAATCTTGATAATAAGGATCACTATTTGAGTTATCATAAATTGTCAACAAATCTTCTTTGCTCAAAAGAAAATAATAGTCAATTTCTTCCTCTCCTACAGGCAAAGAAAAAACAAACTCTTCTCCATCTATATTAGATTTAATTGCAAAATCAGTATTAAGAGCACCTCTTTCATTTTGCAGAAATAATTCAAGATTACAGGATTTCTCCTCATCTTTAGAAGCAAGATTAAAAAAAGTTTCAGCTTTATTATTCTCATCAATTGCACCAAATCTCAAAAAATAAGGTAATACAGATTCTTCACTACAAAGAGTAGAAGGATTTATTGTAACAAGCAAATCCTGATCTGAATTATAATAAAAAGTATACCATAATTCCTTAGTATCAATCCTTGCATCACCAACAAAATTAAAATAATAATCATTAACAATAAGATCATGCCTATCTTGAATAAAAGCGGTAATTCCTTCTCCAAGATTTATACTTAAAATTTCATCCTGATCATCGTTAATTATTCTCTTTTCAAAAGAAAGAATAGATTTCTTCTCAGCAATTATATCAAAACCATCCAAAATCACAATTTCACCATTTACCATTTCAACAACGACACCATCATCACCAAAAGTAACATCAGAGCCTTGAGTAAAAGTCAATTCATAACCACCAAGAATACCAGATGAACCTGCAATAGTTTCAATTTCGATAGCATCACTACCTTTCACAGTATTTATTTTAACAAGGCCTATATCAGTTTCATCACCAACAACTAAAGTACAATCTTCATAAGTTTGCTTATTTTCTTGAACACCTTTCATTTTAAGATAAGGCTCTTCATCAAGAGTAATATCCGTACCATCAGTACAACTAAAAGAAGCTTCAGCACTAACTCCAAAACTAAACAAAACTACAAAAACCAAAATAAAAGCTAACCACCTCATTCTTCTTCTTCAACCTCCTCTTCTAAACAAACCTCATCCACACAAACAAACCCATCCTCACACTCATAATCTTCTATACACTCACCAAGATAACCAAGCTCAGGATAATACTCAGCATACATAAAGGTATAATTTTCCTCTCCATTAAAAGAAGTTGTATCTTTTAAAATATAAACTATAGCACCCTCTTCATAAGGCACAAACTTAATACTAGCAACACCTTGCTCTAACATATAATCATAACTAATCTCATCAGGATACCTAATTGAATAATCCACCAAATCATAAGCAACATCATACAACCAACCCAAGTTAGCTTCAACAACAACCTCATAACTATCTTCTATATTATACACATTCTCACCAACAGTCACATCAATAGGATAATCAACCTCAAACTCAACAGAATTATTATTAACAACAGTTGTAGCATCAACAGCACCATAATCAAACTCATACTCATAATCATCCAACTCAACACAAGACCCAACCAAAAACTCAACATACTCACCCAACTCACTCTCCATCTCCTCCAAAGAAATTATATAATTTGTACCATTATAATTATAATAAGGCAAAGTCACATACTC
>JABHYY010000030.1 GCA_018653605.1 archaeon
ACTTCAACCAAATTAAAAAATTCATAAAAGGAACAATTGCAGAAAATGCACCAATAGTTCCAGTTTCAGCACAACTTGATGTTAACATTGACATATTAATTCAAACAATTGAAGAAGTTTTCAAACAACCAAAAAGAGATCTAAAAAAAGACCCACTAATGTTCATTGCAAGAAGTTTTGATATTAATAGTCCAGGTGCACACTATGAAAAGATTGTTGGAGGAGTTTTAGGTGGAGCACTAATTCAAGGAAAGATAAAAGAAGGAGACAAAATTGAAATCAAACCAGGAAGAAAAATTGAAAGAGAAGGAAAAACAACCTGGCAACCAATACTTGCAGAAGTTGCAAGTATAAAGTCAGATAAAGAATCTCTTAAAGAAGCAATTCCAGGTGGTAGTATTGCACTTCTAACAAAGCTAGATCCTTCAATTGCAAAATCAGATTCTTTAACTGGAAATTTAGTAGGTCATCCTGGCAAATTACCAGAAACACATTATGAGTTAAACTTGGTTCCACATTTGTTAAAAAGAGTTGTAGGTTCAGATAAAGAGTTAGAAGTTGAACCAATAAAAAAAGGTGAAAACTTGATGCTTAATGTAAATGCTGCAACAACAGTAGGGGTTGTAAAAGAACTAAGCAAAAAATCATTCAAAGCAAAGTTAAAAATTCCAGTATGTGCTGATAAAGATGACAAGATAACTGTATCAAGACTAGTAGGACATAGATTTAGACTGATTGGTTACTGTACTTTAGCTTAGAAATTATTCTTCAAATAACTATATTGATCAACATTACCAACATAAAACCATCTACCTTTCATTATATATCCTCTTACTTCAGAATTTTTAACTAAATGTCCAACAACATCACCCAATTTATCACCTTTAACACTTTTCAATTTTCCAACATCATTTTTAGAAACAATATAACAAGCAGTTGCAACCAAACTAGACTTTGGTTCCTCAGGCTTTTCTTCAAAATTAACAATCTTTCCATCATCTAAAAGTACACAACCCAAACGACCAGCAATTAACATTTTATCTTCATAATCAGATAAAGCAACAACACTCTTACCCTTAAAAATATTATAAAACTCTCTTAAAGAAAAATCAACCATATGTCCACCAGCAAAAATCATTAAATCATCATCAATGCAACATTTTTCAATTGCAAGATTAATATCATAAACAGCGCCTTTCTCTTCAAAAGAACCATTATTAACAATTTCAACATCAAACCCACTCTCTTTTTTCCATTCAACATATTCATCATAAAATTTAGCATTGGTTACAATACAAACACTTTTCAAAGGAACATTTTTCAAACTTTCAAGAAGATGGTTAAGCATAGGTTTACCCTTTATTGGCAATAAAGGTTTAGCTCTCTCTCTAGTAATAGGGTATAGAGTTTCACCTAACCCTGCTGCAAGTATCATCGCCTTCATCACAAAAAAGATAAATCTAATACATATAAAGATTATTAATCTGAAAAACCATAAGGATTTCCAGTTTTTTTAAGATTTTCAATAGTTTTTGTATTAGAATTAGTAGTTATACCCTCATCAACACATTTTTCTCTAAACTCTAAGAATCCCAATTTTGCTTCATAAGGACAGACCTTTTCACAATTACCACAAAGAGTACAGAGGTAAAAAATCTTATCATAAACCTCTTTCTTCTGCATAATAACAAAACCTCTTGGTGAAACACTCTCTCTTCTAAGAATTTTAAAACTAGGACAAACCTCTTTACACAATCCACATTCAATACATTTACTCATGTACTTTCCCCCTATTCAATAGGTCTTTAGGATCATACTGTTCTTTCAAGATTTTATGTTTTACTTTTTTTTCACCTTTCAAAAAAGATTTTCTCTTAAACCCATACCCAAAATCAGAAGCATTCTCACACTTAATTGTTTCAACAAGCTCATGCATCTCTGTAGGCAATTTTGAAAATTCCTTAAAGCAAGGATGAACCACTCCTAAACAAAGATGTCCATAGACAGGAACACTTTTTTTTCTTAACCAATATAAAAATCCAGCCATCTTATCAGAATCAATTTTTGGGTCCTCAATCTGGCCAAATCTAGATTTACGCAACTTATGATACAAAACTTCTTTGAAACTAAGAATTCTCTCAATTTCTTTCACATCTTTTATAACACCTTTATCCCCAAGAAACTCAACAACAATATGATTTTTTTCTTCAAACCCTAACATAGCAGAAGCAAGATCATCAAAAAACAATATTGATTTAATCTCTTCTTTCCCTCTAAATTTTTCAACCTTCTCCATCATTGAACTCAAAGTATTAAAATTATAAATCGAAAAAGATCTATACTCTTTTTTTGAAACAAGCTTAAGCTTGACATGTGCAATAATTCCAGTGGTACCTTCTAACCCTACAAAATTCTTAGCTGTAGGATTTTTCAATTTCATATATTTACCAGTTCCATCAACAACATCAACACCCATAACATAATCACCAATCCTACCCTTACTAACATCCATGCCACGACAATTCATTGCAACCATCCCACCAATAGTACAAACAGCATGATTAAATGGTTTAATAGGAATAATCTTATCCCCTAATCTATGATTCAATTCATCAAGAACAGCACCAGCTTGAACAACAATAAAATCATCTCCAATTTCTAAAACTTTATTCATTTTAGACATGTCAACAATAATAGATTTAACAGGAACACACCCTCCTTGTAAACTAGTACCAGCACCTCTGATAACCAAGTTATAATCCTGCCTTTTAGCATAACCCACAAGTGCATGTAATTGTTTAACATCCTTTGGCCAAACAACAGCCATAGCTTCACCTTCAAGATCCCCAGCATCTCTAGAATAAACTAATCTGTCAATCTCACTATCAGAAAATCCACCTTCACCAAATATTGACCTTAAAGTCATATTAACACCTCTGAAATCTCTAAAATTTCTTTATCTGGAACACTCTGTTTCAAATGCATAAAACAACTTGGACAAATAGTAATTATTTTACCAGTCCTTTCCAACCTTTGCTTTGCCATTGCTTCAGCAACCTTTGGAGAATTTTCTTTAATTGAATGACCACAACACAAACTTTTGTGCATAAAATCCTTAACTTTAAATCCTAACCTATTAAGAATCTCTCTTGGTACATCATAAACTTCATCAAACCTTTCAGGGTTACAAGGATCAAATAACCAAACTTCCTCAGAAAACTTCTTATTAATCTTATCTAAATTCTCCAAAATAACCTCAGCCATCAACTTAACTTCAATTCCATAATACTTCTTAAACATGTAATAACACTTTGGACAAGGAGTTATAATTTTTTTAATCCCCTGATTATTCAAAATTTCTTTATTCTTTCTAACTATCTCTTTAAACACATCTTTATGCCCTAGCTCTAGTGCTGGTTTTCCACAACACATAAGGACTTCAGGCAATTTAACATAATCCACATCAAACATTGTTAAAAGGTGCTCATGCCTTCTCTGAACATCCTTTACCAAATACTTTGAAACACATCCAGGATAATATAATGTCCTTCCAAATAGTCTAGTGAAAACTCCCATCCCCTAAATTTAACAACTAGGATTTATAAGCATTTATAGACCAGAAATTAGTGTTAGAAGCTAATATGTTAAAATATACATATCTTTAAATACCTTGATTTCAATTCTTGTTGTAAAATGGAAGACAAAGATAATATTCTAGCCGAACACAAGGAGAATGTTAGGAGGAACAGAATGAGACCGACTTTATTTTGGAAGGTTACTACCTTAGTATTTTTAATTTTGTTTGTAGGCGCAATTTACTTCAATGGTATGCCAAGTTTTGGTTCTACTACAGTTGATAGCGATCAAGCTGTCGAAACTGCAGTTGAATTTATTAATCAAAACATGTTAATGGGCTTAGCAACCGCTGAAGTGCAAGATATAACAGAAGATCAAGGCATGTACAAAGTTGATCTAATAATTGTAAGTGACACAATGGATTATACAGAAGAGTTCACTTCATATATTACAATGGATGGAAAACTTCTTTTCCCAACAGCTGTTGATTTAACAGAATTTGAAGCTACAGAGGAAGTAGTTGATGAGGTTGTTGATGAGGTTGTTGATGAAGTAATACCAACTGAAATTGATTATTCAGGTGATCCAGTTTTAGGTAATCCAGATGCACCAGTAACAATTATAGAATACTCAGACTTTGAATGTCCTTACTGTAGTAGAGCATACTGGACAATGAGACTTGTTGAAGAGGATTATACAGCAGATCAAGTAAAAATAGTTTTCAAAAACTATCCACTAAGTTTCCATTCATTTGCGCAAAAAGCAGCAGAAGCTTCTGAGTGTGCATTTGATCAAGACATGTTCTGGGAATATCACAATTTGTTATTCGAGAACCAAGAAGCATTAGCAGTTGAAAATTTAAAACAATATGCAATTGACTTAGGTCTTGACACAGAAACATTTGATAATTGTTTAGATTCTGGGGAAAAAGAATCTGAGGTTGAAAAAGACTTTAATGATGGGCTTGCTGAAGGAGTTACAGGTACTCCAGCATTCTTCATTAACGGTCAAAGCTTAGTTGGAGCACAACCTTTTGAAAGCTTTGCAGAGATTATTGATGCAGAGTTAGCTCTTGCTGAAACAACAGAAGAAGAGGAAGAAGAAGTAGTTGAAGAGGAAGAAGAAGTAGTTGAAGAGGAAGAAGAAGTAATTGAAGAAGAGGAAGAAGCTACTGAAGAAGAAGAAACTGTTGTTGAAGGCGAAGTAACTGGAGCATGTGAAACAAACGATGATTGTCCTAGTGGCAGTATATGTTTCGGTGATGAGTGTATAGAAATTCAAAATTAGTGAACTAGGTTTCCAACATAAACCTTTTTCACATCTTTTATTCTTTTTATTCTTTTTATTATATCTTGTAAGTGTTCTATTCCTGTTGTTTCCATTGCAAAGGTACATTCAACAGATTCTTTCCCAATTGCATGAGCACTAGTAGATTTTATTTGTGTATTCAAAGAAACTAAAGTATTCAGTATTTCAGCAAACAATCCGGTCCTGTTCACAGCTTCAACCTTTATTTCTACAACAGAACCAATTTTATTAGTCCATCTAACTTTTGCTTCTTTTTTTCTAGAACCAACTTTAATTTTTTTCAAAGTCCCACACTTTTTTTTATGAATAGTTACTTTACCATTGCTAGTTGCATAACCAGTAATATCCTCTCCAGGTAAAGGAGAACAACATTTTGCAACAATTATCTCAGGATTAAGTATACCATCAACTTCAATAATCCATGCTTCTAACTCTTTTTTAACAGACTGATCTGACCTTATTGTTTTAACAGGAATATCTTGAATAGATCTTAAATGTTTTTTAATTCTAGACTGTGCCCTAGAAGTTCTAGCAATCTTTAACCAAGACCTTGAAGGGTGCTGATTTTTAGCAGTAATAATTTCAACTTTATCTCCATTTTTTAACATTGTTCTAACAGGAACAAAATGTCCATTAACTTTGGCAGCTATTGTTTTATCACCTACATCAGAATGTACAGCATAGGCAAAATCAAGAATGGTTGCCCCCTTTGGCAGTTCAATAACTCTTCCTCTTGGCGTAAATGTAAAAATCTCACTCTCAAAGAAATCAATATGAAGCATTTCCATAAACTCTTTAGCATCTTTACTCTCTTGTTGCCACTCCATGACTTGTTTCATCCAACTTAACTTCTTATCAAACTTATCATCCCCATGCACACCTTTGTACCTCCAGTGTGCAGCAACTCCATCTTCAGCAACTCTATGCATGTCTTTAGTTCTAATCTGAATCTCAACAGGCTTCTTATCTGGCCCAATAACAACAATGTGCAATGACTGATACATGTTAGACTTAGGCATTGCAATATAATCATCAAACTCTTTTGGGACAGGTGTCCATAAACCATGAATAATCCCCATAATTTCATAACAATCTTTGACAGACTCAGTAATAATCCTAAGCCCCACAATATCATAAATATCAGAAAAAGGTTTATCCTTTCTTAACATTTTTTTGTAAATACTATACAAGTGTTTAGACCGACCAGAGATTCTAGACTTAATTTTATGGTCATTCATCTCTTTTTTTAAAACTTCTTCAATATGCACAACTTCAACATCTCTTTGTTTTTGCGATTTCCTAAGTTTTTTATTCAAATCTCTATATATTTCAGGCTCTAAATATTTGAAAGCAAGATCTTCCAATTCCCATTTAATACTTGCAATACCCAACTTGTAAGCAATTGGAGCATACACATCAAGAACTTCTCTAGCAATTCTTTCACACTTTTCTTGTCTAAAACATCCAACAGTTCTCATGTTATGCAACTTATCAGCCAATTTAATGAAAATAACTCTTAGATCTTTTGTAGAAGCTAGAATAACTTTTCTAACAGTTTCAGCTTTGTACTCTTCAAAACTCATCTTCCTAAGTTTTGTAATCTTAGTTACACCATCTATAATATTAGCAATCTCCTGCCCGAACTCATTAACAATTTCTTTTTTGTCAACATCAGTATCTTCAATAACATCATGCAACAATGCAGCAGCAATTGTAGTAGGACCTAATCTATGTTCAGCAAGAATATAAGCAACATTCAAAGGGTGTTGTATGAAAAGCTCACCACTCCTTCTTTTTTGTGATCCATGATGTTTCTTAGCAAATAAATAAGCTTTCTTAACTAAATCAAAGTCAGCATCTTTATTATAAGATTCAATTTTTTTTAATACAATTTTTATCTGCATGTTTTATAGAAATAAGTAAGGAGGATTTATAAAATTTGTTATGTATGGATTAATCCATATTTTATTAATATCCTCTTTAATTTATCTGTATTAATAATAGTTAACTTAGATTCATTTTTTGCTTTTTTAACAATTGTCCTTAATCTATCCATATCCCTTTTCTTTGTAATTTTTGCTTTAGTATAAAGTAATTCTTTTAATTCTTTTTTTAATGGTTTATCCATTAATATGGCTAGTATATTATCAACATCTAATTTTTTATCTAGTTTTGCAAATTCCTCTCTAACTGAATTAAAATAAGGTCTATTTGATTTAAATTTTTCATGATATCTCATCATGACTTGTTTAAAGATATTTATTTTTTTCATATCTCCACTAGAAATTTTACTTTGGTCTGCTCTTTCTAAGGCTCTTAGAACTTGATTAACTTTTACTGTAATTGATCTAGAGTGTCCTTCAAATATTAAAACATAACTAACTTCTGATTTATCTTTCAAATTTCCCATTAACTTATGGATATAAGGTCCCCATTTCTTCTTCTTTTTCTTTTCATTGATTTCAATTCTAATATTAATTTCATTAACTATATTATTTATTATGCTAATCATATTATTTATAGTAGTAATATTTGAACCTTGATTAATTAATTGTTGCAATAATTTCTGAATAATTTTTATTTCTTGATTAACTTTTTCAAGATCTATATTTGTTTTATTTAATATACTTATTAAATTTAAAAGAGTTAGGTTGATATTTTGAAGCAATTCAACAATTTCAGGAGACATTCCTGTATTCGTCTGATCTATATCTATCAAAATATTAATCTTTTGCAATAACTGATTCAACAGAATTATTAAGCTTTTTTTACCTTGTTCCAATCCATTAATATTAGTAATATTAACAATGTTTATTACAACATTTCCATTTCCACCAGGAGGTGTAACTTTCTCTCCTTTAACAGTAAATGTAGTCTCATCTCCTTTTCCAACTTCCATATCTCCATTCAAAAGGAAAACTTTTAATGTATAATTGCCTGGTTCTTCAGGTGCTCTCCAATCTTCCCATATATCTGCTCCTCTTATGAAAGGCCTTGAATCAAGTTCTTTAGAACCTTCTTTTTCTAATTCAAGAATAATGCTATCATAGTTCCCTTTACCACTAACAATCCATTTAACTGGTTTTTGTTCTAAAGGTTTTAAAACACCAGTTGGTTTATACCCTTGTTTAAACCTAACACTTATACCTTCTTTAACAGTAAATTTTACTCTAGAACCTTCTCCAACTTTTTTATCTCCTTTAGTTGCAACAACAACAAGTTCATATTCACCAAGTTCATCAACTCCTTCTAGAGGAATTATTGAAGAACTGTTCATAGATTCAAAAATATTCTCTTTAGGATATTTAAATTCATTAATAACAGTTCTACCCTTTGCAATAGCAATATAAACTTGATCAAAATCATCTCCTTCTTTTAATAAAACAACTTTTATTTCTTGTCCTGTAGACACTGGTTTTTGAGGATTATATCTTCTTTTGAACCACACTCTTATTGGCTTTTCATTAACAGTAATAGTACCATCATATTCTTCAGCAATATAATCCTTATGCTCTAATTTGATAATAAATTCATGTTCTCCAAGAGACAAATCAGCAAATTTAACTTTTGCAGTACCTTTCATTCCAGTATGATCTCTTCTTTCTTGACCATTACACTCCACTATTGCAAGAACTCTACTTCTAGCTTTTTTAGTCTTTGCATCTTTTACTTTAATTGTTATTTCAGCAACCTCACCTTCATTAATAATTGGATTATTAAACTCAGCAATCAATTTCTTAACCTCTTCTTCAATTGCAAAAGCATCATTATTTGTTGCTTGACCTAAATATTCTTTTTTGTGGTCATAAGCTCTAACAACTAAATAACAATTATTAATACTAACATTTGGAGCTTTCCAAGTGTAAATTGTTTCTTTTTTCTTACCAAGAATAGTTTTTTCATTACCAACCCATTCTTTTTTGTCAGCATCATACAATAATAATTTATAATATTTTACTAATTTTTCATCACTAACTTTCCAATGTAATCCTATTTCTTTATTAGCATCAACCTTTTCTCCATTAGGTACAGTAGTAAACTCTATATTGAACTTTTCTTTGACAGTAATTTTAGACTGCACTGGATCAGCTTCATACAAAGGATTCTCTTTTAATTCAGCAACAACATCATGTTCTCCAACATCTAGATCAGGAATTTTAAATTCAACATAAGAAGGAGTAGTACCTCCACCAGAACTATCTCCATAATATTCTTTTCCTTCAATTTTTAAGATAATTTTAAGATCATTAACTCCTTGGTTATTCTCATCATAAATAGCAACCCATATTTCTGCTTCACCATCTTTCTCAATTTCAAAAGAATTAGTATATTTTTGATCTTGGAAAAAATGTAATGTTACTTTTTTCTTTTCAAACAGATAATCTAAATTAAAAGTTCTTTCATGTTTTTCAACCATCCCATCAGTTCTCTTAGCATTTACAACAAATTTAAGTTTACCTGGTTTCAAACCAGCATCAGAATCATAAGGTTGTCCATTCAAAAGCATGCCTACATTAGTTTCAATATCACCTTCTATTTGATCTTCATAAACATCCTTATATTTCTCTTTCTTTAGAGTATTACTAGTAGGACTTTTTTTCTCTGAAGGCTTATCCTTTTCCTTAGATGGTTTATCTTTCTTTTTCTTTCTAGAACGAAACCTACCCAAAAGACCTTTTCTTCCTCTTTGATAACTAGAAGGAGCTCCTGCTAATTTGTTATTCTTAGGAAATTCCTCTAATTCCACTTCCGGTTTATCTTTTTCTTCAGCCATTTTCTAAAAAGTTTGATATCTTGGACCTCCAAATCCTGCTGCAGGTGATCTAAATGTGATATTCACAGGTGCTGGTGTTGCAACAGTACCTAATGCTGGATGAGAAACATTAACAGTTATTGGATGACTCTCAACCACTCCCATAGCTAAATTTCTTGGTATTGTAACACGCAAGTTTGCAGGAACTGAACCACTAGCATCAGTAGTATGAACAACTCCACCAAAAATATCAACAGGCATAGCAACCCCTGCAGCATTTGTATAACCATCAGCAACAGTAATAGTAGCACCATTAACAGGTCTTCCAGTTCTATTATCTAAAACAAAAAAGTTCATTAACATCTCTCTATTTGAAACACCTGGCTCAGGAACCCACATCATTGTAACACTCATACTAGCAGTAGTAGTAGGTGTTGGTAAAGGACCACCAGCTCCAACAATAATTTCAAAAACATGAGCAATTGCAGGTTCTCTATCTGCTGCAGTAACACTATTCACATATAACCTCAATCTCATATCACGATCAGGTGCTTGTAAAAGAACTGAATTAATACCATAAGGTCCTGTGTTAACTGTAACAGTATTTGAAGTGCTTCCATCAGCATCTCTGAACAATCCTGGCTGATCAACTGTCAATTGTACAACTGCACCTGATGTAGCCATAAACTTGCTAACACCTTCATAAACACCAACAACCAAAGGCAAAGTTTCATTTCTATTAATTCTTAATCTATCACTCTTCCTACCCATCCTAGCAAATCCAGACAACCTACTCCACCTTGTAGTAAAAGGAGCAGTAGCACCTCTATTTAATTGGAAAAAATCTAAAGGCAAAACACCATCTAAAGTTGCAAACCATCCAATAATACTTCTACCTGGAGGCTCAACAAAGGTATCACCTAAATTAAGAATATATCTTAACCTTCTACCTTTCAACAACTTATCCCATAACAGATTTCCAAACAAGTATTTTAATCCATCACCAATATTGCCTTTAAACTTCCATAACAACCATAACAAACCAGCAAGTATTGCAAGACCAAAAATAACAAAGAAAACTAAGATACTCCATCCACCTAAATAGTAAATAATAATTGCACCTAAGATTAATGCAAGCAAAGTTAAAATTAACCACCATCTAGGTTTATTATTTGTAGAGTCCCAAAATATGAATTTAAGTACAGCTCCAATCTGTTCTCTAAAATGCCATATTAACCAAATCAAAGCAGAAACTAAAAGAATAAACAGAACAACACCCAATCCCCAAGCACCATAAAACAATATTCCTGCCAAAGGCCCAGCCAACCAAGCCAAGATCCCACCCCCATTACTTAACAAGAATAATAACAAAGCAACACCAAGTATAACTAAGAACACATATCCAAGACTTTTAAAATCAGCATTTCCTGCTTTATTTTTTATCCCTTTAAGCCATCCCATTGTAGAAGCTAAATAAATTAAACCACACACCAATGCAGCAACCAACAATATTGTCAATAAAGGAGACAACTTAAAGAAAAACAAATAAATTATCTCAGACATAATTTCATCAAAAGCATAACCCATTGGCATCCCACCAACAACACCTTGGAAAGAAGGAAGTGTATACAATGCAACAAACATTAAAATACAAATAATTGCAGTCAAAAGCAAAGCTTTCCATGGCCATTTACCATCTTCAGACTTTTCTCCAGTCAATCCTCTCATTATAAAAAAGATAACCAAGAAAGGCGCTAACAACCCAATTGCCCAACCAAAATTTTCAAGAATAACATCAGGTGTAAACCTCATAACAATCAAAGAAACAATCAAAGAAAACATAACAGCAAATCTGTGCTGTTCATTTTTACCACCTTCATCTTTGAAAACAGTCTCTTTTGTTGATTTAAATATTATAATATAAACCAATGCAGCATAAAGAAACTTCAATAAAACTGCACTTTCATCAGTTGCACCCAAAAAGATATCTAGGATAGATCCATCCTTAGCTAACACACTAGGAACTAATAACAAAGTTAAGACTATCCATAAACCTCTTTTCATACACTTCCTTTATATTAGTTATATATTTAAATGTTTTCCTAACTGGCTTTTCGCAAATCTTTCTGAACTATATTCTCTAAACTCTGATTTATTTCCTCAGGATTAGTAAATCCAATAAAATCAACATTAAATTCATACCATTCTAAGAGCTCAGAAGCCATTGGAGTTCCAGAATAACACCTAATCATATTTGTAATATAAGCAGTGTAAATAGGAATCATCTTTTCCCTATACCTATTTTTTTGCTCTAAACTATTTAATTTAATCTCACTTTCAACAATCCAATCATACAGGTGCATGATATTATTCGAAACATTCAAACTATCTTTCACAGTCAACATTTTTCTCACCTCCAAACTAAATCTTGAAAAAACGATTTATAAAAACAACATATAATTTTTCGTAAACTTTTCAGAAATTTATGCAAAAGCTTATTAAGTAGAAAAGCAGCTCAATTAAAATGCATAGAATAGCTTTGAAAACTATTACAAAAACAATTGTTGTTGGTGCATTCACATTTGCAGCAGCATTAATTTGGAGAGAATTTATTGTTGATGTATTACACTTATTTTTTCCTGAAGGAGAAATATTAGGAGATTTTATTGCTGCAGTTATTGCAACAATTATTTTAGTTGGTTTTGTTTACATATTTCTTAAAACAGAAGAAGAAGCAGAATATGTTATTAAAAAAATTAGAAAAAGTAGAAAAAAGAAAAAATAATTATTTCTTATAATCTTTAATTGCTTTCTTTAGGGCATCTATTGCAAGAAAAGAACAGTGAACTTTGACAGCAGGAACATCGCCACCAAGCTCTTTTATCACATCTTCATTACTTAATTTCTCAGCTTCGTCGACAGTTTTACCTTTAGCAACTCTACACAATGCTTCAGAAGATGCAATTGCAGCAACACAACCAAATGTTTCAAACTTTATTTCTTTGATCACATTATCCTTAACTTTGATATACAGTTTAAGTATATCACCACATTTCATGTTTCCGACTTCACCAACACCATCAGCATTTTTAATAGTTCCAACATGCTTAGGACTCTTGAAATATTCCATTACTTTTTTAGCGTACATTTTTTACAGGACTTATCCTCCTCAATTTTTCAACAATTTTTTTCAACTCTTTAACAGTATACTCTATATCTTGCTCAGTTGTAAACTTGCTTAGTGTAAACCTAATTGATCCATGTGCTTGCTCATGCTTCATACCAAGTGCCATTAAAACATGCGAAGGTTCTAAAGATTGCGAACTACAAGCAGATCCAGTTGAAACAGCAATTCCTTTCATATTCAACATCATCAACAAACTTTCACCTTCAATACCCATAAAAGAAATATTAACATTATTACACAATCTTTCTTTAGGACCATTTAATTTTGTATTAGGAATTTTTAGAATTTCTTCAGTTAACTTCTCTCTTAACTTTTTAATCTGTTCAACAGGCTGTTTCATTTCAACAGCTTTTGCAAACCCAACAATTCCAGGCAAGTTTTCAGTACCAGGTCTAACATCCCTTTCTTGATGTCCACCATAAACTAAACTTCCAACTCTAACTCCTCTTTTTATATACAATGCACCAACACCTTTTGGCCCATGTATCTTATGAGAAGATATGGACAGTGTAGTAACATTCTTAACATCAATTGGAACTTTAGTAAAACTTTGTACAGCATCAACATGGAAAAACACTTTATGCTTCTTACAAATCTTGCCAATCTTTTCAATATCTTGAATAACACCAACTTCATTATTTCCATGGATAACAGAAACCAAAGCAGTATCTTTAGTAATCAATTTTTCCAACTCATCCAACTTAACAAAACCTTCACTATCAACACCAACATAACTAACTTTGTAACCTTTCAAACTCTTACAAGTGTTATACACAGAAGGATGCTCAATCTTAGTTGTAATAACATGCTTTTTCTCAGTCTTGGATAACAAACCCTTGATAGCCAAATTATTAGACTCAGTACCACCTGAAGTAAAAATAATCTCATCACTTCCAGCACCAAACTCATCAGCAACAGTTTTCCTAGATTTCTCTAACAACTCTTTAGCTCTCTCACCAAATGAATGCAAAGAAGAAGGATTACCATACTCACTAACTAAAACTTTTTTCATTTCAGCAACAACTTTTTCATCAGCTTTAGTTGTAGCTCCATTATCTAAATACACTTTCATCTTTTGCACGCCCTACATCCTTTCAAACCTTGGTTTAAACTTCTATGGATTTTACACATATGATCTCTTCTTTTCAAATACTTACATATTCTTTGTAGTTCCTTCATGCTTGCACTTTTAGCTTTAGAGTCTACAATTCTCCGAGCTGAAATCTTTATTTGGTTAAGCACAGCCGGAGAAAATTTAACATCTTTCCCTCTTTTGTTTTTTAGGTACTGTGATACCGCAGCTTCAGTAATACACAATCTTTTTGCAATTTCTTTTTGGGTTAGATCTTCTTCTAACAAAGCCTTAGCTAACTCTTTTCTAATTGCAGGTATGATATACCACACTTCAATTTCTTGGGGAAGGTTCATAATTAACAATAGTTAATTCTTCCTATTTATAAGCTTTATGGAATGGTATTAAGAATCTATTATCTCATATCAAGATGATATGCTACAAAACTAGATCTTATTCTGGAATCATTTAAATGATTGGGTTCAAATTCTTGTCCTAATATCTCTTCAATCCGATCGTATAAATCTCTTTCAGAGATTTTGCCACCACAAGTAAAACCATGGCCTCTTACCAAAGATACACTTTGTTCAGAAGTTACTGCAGATTGCATTGTCTCTTCAAGCATATCATAAAAGAAATTTTGATTAGGGATGATAAATTCATCTAAATTTCTAGACATAATTACTAACCAGTCTACTGGATCTCCAACAGCAGCTACTTGGGAAGCAACACGAGCAAATAATCCATCAAGATATTCTCTACCATTAGCACCATCAGGACAAAAAACTCCATCTCTAACTACATAAATATTTTGTGTTGTCATATATTAAATAAATTTATTCTCCTTTTTAACAATTATTATGCTTCATTAATCCTTTTAGAGGAAGAACAACTTGCACACATATCAGAGACACAAACCTTAAGAATTATAACTAATTTTTAAACACTATGGAAATAACACATTGGTTACATGAAGTTGGAGGAAAACAAGGATTAACCTCAAATGTATTCCTAATTAACAAAGAGATATTAATTGACTTAGGAACAAAGGATAACGCTAATTTACTCTTACAAAACCTTAAAGAATTAAATGTTTCTCCTGAAGATATAAAGAAAGTAATATTTACACATATTCACTATGATCACACTGGAGATCCAAGTAAATTCCCAAAAGCAGAATTCTTTGCTTCAAAAGAAGAAATAGAAGACTTAGCAAAGTATGGAGCTCAAGCAACAGTAACACCTTCAGCATATGCAGACATTAAAGGAATAAAACTAAACCCTTTAACAGAACTAGAAGGATTTAATGTAATACACACACCAGGCCACTCAAGAGGATCTATTTGCTTAGAAAAAGATGGTGTGCTAATATCTGGAGACACTCTTTTTAATAACAACATACCAGGAAGAATAGATCTTCCAACTGCAGCACCAGAATTAATGAAATCTTCTTTAGAAAAAATAAAGGGCTACAAGATACTCTGCCCAGGACATGGAACATGTACAACGAAATAGCAAGAGGATATGATGAACTGTACTACCAAGAACAATTAGACAAATTAAACATAATAAAAAAGCATTTCAAATTTCAAGGAAAAATTCTAGACATTGGTGCAGGAACAGGTATAATCTCTAAACATTTTGAAAATGTAACCTCAGTAGACCCTGCAGAAGAGCTACTAAAACAAGCAAAGGGGAAAACAGTGGTTGCTAAAGCAGAAAAACTTCCCTTTCCAAACAATTCCTTCGACACAGTGGTTTCGCTGACAGCACTACACCATTGTGATATAGACAAAGCAATAAAAGAGATAAAAAGAGTATCTAAAGCTGAAAACTACGCATTCACTATATTAAAAAAAGCAAAACATTTCAAGGAAATTGTAAGCAAACTAAAAAACAATTTTAATTTAAAAGAAATAGATGAAAAAAAGGATTTAATTCTAATCAGTCAAACAAACTAAAGGGATTATTATTACCACCAGAACTTTTCTTCGGAGGTAATACAGAAGCTAACTTTTTTTGATCTTCACCTTTCTTAATCTTAGCTTCAGTCTTCTTAATCTCACCAAGAACTCTATGCTTAAAATCAGCAACACTTTTCTCTTTACTTTCAAAGTGTAAACTAGGCTTTTTCTTCTTACCAGCCTTTTTAGGACTATCCATTTTCATTGGAGGTTCATCATTCTTAACAAACTTCTTAGCTTTCTTTTTGCCTCTTCTCTCTTTAATCCGAGGTCCAACTCTTGAATAAACTAAGTAACTTAAACCACCACAGAATAACACAGCAAGGAAAACATAAACCCATGTCATTGAAGTTCTAGTAGCTCCATCTTCAATAACCAAATCATTAATAGTATTACCAGTAGGCAATCCTAAAGAATAAACACCAGTAGGAATCTCTTCACCAAGATCAACTACCAAAGTTTCATTAACATCTAAATTTTTACTTCTTTTAATCATGTACTTAGCATTATCACTTTCTACTTCTAATTCAATATCATCTGTATACCTAGTATTACCAATGTTCCTTATGTACAAAACTTCATTTTCAATATTAATTTCAAGGTTACTAACCATATCTACAGTTAAAGTTTCATCATCAAATAAATCTTCATAAGAACCTGAGATCTCCCAAGTACCTGGTCTTCCAAACTGAGGGATTTCATAAATAACACCCTTTCCACTTTGAACATCTCTCTTTGAAATCAAATCCAAATCAGAATCTCTAACTTCCAACTCAACCAAACCTTCCATTAGATCACCAGCTTGATCATATAAAGAAGCAACAATTTCTAAATCCTCTTCAGGATACAATGTATAATTATTAAGCTCAACATCAACAGAGCTTGCTAAAGGATCAACTTCAACTGTTTTATAACTTGAACCTTCATTATCATAAGAATCTTTAACTGTAACAGTTAACTTATGATCACCTGATTCAATATCATCTGAAACAACAAAAGCATATGTAAACTCACTATCAACCAAAGAAGCACTATATAACTCATCACCAAACTCAATTGAAACTGAAGCACTACTCACTGAAGTCTTTTGTGCAGTTTTAACTTCACCTGTTACAATAATATCATCACCAGGTAAAAAGGAATCAGCAGATGCATCCATAGTTACATACAAATCATCAATCAAATCAAAACTTCCAACATTTGAAAAAACTTGCATATTACCATAATAATCTCTAACTAATAAGTTTATATCATAATCACCAGGATAACCAGCAACAAACTGATATTCATAATTTAAATAACCATCAATAACAGCAACAGCATCAACAAGATACTCAATTCCATCCTGCTCAAAATAGATTTCAGCAGAACCACTAATCTTGGTTCCATCCAACTTCTCAATCCTTCCTTCCATACTTAATGTGTCACCTAACTGGAAAAGTGTATCAGAAACATCAAATGTTCCTTCCATATCTTTTACAACTTCAAAACTTGAAGATGTTTCTTCATCAATAACATTACTAGAAACAATTGTTTGTGCTTTAACATGGCAATATCCATCCATGGATGATGTAATTATAATATTTGGTAAGTTTAGTGAAGAAAGATAAACTCTTTCACCAGAAATAAGATCAAAAGGTATTCTTTGCAAAGGAAAATCCACATCATAACATTCAACAGTTAACTGCAAATACCCACTAAGGTCTTCATCTTCTAGAATTGAACCTGAAATTGTGACTGTGTCCCCTACATTATACCTAGATTGTGCAGGTCCATCAATATCAATGGTAGCACTTGCTGCAGGTATTAGTAAACAAATAATTAATATAATTAATAACCCCTTTTTCATATAGTCTCTTATTATACTTAACTAATTTATAAAGTTTCCTGTACTTTGTAGAAAGGTTTATATAATTATAATCAATATGTTGAAGTATGGATCTAGAAACCCTAAGACATAGTTGTTCACATCTTTTAGCACAAGCAGTAAAAGAATTATATCCAAAAGTTAAATTAGGTATGGGTCCAGCAATAGAAAATGGTTTCTACTATGATTTTGACAAAGCTGAACCTTTCACTCCAGAAGATCTGAAAAAAATTGAAAAAAAGATGTATGAGATTGCAAAAAGAAAACTTCCTATTGAAAAAGCAAAACTTACAAAAAAAGAACAAACAGATTTCTTCAAAATAGAACCTTACAAAAAAGAACTTGCAAAAGAACTTAAAACACCAACTTTTTTCAAACAAGGTGATTTTATTGACTTATGTAAGGGTCCACATGTTGAAAACACAAAAGAATTGAAAGGTTTATACAAATTAAGTAAAGTTGCAGGTGCATATTGGAAAGGTGACTCCAATAACAAACAATTGCAAAGAATTTATGGCTATGCTTTTGAAAGCAAGGATAAATTAAAAGCATTTAGGAAACTTTTAGAAGAAGCAGAGAGAAGAGATCACAAAAAACTAGGAAAGCAACTAGAATTATTTTCAATTCATGATGAAGCACCAGGTATGCCTTTTTTTCATAATAAAGGGGCTTTTATATTTGAAACATTGAAGGAATATTTAACTCAAGAATTAAGGGGATTAAATTATGAATTAAATATGACTCCAATTATTCTTAACAAAAATCTTTGGTTACAATCAGGACATTGGGACCATTATCAAGATAACATGTACTTTACAAAAATTGATAAGCAAGATTTTGCAGTAAAGCCAATGAACTGTCCAGGTAATATATTAATATTCAAAACAAAATTACACTCTTATAGAGAGTTACCAATAAAAGCTGGAGAATTTGGTCTTGTTCATAGACATGAGTTATCTGGAGTATTAAGTGGTTTATTCAGAGTAAGAGTTTTTACACAAGATGATGCACATATCTATTGTACAGAGAAACAATTAAAAGACCAAATTATAGAATTAATTGATTTAATTGATAGAGTTTATTCAACTTTTGGATTTACTTATGATTTAGAACTTTCAACACGACCAGAAAAAGCAATGGGTGCAAAGAAAACTTGGGACTCAGCTGAAAAAAGTCTAAAACAAGCTTTAGAAACTAAAAAATTAAAATATAAAATAAATGAAGGGGATGGCGCATTTTATGGTCCAAAAATTGACTTCCATATTAAAGATGCTTTAGGTAGGGGTTGGCAATGTGGAACAATTCAATTAGATTTCCAAATGCCAGAAAAGTTTGATTTAAATTATGAAGGTAAAGATGGGAAAAAACATAGGCCAATAATGCTTCACAGAACAATTTTTGGTTCTTTTGAAAGATTTATAGGAGTATTAATTGAACATTTTGCAGGAAAATTCCCTCTATGGTTATCACCAGTTCAAGTAAAAATCTTAACTGTTACAGACAGAGCAAACAAATTTGCAGAAAAAATAATAACAGAACTTAAAGAAAATAACATTAGAGTTGAAATTGATGATAGGTCAGAATCAATTAGCAAAAAAGTTAGAGAAGCCACTCTACAAAAAGTTAATTATATTCTAACAATAGGTGACAAAGAGGTAGAAAACAAAACTCTTGCAGTCAGACACAGGTCAGGCAAGGTAGACTTTGGTGTCACAACAAAAAAATTCCTTCAACAACTACAAAAAGAGATTGATACAAAACAGATAAAATAGCATAATCTTTTTATAATATAAAATTCTCCAAAATAAAAATGCAATACAAGGCTTTATCTCTAGGGTTAATAAAAAATCACTTAACAAATGTAGTAAAATATAAAATTGGAGATGAAGATCTTCTTCCTTACTTTGCAACTCTATACTTAACTTTAAGATGTAACTATGCTTGTACATTTTGTGATGATGGTTCAGCCAAACACAAGTATCCTGATTTAGAAATGGATGAGTTATCAACAGGAAAATTCAAAAAATTATTAAAAATATTAAAAAAGAGTGCTCCTTCAATATATTTTACTGGAGGAGAACCATACCTTAGGAAAGATTTATTAGAACTTTGCAAATTTTCAAAAAAAATCGGTTTCAAACCTGTATCAGTAAACACAAATGGTTTACTTATTGGTTCTTATCCTGAAATAATGGATAATGTTGATCAGTTGGTTATTAGTTTATTTACTTTAGATCCAAAGAAATATGCTAAAACAATACAAAAACCAGAAAAATGCTTAGAAATTGTAAAAAAAAATATTGACTTAGCAAGAAAAAAGAAAAATTTAATGTTAACTATCAACTGTGTTGTAACAAAAGATAGTTTAGAAGATGCAGAAGAAGTTATGGATTTCTGTATCAAGAAAAATGTAAACTTTGCAATTGTTCCTGCAATGGTTGGATGTTATCCTGATAAAGATCTATTCCATAATAAAAAATATCAAAATTTAATTAATAAAGTAATATCAAAGAAAAAGCAAGGTAAACTAATATTCAATTCTTACAAAAGTTTAGAAGTGATGAAGAATTTCAAAAAGTTCACTTGTTTACCTCTTTTAACACCTCACTTATATCCAAATGGAGATTTATTTTACCCTTGTCAGTTATTAAAAACAAAAGTTAACTTATTAGAAATAGGAGATTATAAAAAAGCAATTAAAGAAGGTAGAAAGAAATTTGGGTCTGTTCCTAAATGTGATAATAGGTGTCATTTATCTTGTTATATTGAGCCCGGAGCAATGACTATAAACCCTCTAAATCTATTAAAATTATAACACAACCTTTTTATACCAACAAAAAATTCTAAACCTATGCTAGAGGACCTTAAACAACAGTTAGAAGAATTACAGAACACAGAAAATTACAAAAAAACAAAAGAACAAAACCCAGACTTAATCTTAGTCTCAGCTTTTTTCATGGGCTTAGACCTAACTCAAGTTAACTGGGAACTAACTTTCTATTCAAAAGAAAAACATAAAAACTTCCTTTTCAAAGAAACAGTAGAAGAACATGAAGTGTTCCAAAAAGATAAGCATGAACTACAAGAGCTAAACTTAGAAAAAGTTAAAATCACTTTAGAAGAAGCTTGGACTAAAACAGAACAACATTCAGAAAATTATTCTTTAGCAAAAGCAATTGTTGTATTACAAATACAAAATAACCAAATCATTTGGAACATAACTTGGATTACAAATGAATTAAAATTCCTAAATGTTAGACTAGATGCAATCACAGGTGAGATTATAAAACATGAGATTAATTCTTTAACAGATTTGAGAGTTAAATAATCTCCAGAACCTTCTTCTTAGAAGTCAAACCTCTTTTAACTCTAACACGCAAACCAAGCTCTTTCTTAAACAGTTTAACCAAAGCCAAGTTAGCTTTTCCCTCGACAGGTTTAGCTTTCAAAGCAACATAATACACTTTATCTTTCAAAACAATAGAATCAGTTTTCGCTCCAGGTTTAACTATGCACTCCATTTTAATAATATCGGATAGGCTACTTTTTTGCCGATACCGATATATACCTCTCTACCTCTTCTTTGCTACTATGCCAGATCCCATTAATTTTTGTAGCAGGTAATATTCCTCTTCTAGCTAATAAACTCAAATATTCCTGAGAATACTTTGAATCTTTAGCAATTTCAGAAAGTGGCAACAATTCATTTTTCTTTGTTGTTTTTTGAAAAGCACTAATATACCTCATTAAAGCTTCCTCTTCCATCAATCCAACAAAATTAACAAATTCTTTTAAATTTCCAAAATGTGCTTTTTCTAGAACATCAAAATATTTCTTCCGATCTTTATTTCTAATTATAATAGGGACATAGCCCTTACTAACAAGAACTAAGTTACATAACAGTCTTGCAACTCTTCCATTTCCATCGACAAAAGGATGTATTCTAACAAATTCATGGTGGGCATAAGCAGCAAGCTCAATAGGATTATATTTCATGAGGTTCTTTTGTAAATCCTTAACAAAATCTTTCATTTCTGAATGAACTTTGTATGGGGGAGTTGTTTTCAATTTAGATCCAACAATTCTATTTTGTGAAGTTTTGTATCTTCCAGCCCAATAATCAGAAATCCCCTTTAGTGTAATTTTATGTAAGTTTAAGATATCCAACTCTTCAATCTTTTTCTTAGCAATCTTTTCAATCCAAGCCATTGCTTCTTTTTGATTTGTTACATCCAGATGTTCTCTTAAACTCTTCCCACCAATAGTGATACCTTCTTGTAGAACCAATTTAGTTTCATTGAGAGTTAAAGTATTCCCTTCTATAGCTGTTGAATCATAAACATACTCCACAATAAATTCATCTTTTAATCTTTTCAACTGCAATTTATCAAAAGGTTTTAGAGATCTAATTATTTTCCTTTTATCTAATATCCTTTTGTATAATTTTTCTGAAATCATACATATCAAGTATTTTTAGAATTTATAAGAATATCGGTTAAGCCATTATTTGTTCGAAGCCGATACTCACTTCCATAGCTCCAACATCTCCTCTTCAACAAAATGCAAATCGCCAGGAACTATCAAACACTGTGGAAAAAGGTTTAACTCCGAAACACTGCCAGCTTCAACATATTTAACAACAAAATCTTTACAACCCAACTTAGCACAAACAACAACTTTAGTATCAGCACTAATTGCACCTTTAGAAATCAAATAACCAACAGCCTCCTTACACTCCATATACTTATTCTCTTTAGGAACCAAATCCAAAAGAAACAAAGAATGCAAACCATTAGCTAAATTCATTTTCAAAACATCACAAGGAACCTTAACATCAGCATAACCAAAAGGAATAGAAGCAACCTTGCCATACTTATACAATTCCAATCCAACAACTCCAACAGCATTCAAAACAGAAGCATTATTCACAATCTCAACATTAATATCCATAAATTTAGCCTCTTTAAACAAAGAAATATGAGTAGTAGCACCAAAAACATCACCAATTATCAACAAAGCAACATTATTTTCAACACTCTGATCCAAAATAACCTGTCCATCCTCAACAAACTCTCTTTCAGCCAACACAACTTTTTTACCATACAATTCTTCCAACTCACTCAATTTACAATCTAATTTAGAGGTATAATTCTCCAAATACACATAATCACAGGATTTAATCATTTCAAGCCCTCTAAGGCTAATATCCTTTGAATTACAAAGTCCTAAACCTATCAAATATAACATAAAAATAAGGAAACCCAAAACTATTTAAATACCTTTGTTTTCCTAAATTCCAACAAGAGAAGAGAAAAGGAGATTAAAACTTTCTCAATATGAAATTAAAACCAATATTGCCCAGTTTACGGGAAAAAAAGAGATATGTAGCATTTGAGGTACAAGGTGAAGTAACAAGTACTACAATCAAGAAAGAAATAACAAGTACAATGAAAGAATTTATAGGTACATTAGGAATGGCAAATGCAGGATTAGAATTTCTGCCAGATTGGAAAGATAATAGAGGTATTTACAGAATTAACACAAAATTCGTAGACCATAGCAAAGCTTCTCTAGCCTTAATAAAAACTATAAACAATAAAAAAATCACAGTTAAAAGCCTAGGAACATCAGGCATCATTAACAAAATAAGAAAAAATTATTTTTCAAAGGAGGGTAATTAAAATGCAAGAAGGAGCACATCAAATGATGGGTTATGACAGAGCATCAACAATGTTCAGCCCAGACGGACGATTATTACAAGTAGAATATGCAAAAGAAGCTGTTAAACAAGGTTCAACAGCAATTGGTATTGTATGTAAAGATGGAGTAGTATTAATAGCAGACAAAAGAGTTGTAGATAAATTAGTAGTAGCAGGATCAGTTGAAAAGATATTCCAAGTTGACCATCACATTGCAGGAACTGCAGTAGGATATGTCATGGATGGAAGAGTTTTAATTGAAAAAGCACAGTTACTTTCACAACAACACAAAATTACTTATGGTGTACCAATTGAAACAATTGGATTAGTAAAAGAAATTTGTGATATAAAACAAAATTACACACAGTATGGTGGAGCAAGACCTTTTGGAGTTTCATTACTATTCGTAGGACAAGATGATGGTAAAGCAGCTTTATTTGTAACAGAACCAACAGGTATTTTCTTTGAATACAAAGCAACTGCAGTTGGAGAAAGTTCAGAATTAGCAAAAGAAATCTTAAGAAAAGAATACAATGAAAATCTTACAACAGAAGATGGAGTTAAGCTTGCTGTAAAAGCACTTAGAAAAGTTTTAGGCAAGGAATTCGATTTGAAAAGAATAGATGGTGCAATAATTAAAGACACAAAATACCAAAGGCTTGACAGAAAACAGATAAAATGATAGCAGTAGATAAAGCAATAATTGCAAGACTTAAACATGCAGAAAATGTTTTTGAGATTTTGGTAGACTGTGATAAAGCTTTAGAGTACAAACAAGGGATCACTACAGATCTAAGAGATGTTTTAGCAACAAATGACATTTTTAAAGATGTAAAAAAAGGTGAAAAAGCATCTGAAAATGAAATACTAAAACTATTCCAAACAACAGATCCACAAAAGGTTGCAGCTGTGATCATAAAAAAGGGAGACATTCAATTAACCACAGAACATAGAAACAGGTTAAGAGAAGAAAAAAGAAAATCAATAGTATATTTCATACACAGAAACACAATTGATTCTCAAACAGGTCACCCACATCCTCCAATGCGAATTGAAACAGCAATGAAGGAAGCAAGAGTTAGAGTTGACGAATTCAAATCCGTTGACTCACAAGTACAAGATGTTCTTGCAAAAATAAGACCAATCATTCCAATTAAGTTTGAACTAAGGGACTTAGAAATTATAATCCCTTCAGAGTACACTGGAAAAGCTTATGGCACAGTAAAAAGTTTAGGAAAAATCTTAAAAGAAGATTGGCAAAATGATGGTTCATTAAAGTTTCTCTTGGAAATACCAGCCGGTGTCCAAGAAAATCTAGAAGATGAACTAAACAAAATGACTAAAGGTGAAGTCGAAATAAAAATTATAAATAGGAGATAGAAAAAAAATGAGTAAATTATTAATAGAAAACAAACAGGTTGTTATACCTGGAGACATACTTGCAGAGGGTATGGACTATCTTCCAGCATCAGGAACATTCCGAGAGGATGACAAAATTATTTGTTCTCAAGTAGGATTAGTTTCAATAAGCGGAAGATTAATCAAAATTATTCCTCTGAAAGGAAAATATGTACCAAAGAAAGATGATAATGTTATTGGTTATGTCAAAGACATGACTTATAGCAGTTGGTTTATTGATGTTGGCTATGCTTATGAAGCAAGTTTAACACTAAAAGACGCAACCTCTGAATATATTGAAAGAGGATCAAACCTTAGCGATTACTATGCTGTTGGTGACATTGTTTTAGCAAACATTACAAAAGTTACAAAAGAAAAGTCAGTTGACCTTTCAATGAAAGGCCCAGGTTTGAGAAAACTTAGGGGTGGAAAGGTTATTGAAATTACACCTTACAAAGTACCAAGAGTTGTTGGTAAACAAGGTAGCATGATTTCAATGATTAAAGATTCAACTGGTTGTACAATTTTTGCAGGACAGAATGGCCGGATATGGATAAAAGGAGATAATCCAGCACAAGAGCTGTTAGCAACAAGAGCAATTCAGTTAATTGATGAAAAAGGACACAACCCTGGCATGACAGAAAAGATAAAACAATTCCTTGAAAAGAATGCAGTGAAAAAGGAGGCAAAAAAATGAAATACACAGAGAGATTTGATGGAAGAAAGCCTGAGGAATTAAGAGAAATGGATGCAAAGGTTGGCGTTGTAAAAAACGCAGTTGGTTCAGCAATGTTTAAGATTGGAAAGACAGTTGCAATTGCAGCAGTTTATGGTCCAAAAGACCTTTTCCCAAAACACTTGCAAAATCCAAAAAAAGGTGTTCTAAGATGTAACTATAATATGGTTGCTTTTTCAGGAGCAGGTGACAGAGTAAGACCTGGACCAAGTAGAAGAAGTAAAGAAATTAGTATGGTAACAAAAAATGCACTTGAACCAGCATTAGACTTATCACCATTCCCAAAAACTGTTGTTGATGTTTTTGTTGAATTGATACAGACAGATGCAGGAACAAGATGTGCAGGTATTTGTGCAGCTTCATTAGCACTTGCAGATGCAGGTTTCAAAATGAAAGACTTAGTATGTGCAGTTTCAGGTGGAGTTGTTGGTGGAATGCCTGTTGCAGATGTTGATTATGCAGAAGAAAGTTTTGAAGGTGGTTCAGTTGACATTCCAGTTGCAATGATGCCAAGGAATGGAGAGATCACATTACTTCAACTTGATGGTGAAGTTAGCAAAGAAGACTTGTTAAAAGCAGTAGACTTAGCAAAGAAAGGTTGTCAAGACATCTATGAATTACAGAGAAAAGCATTAAGGGAAAAATATGCTAAGGAGGAAACAAAATGATAAAAAAAGATTATATTAAATCCCTCTTAGACAAAGGTACAAGAATTGATGGTAGAAAACCAGACCAATACAGAGATCCAATTTCAATTGAATATGGAGTTTCTGCAAAATCAGCAGAAGGTTCAGCAAGAGTAAAGATTGGTGACACTGAAGTTATTGCTGGTGTTAAACTTGATCTTGGTACACCTTATTCAGACAGACCAGATGAAGGTACAATTATGGTTAATGTAGAACTATTACCATTATCTTCACCTCTATTTGAATCAGGTCCACCAAGTATTGACTCAATTGAACTTGCAAGAGTTACTGACAGAGGAATTAGAGAATGTCATGCAATTGATTTCAAGAAGTTGTGTATTAAAAAAGGAGAAAAAATCTGGATGGTATTTGTTGACATTTATCCAATCAACGCAGATGGAAACTTATTTGATGCATGTGCTTTAGCTGCAATGGCAGCAATCAAAGATGCAAGGTTCCCTAAGTTGGATGAAGATAACAATGTTGATTACAAAAACAGAACAGATGATCCATTGCCTTTATCAAAAACACCGATTTCATGTACAGTTTGGAAACTAGGAGACAAATACCTAATAGATCCATTAGTGGATGAAGAACATGCAGCAGATGCAAGAGTGACAATTGTCTTCATAGAAAATGGTCAAATTTGCGCAATGCAGAAAGGTAAGGACTCAGAAATCACAGGGAAAGATTTAAAAGCAATGGTTGAATTAGCTGAAATTAAGCAACAAGAGCTAAGAAAACAGTTAAAATGATAGAAACTTACACAAAATACGAAAGAGCAAGAGTAATTGGTGCTAGAGCACTCCAGATCGCAATGGGTGCACCTATTTTACTTAAGCTAAAGAAAAAGGATTTTGAAGAGTTAAGTTATAACCCAATTAACATTGCAAAGAAGGAATTTGAAAAAGATATTTTACCTTTGACAGTTCGAAAACCTTTACCTGAGAAAAGAGTTACTAAAAAACTTCTTTCTTAATTTTTTTTATTTATATTTTTTTTGTTCTAATAAAGAATGTGCAGTAGAAGCAACCAAGCCTCTGTCAGCACCATCTAATTTATCTAAACTAGCACTAATGTCAACAACAGTATCACCTAAATCAAAAGCCTCAAAATCAGGATAAACAGCAGTAATTCTTTCAACCATTTCATCACCACCACCAATACATTGATCCATCCAATACACAGATACAGCAACTCTTCTAAGCATATTAGCTCTAACTCCAGGTCTTGGAATATTATGGGCTGGAAGAGTATCAGAATACCCTTTTTCTAATTTCTTAGCATGTGAATGAATTGTAATTAATGGATCATCCAAATAAGGAAAACTCAATACAGCTAAACGATCAATACTCATTTCAGTTTCAGCAAACCTTTCAGATAAGTATGTAACTAGGTTTTTCCTTTTTTTACTCCTTTCAGCTACCATTTTAGCTCTTTCATTTCTTCTCCTTCTTTGTTCTTCAAGATATTTACCCATAAAAAACAGAATTAATCAACACTATTTAAACCTTTTCTTAATAGATTTCAACTTTTTCTTAACATCATCAACAGTAGAAAAACTTTTAACTCGATTTCCCCACTCTTCAAAATAACTCAAATAATGCAAAGTTTCTCTTAAAGCAGGCATTTTCTTATCATTAGAATAACCTAAAGTAATTATAATCTCAGGATCCATGTTTTCAGGAATGTTCAACTCTCTTTGAACAGCTTCAGGATCAAAAGCACCAACCCAACAAGTTCCCAAACCTTTTTCTTGCGCAACTAACATAATAGCATAAGCAACAGCAGCACAGTTTTGTATACTATACATCCTCCCCATCTTACCATAATGCTCTTTAACTTTTTCATAATCATTACAAACAACAATATGAATGGGAGCTTCAACCATCCAATACTGTTCCAAAGATGCTTCAGCTAACTTTTCCCTTTTCTTCATATCTGTAACAATAACAAATCTCCAATTTTGCAAATTACCAGAAGAAGGTGCATGTTTTGCTAATTCAATAATTTCGCCAACCAAAGACAAAGGAACCTCTCTATCTTTATACCTTCTAATAGATCTTCTTCCCAGAATAGAATCTTTTAATTGCATATATAATCTATAGGTAGAAATTGTTTATAAGAGTTACGCTGCCTTTGCTATCTCTTCTGCAGCTTCTTTAAACTTTTCTTCATTTTTAACAGCTTGTTTAGCTTTTTTTCTAGCATTTACTAATTCTACAACTTGTGATCCTTTTGCCTCTAAAAGTTTTAGTTCTTCAACTATTTTTTCTCCTGCCTGTTGAAGTTCTCCAGTAATTCCAATAACAGCATCTATTTTTGTTTTAACATCAGTTTCTTGTTGAACTAATAATTCAAAATTCCCTTTAACATTAGATAAATTTTCTCTTGCACTAATAAATGTTTTATAACTTTCCATGAATTGGTTACATAAAGTGGGGTTCATATTTGCTTCTTTATTGAAAAGTTCTTCAGAATTTTCAGCTTGAGAATCTCCTACAAAGGATTCAACAAGGGCAAGTTCATTTTGTAATGTAGATAAATATTGTTGAGTTGCAGAATTTTGTTCTCCTTGAGACACTGCAGTAATCTTTTTTTGAATTTCTGCTAGTTTATTTTTTTTCCATTTTTTTCTTTCAAGGAACAAATGATCAAAATTTTTTCTCTCATTTTCAAAAACACTTTGGGTTTGTTTTCTTTCAGCTTGAATATTTTTAATCTCTTCATTAATTGTGGCTAAAGAAGTTTGTAAAGCAACAAGCTCACCATGCCTATTTTCTTTTAATGATTTTAGATCTCCCAAATCAGTATTAAGTTTAGAAACTCTTTGTTTTAGTTGTTCATCAACTGCAATATCCTCTTCTCCACCAGCTGCTTTTTCTTCCTCTTCAACTTGATTAATCTCTTCTTCTAATTGACCAGCTCTAGCTTGCATTGCTTCAATTGTTGCTACATCATTCACTTCAATGTTGATAGTTTCATTTATATCATTAGATTGTTTTTGAGAATTTTCACTGACTTGTTCAAGATGTTTATCAATTTCTTTAGGATCAGCTTCTCCTTTTTTCACAGATTGTGCTATATTACCTAATTCTCCTAATAGTGAGATATTAGATTTGCTTTTTTCTTGAATAGAACCTGTTCTACCTTTAATTTTCATACTAGTTTTCAAAAGATCTTTTCCACTATTAGCTAACCATTTAACTCCTCCCCCCACACCTTTTGCTCCTTTCAAAGCACCACCACCAATCCATTTTAAAATAAAGAATATAGCCACCCCTATAGCAGCAAGTACAAGAATAGCAACATACCCTCCAAGATCCATAACAACATTTAAATATTTACGAATTTATTAATCTTTCTATGTTATACTCTAAATTAGCTGATATTTACAAACAGTTAGAATCCACTTCTAAGAGAATAGAAAAAACAGGAATTATCTCAAATTTCTTAAAATCAGTACATAAAGATGATCTAAAAAACATAATATACCTTTTACAAGGCAGAGTTTTTCCACAATGGGATGAAAGAAAATTAGGCATGAGTTCAAAACTTTTAGTAAAAGCAATTGCAAAGTCAACAGGAGCAAACACAAAAGAAATAGAAAACCTTTGGACAAACAAAGGAGACTTGGGCCTTGCAGCAGAAGAATTAACAGAGAACAAAAAACAAGTGTCTTTATTTTCAACAAAATTAACACTAAAAAAAGTAATAGATAACATAAAAAAGCTTACTGAGTTAGAAGGACAAGGTACTGTAAACAGAAAAACCTCTTTAATTGCAGAACTTTTAGGTTCAGCTTCAGCTTTAGAAGCAAAATATATTGTTAGAACAGTTTTAGAAGAATTAAGAACTGGTGTTGGAGATTCAATGGTAAGGGACTCATTAGTTTGGACATATTATCCCGGAGTAGAAGGAATTACTGAGGACAGAGATAAAAAAGAAACAAAAGATGGAAGAGAAAAATTCAATTCTTATGTTCAAGAAGTACAAAATGCATTTGATGTAACAACAGACTTTGGAACAATAGTACAGACTTTAGATCAAAAGGGTCCAGAAGCACTAAAAAAATTAACACTTACAGTTGGAAAACCAATCAAGGTAATGTTGTACACAAAAGTTGAAGGCATAAAAGAAGGTTTTGAAGTTGTTGGAGAACCAGCAATGATTGAACCAAAGATTGATGGTTTTAGAATGCAAATTCATAGAAATAAAGATAACATCGCTCTCTATACAAGAAGATTAGAAGATGTAACAAAACAATTTCCAGATGTTGTAAGGGCAGTAAAAGAGAACACTAAATCCTGGGACTTTATTTTAGATGCTGAGATTATTGGTATTGATAATAAAACTAAAAGAATTGTTTCTTTCCAAAAAATATCTCAAAGGATTAAAAGAAAACATGATATTCAAAGATTAGTAAAGGAATTACCTGTTGTAGTAAACATTTTTGATGCAATGGAAATAAATGGTGAAAACTTAATTAATACCCCTTTAGAACAAAGAAGAAAAAAAATAAAAGCAATTGTCAAAGATAAGAAAGATGTAATAGAGTTAATTGAACAATTGATAACTGATGATCCAAAAAAAGCAGAAAAATATTACAGAGATTGTTTAGACAAAGGTCATGAAGGTGTGATGATGAAGAGTATTCAGGGGATTTACAAACCAGGTAAAAGAGTTGGTTATGGTGTTAAAATAAAACCTGTAATGGAATCTTTAGATTTAGTAATCACTGCAGCAGATTGGGGAGAAGGTAAAAGATCACAATGGTTAGCTTCTTTTACATTAGCTTGCAGAGATGGTGATAAACTATTAGATATGGGAAAGGTTGGGACAGGAATAAAAGAAAAAATAGAAGAAGGTGTAAGCTTTCATGAACTTACAGAAGAACTTAAGCCATTGATTCTAAGTGAAAAAGGAAAGACAGTTAAAGTGAAACCAAAGGTTGTAGTAGAAATCATGTATGAAGAGGTACAAAAGAGTCCAACCTATTCTTCAGGCTATGCTTTAAGGTTTCCAAGAGTGCACAGATTAAGGGATGATAAAGGAGTTTCAGACATTAGTACCCTATCAGAAGTGAAAAAATTATATAATTTACAGAGGGGAAGGAATAAATAATCGAATAGTTTGGTCAAATTTACGATAACTTTAAATACTAAACATTCTTATCGTTATCTGTTACGTGGAGTAAATCGTAACATCTATTGAACAGTTATAAAAAAGGGGGATCCCTTAAGGAGGGTTAAAAAAATGATTGTTAAAGAAGAATTTTTAAATAAATTGAGGCAACTGTTTAATCTTAACTTATATGAGGTTAAAATTTGGACAGCATTGCTTTCAAGAGGTGTTTCTACAGCCGGAGAGTTGTCAGAAATTGGTGACGTACCAAGGTCAAGAGCATATGATGTGCTTGAGAGCTTAGAGAAAAAAGGTTTTGTTGTAATGAAATTAGGTAAGCCTATTAATTATATTGCAGTTGAACCTGGTGAAGTTGTAGAAAGAGCAAAAAAGTTAGTACAAAAAGATGCAAAAAATAATGTTAGAAAATTAGATCAGATGAAAGGTACTGACCTTCTTAAAGAACTTGATGTGTTACACAAACAAGGTATTGAATTTGTTGAACCTTCAGATTTATCTGGTGCACTAAGAGGTAGACACAATGTTTACACTCATATGGACACCATGTTAAAGAGTGCAAAGAAGTCTGTATTTTTAATGACCACTTCAAAAGGTTTAACTAGAAAAGTTGAAGCACTTAAACCAACTCTACAAGCACTTACAAAAAAAGGTGTTGATGTTAGAATTGCAGCACCATTAGATGCTGACTGTGCAGATGTTGCAAAAGATCTTTTAAGTTTTGCAAAAGTTAAATCAGTAAAAGGTGATCTGTCTGCAAGGTTCTGTGTTGTTGATGACAATGAATTAGTTTTCATGGTTATGGATGACCAAGAAGTGCACCCTACATACGACATTGGAGTTTGGGTAAACACACCATACTTTGCAAAAGCACTATCAAACATGTTTAACTTAGCTTGGAAAAACATGACAGATGGTGATGCAGCATTGAAAAAACTTTAATTTTTCTTTTTTAATTTCTATTTTCTACTATAACAATCTATAAAAGAGGTTTGTTTTGTTATGTATATTATGACAGATAATAAAGCAAAGGTTCTGATCCATATTGGCGATAAAGATTTAGAAGGAGCTACAGTAAGAGAATTAGGAGCTTTAGATAGGGGAGGAAATTTTAGCTTTACAGCATATGAGACTTTAATGCCTTCAGGTTGTACAACTGATCCTGGCCGTCATATTATTCCTAATGCTACTGATCCAAATTCTGATTTAAGACCTTATCTTGTTTCTGATGTTGCTGTGTATGTTCCACAGCCTGGTGAAGTTTCTAGTTTAGATAGGCTTGCAGAAATTCATTATGGAAGAAAACAGGGTAAGGGTTGTATGGTTGTAGTTGGACAGGCACCTTTAGATAAAAGTTTTCAAGAACATGCTGATGTAGTTAGTTCTTTTAGTGAAGGAAGACTATCAGATGCAATATATAAAACCCTGACTGAATTAGTTTAATTCTTTACTTCTTCTCTTAACTTCTTGAGAAGCCAAAGGCTTTAACTTTCTAGCTTCAGTCCCAGGCCGAGAACCAAACCTAGAAACATTAAGCACTTCCGGCTTCAACCAAGCTAACAACTCTTTAGTCTCCTCAAAGTCTTGCAAACTTTCTGTAGGATAGCCAACAATGATGTCAGTGCTTATAGAAATCCCTTCAATCTCTCTAAACTTTGTAACAATTTTCTTAAAATCTTCAACAGAATACCTTCTACCCATCTCTTTCAACACTTTATCAGAACCAGATTGCACAGGAATATGAATAAACTTCATAACCTTTTCATTCTTATACAAAGCAACCAAAGAATTTAACATTTTCAAAACATGCTCAGGATTCATCATACCAACTCTAACTATAAATTTCTTATCAACAGAAACAACTTCCTTCAACAAAGAAACCAAATCAGTACCAATATCCAAACCATAACAACCACAATCTTGTGAAGTCAAATACAAAGTTTTAAACTCATTATCTTCAACCTCTTTAACAATATCTTTTACAGAATAAGATTTCAAACTACCTCGAGCAAACCGAACAGAACAATAGTTACATTTACCCAAACATCCAGAAGAAATAGGAATAATCATAACATCTTTATCAGTTCTAACAATTGGTTTACCAATCCTACTCTCTTTTTCATCACAAAAATTCTCAAAAACACTCTCTTTAATCTGTTCAACTATTTTCAAAATAGAATTTGTATCAAAATAACCTTTAACTTTTGGTGTTAACTTTTTCAAATCCAACATCCGAGGCAAACAACCACCAACATAAACATCCTTGTCAAGAGAATTAATATAAGAAACCACTTTATTCTGTGTTTTAGACTTAACACCACATGAATTTACAATAACAACATCAGCTTCAGATTCATCAACTAAGCTAAACCCAGCCTTAGCTAACACACCATTAATATTTTCTGAATCTCTTTTGTTCAGAGTACATCCAAAGGTTTTAACATATATTTTCATGTGCATAAAAAAATAAGGTTTGTTTATAAAACTCTCTATTACAATTAAATTTAAATACTTTTACAGAAAACAAAATATTATGGATACAAGAGAATTTACAGAGCAAGCAACAAGAAGTGCTACAGAGATAGTGAGATACTGCCATACAAATGATATTATTGAATATGTGGATGAATTCATTCTTTTAATGGCATTAGATGTCTCTTCAGAATTATGCTCTACTGGAAACAGAGCTAGTATAAGGGCTGATTCTAATAGAGAGGTATTTGACCTTTTGGATAAGGATCCTCAAAAAAAAGAGATGATTTTAAGATACTTTAAATCAAGCCCATTAGAAGAAGCTGCATCATCATTAGTATATGATCTTCCATTACGAGAAACAGTTTTAACTCTTTATGAAACTCAGGTTCAACCTTATCTAGATGGAGCTAATTAACAACCTCAGTCTCCAACTTCTCAAGATCACAAAAGTCAGTGCTAAAATTATAAGCACCAGCATTCAAGAAAACTATCTCATCCTTAACTTCAGATAAATAAACTCTATACCTAAAAATGTCCATGCTACAAGGTGTCACACCTTTGATAACATAAGCCTGACCAGAACCCTCACCTTCAACAAGCAACTTAGCAGGAACCACAAAAGCATCAGTATCAGAATTATACACAGAAGCATCAACAATAATATTATTCTCATAAACAGCAACAACTTTAGTTACCAACTTAACACAAGGTGCACAGATAAATCTTCCAGGTTCAATCATCAACTTGATATCCTTTTCATTCAACCAAGCTCTCAACTCTTTAATCTTATCATAAATTGAATTAAACACCTTAACATTTGTATTAGCATAAACAGAAGGCAAACCACCACCAATATCAAGAACATCAATTGCTTCTAAAACATCAGGCTCAAACATACCAGAAATCTCAGGAATCAAATTCCACTCAGCCATGTTCTGTGTTTTTCTATGAAAGTGTATACCTAAAGTTTTAACTTTACCTTTCAACTCTTTAATCCTCTCACTAACAACAGCAGAAACCATACCAAAAACAAAATATCTCTCAGTTTTCAAAGTTCTCTCTTTAAGTTTCACTCTTAACAATAATTCAACATCTTTTACATCACACTCAAGAAAAGTATCTAAATCAGTTTCATTATCAACAATAAATTTAGAAACTCCTTGATTAAGTAGGGACTTTATTTGTTCCTGACTCCAGCCTTGCGCTAAGAAATACACTCTAGACTTATCCTTGACTCTTTTTAGCTCGTTAATGGTGTGAATGTTAAACTTTGCATCAGTTTCAGCTTCTAAGATAGGTGTAACATCTGGATTAGTTTTAGAACTGTAAGACACAATGTCAGCTAACTCTTTAGCTTTGTTATACTGTTCAATAGCTTTAGATTTACTTAAAATAAACTTAGCCATTCAACAAACCTTCCTCATCTAACTGTTCTAAAGCTCTAATCATTGCCAAAGGGAATGTGAAAGTCACATCACCAATAACAGTTGCTATGTCTGAATCATCTTTAACTTTACCCCAAGACTTTGCTTCGTTTGTAGTAGCACCAGACATTGAACCAGATGTTTTGTGTGCAGTAGTCAAGTACACAGCAAATTCAGCACCACCATTCAACAAAGTGCACAAAATAGCATGATGTTTTGAAATACTTCCACCAAGAGCAATAACTCCCTTTTTCTCGTCATGAGAAGTACACAAAAGTATATTCCCAAAATCTTGCACAACATCTACAACAAAATCAGGATGGTTTTGCTGAAACAAGTATAAATGAAATCCAAAAGCACCATCAGTAATTGCAGGACAGAAAACAGGAACATCATTCTTTGCAGCTTGATACAAGATAGAATTTTCATCATCTAACAAAAGCCCTAACTCCTTTAGTAACTCAGATACAGCCCATCTTTTTTTCTTATCATACAATTGTTGTAATACAGGACCAATCCAATCTTCAAACTTCATATAACTTTCAGTATTGATAAACAAATTACCAACTCTGTTAACACCTTGCTCATGCAATTCAACATCATCAGCCTCAAACTTACCAATGTCAAACTTTGCACCAGTAGCTTTCATAATATCCTCTTCTAAGCCACCAACAGTTGTAACAAGAACATCAGCCATACCTAACTTAACAATCTGAGCAAAGAAACCACGCAACCCACTTGTCACCATGTTTGAAGTGAATGTTAAGAATATTTTTGCTGAATTTTTCTTCATTTTAACAATAACTTCTGAAGCTTTTGCTAACTCTATACTCTGGAACCCTAGGTTTCCAAAGCTTTCCACCATTTCTTTAACTTTTATTCCTTTTTTCCATTTAAAATCTTTAACTTTCATAATAGAACCTCCTAACTATATTAAAATAAGAATACTAACTTCCAGATCTTCGAACTGAATCTAACATGTACTAGAGAATATATGTTCTGTTTAAAAGCCTTTCCCCCAAACATATTTAAACTTCCTCCCCCTCTAAATAAGTAGTGGGGCAGTTTTTAATTATACGCCGAAGAGGCAAGAGAGATTCAAGGGATTTGAAACAAGATTTTGGAACTAGAAGTTTACTCTGATAACAGAGTCATTTGAATTAGCATTTTTGGAAATAATATTTGAAACAAGAGAAGTATTAAGTAAATGTTTATATGGGGTGAAAAGAGCCTTGTGTCTCTGCCAAACTTTTTTAAATATTTAGAATAGAATGTAACTAGAGGTGACTATAATGCCATGTTGTAGAACAAAAAAATATGAAGAAAAACCAAAAACAAAAAAAATAATAAAAAAGAAATAAATTTATCTTTTCTTTTTCCTTTTAACAGTTTTTTTCTTAACAGCTTTCTTTTTCACTTTTTTCTTCACTGCTTTTTTCTTAACTTTTCTTTTAACAGCTTTCTTTTTCACTTTTCTCTTTACTGCTTTTTTCTTAACTTTTCTTTTAACTGTTTTTTTCTTCACAACTTTTTTCTTAGCTTTCTTTTTTCTCTTCTTTCCACCACGTGCCATTTTTGCACAACATACATTTCCTTTTTTGTCAATGTAATATAGGTAGCCAGCTTCTCTTTTTACTTTACACTTCACTAATACTTGTTGTTTAGGTTTGCCTTTCATACCAGGTCTTTTCATCTTTACTCTTGCAACATTTCCATTCTTGTCTAAGAAATAAAGATAACCAGCCTCTCTTTTTATTCCGCATTTTTCTACGATTTTTGCCATTCTTATATCACCCCTCACGGTCAATACCTATTTATGAGACTCTGGAGTTTTTAAACTTTATGTTTCTCGAGGGGAAATGGTTATAAATCTCTAAAAACCTATAAGCACCATGTGGATCCACAACCTTAATCCAACACTACTAAATCTAGGCCCTTTAGAGATAAGATACTATGGTTTGGTATACATCCTAGGATTCATAATTTTGACAATTTGGCTAGTAAAATTTAGAAATAAGATAAACTTGACAAAAGACCAAGCTTATGACTTTTCTTTTTACCTAATGCTTGGTGTAATACTGGGGTCCAGATTATTTCATGTTCTCGTCTGGGAAACAGCTTATTATTTAGCAGATCCAATCAAAATTCTTTACATCTGGGAAGGTGGAATGGCATTCCATGGTGGACTGATAGGAGCATTAGTAGCAGGATACTTTTTCTGCAAAAAATACAAAATCTCTCTATTAAAGGCAGCAGATCTAGTATCTATACCAGCAGTAATTGTATTGGCTCTAGGCAGGATAGCTAATTTCATAAATGCAGAACTTCCAGGCACAGTAACTTCTTTGCCATGGTGTGTTGACTTTGGAGACTCTCAATGCAGACACCCAGTACAAATTTACTCAGCTCTAAAGAGATTTGCAGTAGCAGGAGTATTAATTTTACTCTCGAGAAAGCACCACAAACCAGGATTTATATTTTTCTCAATGGTGGCTTTGTTAGGCTTAGGCAGATTTCTAATAGATTTTTACAGAGAAGACACAGTTTACCTTGCTTTGAGCATAGGACAGTGGTCATCACTAGCAATGTTTATCATCGGTATAACCACCCTAATAATAAAATATAAAAAAGAAATAAAAACTATCTTCGTTTCTTTCGCTTAACAGTTTTTCTCTTAACTACTCTTTTCTTAGCCTTTCTCTTAACTGTCTTTTTCTTCACTGCTTTCCTTTTAACAGGTTTCTTCTTAACTTTTCTTTTAACAACTTTCTTCTTAGCCTTTCTTTTAACTGTTTTCTTCTTAACTTTTCTTTTAACAACTCTCTTCTTAGCTTTTCTCTTAACTGGCTTTTTCTTAACAGTCTTCCTCTTAATTCTCTTCTTAACAGTTTTTTTAGCTCTAGCTCTTAACTTTTTAGTTTCAGCCTCTAACTTTTTTAACTCTCTCTCTAGCATAGTCAAACTTTTCTTAGAAATTGCTAAAGCTTTCTTACTACCCATCTTTACCTTTTTTCTCACTGCAGGCTCTTTCTCTTTACCTTTTTTAGCAAGCTTATTAACAAGCCTACCCATTTTGTCTTTTAAAGTATAACCTAGGCCAATTCCAACTCGACCAACTTTCTTTACCTCTTTTTTAACTTTTTTTCTCATTTTATCCCCCTCTTTTTTCATTCAATATTGATACTACCAAACCAAATGATAGTATGATTATGACAAAAAGCATTCCATATGATATAACAGGAACACCCCATATAAATGGCCCAATTCCAGCCAACATTACTAAAGATGCACCTACAACCAATGCACCAATGATCAATCCAAGTGTTACTCTATCACTTGAAATACCAATCTCATGTGTTAACTCATCAACCTCTTTGTGGTTAATATCAACATCAACTTTCGCTCCAGTTTTTACTATGTGCATTAAAGTTCTTAAATCTTGCGGAAATCTTTTTAGAGTATTTCCCCATCTATAACTATGGCTCTTAATTGTATCATAAATATTTCTTGGATCTTTTTTCCTTTCTATAATCTTTTCAACATGTCCTCTAGTAATTTCAACAAAATTAGAATCAGGATCAATTATTCTTGCAACAGTTTCACCTGTAGCAAGAGCTTTTAAAATCAAAACAAAATTATCTGGCAATTGCATGTTATACTTTCTAATAATTGTCATAACAGTTGTATAAAAATCAGCAACATTGATTTTTTTCAATTCAATTCCATAAAATGAATGCATTTTTTGATACAATTCTTCTGTAAACTTCTGTTCATCAACATCACCTTCAAAAGTACCTAGGTCCATCAACCCTCGAACAATTAGATTAATATCTTTTTTAACAAAACCAACCATAATCTCTTCCATCACCTCTCTCATAATGGGAGACATTTTTCCAACAATACCAAAATCAAGGAAAGCTACTTTTTTATTCTTCATTAAAAATATATTCCCTGTGTGTAAGTCAGCATGAAACATATGATATTCCAAAATTTGCCTACCTAAACTATCAAGAATCTCTCTAGAAATTTTCTTTTTTTCTTTTTTACTCAACTCATTCAAACAATCCATAACATTTCTTCCCTCAATAAACTCCATAACAATAATTTTCTTCTTTGTATAATCCCAATACACTTTAGGAATCTTTACACCCTTAACTTTCTCTTTTTGGTAAAAGAATTCAATGTTTTTTGCTTCAACCTGATAATTCAACTCTTTCTTAGTATACTCTTCAAACTCCTTTACAAGCTGAATAAGTCTATAAGGTTTTAATTCCTTGAAATGCTTATCACCCTGTCTTGCTAAATAATGTAAAATATCAATATCAGTCTCAAAAACCTCTTCTATACCTGGCCTTTGAACTTTAACCGCAACGATTTGCCCTGTTTTCAACTTTGCTTTATGCACTTGCCCAACACTAGCTGCAGCAATAGGTTTCTTATCAAAACTTGAAAATACTTTACTCATAGGCTTGCCAAGTTCACTTTCTATAATCTTTTTTACAGAAGAAAACTGAAAAGGCTTAACATTATCTAATAACTTTTCAAACTCTTTACAATACTCTTGAGGAATCAAATCAGGTCTTAAAGCTAACAACTGTCCAAGCTTCACATAAGCACCACCCATATCTTCCATTGCCTTTCTTAACCTGACTGGAATTTCATGTGATAATGCTGCATTTCTTTTCTTTTTTATTTTTTGATCAAAAGAAACATAGGAATTTATCTTAAAACCTTCAACAACAACATCCAACCCTTGAGAAACTAACACATTAGCTATTTTTTTTAATCTATTAAACCCCTTTATTGCTTTCATCACAGACATGGTCTATATCTGGGGTTTTAACTTTAAATACTTTACCCTATGATTTCTGCGACTGTCATAACAGAAGGAAGGAAATATCTTAACACAAAAAGTGCAATAGCTAAACCTAAAGTAATAAGGTAAACTGTTTTGTCCCAACTAAGAATTTTTTTCCCATCCAAAATCCAGAATGGCAATAAATTGAACAAAGCTAACCAAACATTGATCAACAGACCTAAAGAAATGATTTTACCAATGTATCCACCATCAAAGAAGAAACTCAAAACAACTAAGATAACAGCTAATCCAATATTAGTTGCAGGTCCAGCTAAAGCAATCTTACCATTCCTATTTTTTCCAACATGTCCAGATATCCAAACAGCACCAGGTGCAGCAAACACAATTCCAAAGAATGAAGTTATTATAGCTAAGAGCAACATATAATTGTCAGCTCTAAACTCAGCAAAACAGCCATACTTTTGTGCAACAATTTTGTGCCCCATTTCGTGAAACAAAAAACCAATCCCAACAGTAAGTGCAGCAAGTAAAACATTTGTAAACAATTTCAAACCTAGCACACCACCAGTTAACACAATTCCAACAGCAATAGAAATAATTACCCAAGCTTTAAACAGGTCTCTTAATTCAACCTTAGAAAATCTAATCTTAACCATGTGTATAAACAAACCTCAAAGTTTCACCTTTCTTATCAAGACGAACAAATGCAAACCTCTCGAATTGAACAACAGAACCTTCAGACAAAGTAGTCAAAGCTTTTTCACCTTTCCCCTTCAAAACTTTACCATCATCCATTAAAACTTCAACATCAACAGCACCCTCAACAGGAACAGCATGTATAATCCTAGCCTTTAATTCAGCATCATACTCAGCAGAAACAAACTTTAAATCACTAAAATTAAACAAGTGCATAAACCTATACACACCTTTACCGATTTTATCCTTAACATAAAACTCTTCAGTTAAACCAAGCTTACGATTACCAAGATCCTTCTCAGGATGGTTAGGAACAGAAACCTCTTTCAAACAATGCTTAATCTTAACCTTAGAACTACCTTCAACAAAGAAAAACCTTTTAGAAATAGGATCTAATATTTCTTTATTAAATGAGTAAATTTTTTTAAAATATTCTTCTCCACTCATAGATTTATCAACATTAGAAATGCCAACTTCCTCAGTAAACTTCATAAATGCTTCTGGTCTTAATCCTCTTTTTCTTAAGGCTGCAATAAATGGTAATCTGATATCATCCCAACCAGAAAATTCTCCTTTTTCAATTTTTTCTTTTGTTTTTGAACAAGATATTTGTAGTCCAGTAAAATTATATCTTCCTAAGAAATATGTTTCTGGAAACTTTTTCCCTAAAACCTTAAACATTTTTTCTTGTCTTTTTGAATTATCTGCATGTTCCTTAGCTCTAATAATATGAGTCATTCCAGCTTCTATATCATCAACAGTCACAGAAAGGTTCATCAAAGGCCAAACTCTAAATTTGTCTCCCTGTCTAGGATGTTCATTTTCATTGATTCTTGCTAATGGAAAATCTCTCATTGCAGGGTTTTTATCCTGCATACCTGATTTAAACCTAACAACAACCTCTCCTTCTTTGTATCCTTTCTTATCAAGCATTTTTTTCCATCTTTCTTGATTTTCTTTAACATCAAGCTTACGACAAGGACAATCTTCTTTATTTTTTGATTTTTCTTTAAACTGCTCTTGAGAACAAGTACAAACATAGCAAGAATTTAACTTAATTAATTTTTCAAGATATTTATAATAAATTTTCATTCTATCAGATTGTATCCAAACTTCAGAAACATTACCAAACACCCAATCTGCTTCATCAGGAATCATTTTGTAAGCATCAGGATAAATATTTCCAGGATTAGTATCTTCTATTCTAAGAATAAATTTTCCATCATATTTTTTGCAATATAAACTTGTCAATCCTCCAGTCATCGCATGGCCAATATGCATTGGTCCACTAGGACTTGGAGCAAATCTCATAACAACTTTTCCTTTAACTGCATTTTTTAATTCTTTCAACCCTTCCCTCAGCACTTTCTTCTTCTCTTCCACCCCACCCAAAGAATCTAACTTGGCTTTTTGATCATCTAAAGACATAGCATTAACTTCCTTTACAACTTTAGCAACTTCCTGCCCAATTTCCTTAGCTTTTTTCTTCAACTCAGGATCAAGACCAAAAACAGCACCAATAACAGCACCAGGATTAGCCTTTCCATTGAACTTTACAGCATTAGCAAGTGCATACTTTAAGATA